>NZ_SMLC01000027.1 GCF_004349245.1 Actinomadura sp. 6K520 | reverse complement strand
GGGCTGAGATGGATTCGGCGGCTGACGGAGGCGGGGCGCGGCGCCCGGTGGTGCTGGACGCGATGGGCGGCGACCACGGGCCAGCGGCGACGGTGCCGGGAGCCCTGGCCGCGCACCGCGACCACGGCGTCCCGGTGGTGCTCACCGGGCGGGCGGACGAGGTGGCGGACGAACTGCGCCGCCACGGCGGCGCCGGTGAGGTGGAGGTCCTGCACGCGGACGAGGTCGTGCCGATGGCCGAGCGCGGCGCGGGAGCCGCCACCCGGCGGAAGTCGAGCCTCGTGATCGGATGCGCGGCGGCGCGGCGGCGGGGCGGCTCGTTCGTTTCGGCCGGGTCCACCGGCGCCGTGGTGACGTGCGCGGTGCGGGCGTTCGCGCGGCGGGCGGGCGTGCTGCGTCCGGCGCTGGCCGTGGCGCTGCCGACGCTGACCGGTTCGACCGTGCTGGTCGACGCGGGCGGGACGTCGGACCCGACCCCGGAGATGCTCGCGCAGTTCGCCCTGCTGGGTGCCGCGTACGCGAGGAACGTCCTCGGCGTGCCCGACCCATCGGTGGGCCTGCTGTCCGTCGGCACCGAGCCGGGGAAGGGCAACCGGCTGGCCCGCGGCGCGGCCCGGTTGCTGCCGGGCCTGCCCGTCCGCTTCCACGGCAACGTGGAGGGACACGACGTGCTGGCAGGGACGGTCGACGTGCTCGTCACGGACGGCTTCACCGGCAACGTCGTGCTGAAGAACATCGAGGGCTGCGTCCGGACCACCCTGGAGATGGTCGCCAACGCCGGAATCGCGCCACCCGCGCGGCTCGCGGAGGTCGCGCGGCTCTACACGGCGGACACGCACGGGGGCGCCGCCCTGCTCGGCCTGAGCGGCACGGTCGTGGTGGCGCACGGCTCTTCCGGGTCGGCCGCCATCGCCCGCGCCTGCGTGGTCGCTTCCGAGCTGGGCGCGGCGGAGGAGCCCCCGCCGGTGCACGAGCCCCCGCCGGTGGCGGACCGCGCTTCCGTGGGGCCGGTCGGGTGAGGAGCTCACTCCGCGCCGCGGCGGCGCAGGGGGTCGCGGCCGTCCCAGGTCCCCTGGCTCCCGTAGGGGACGAACCGGGCGAACAGCTCCTCGCTGTACCAGTCCTCGCCGCGCACCCGCTCGATGACGGTGCGGTGCGCGTCGCCCCGGTAGGCGAACCGGGCGATGGCGGCCGCGTCCTCCCACAGCGAGAAGGTCGCCTGCCGGGCCAGCGGCCACTCCCCCACCCCGATCGAGGCGAGGCAGCCGTCCTGGCGGCGCAGGTCGAGGTCCACGCCCGCGACGGACCGGTAGAACGCCACCAGCCGCCGCGGGCGGATCGACGCCCGGGTCAGCACCGCCACCGGCCCGCCGGCGGTGTTCGCGGCGGTACCGGCGGAGGCGAACGGGTCGCGGCCGCCCCACCGGCCCCGGGAGGCGAGCGGGGCGAGCCGGACATGCCACGACTCCGCGGCCTCGTCCCGCCACCGTCCGGCCACCGGCGAGCGCGCGAGGAACTCCTCCAGCGCGGGCTCCCCGTCCCACACGGCGAACAGCGCCCAGCGGCGCAGGTCGGCGCCGAGGCTCATGGACCGGCCGCGGCCCGTGCCCAGCAGCCGCCAGAAGGGCAGCCCGGCGGTGCGGCGCAGCTCCGGCCGGTCGAACGCCATGTACCGCATGGCGTCCGCACCCGCGTACCTGATGAGGTGGAACGAGGCGATGACGCTCGGATCGGTGGCTCCCCTGCTCGTCGCGGTCATCGGCGGCTACCTGCTCGGCTCGGTGCCGGTAGCGGTGCTCGTCGGGCGCGCCCACGGCCTGGACCCGCGGGAGGCGGGCGACCGCAACCCCGGCTTCTGGAACGTCATGGAGCAGCTCGGCCGGAAGGCCGCCGTCCCCGTGTTCGCCGGGGACATGCTGAAGGGCACGGCGGCGGGCCTGGTCGGGCTGGCCGCGGGCGGGGGCTCCACGGGCACGCTCGGGACGGTGACCGGGACGAGCGTCCTGCCCGTGTACGCCGCCGTCGCAGCCGCGATGGCCGGGCACGCCTGGCCGGTGTTCGCGGGCCGGCGCGGCGGCCGTTCGATCCTCACGTTCGCCGGTGGCTTCGCCGTGATCTGCCCGCCAGCGTTCGCGCTCGGCCTCGCGCTGCTGACCGGCACGAGCCTCGCGCTGCGCTCGTTCGCCTGGGGCGCGCGCGTGGCGGTGTTCTCGCTGCCGGTGCTGCAGCTCCTCTTCGCGCCCGCCGCGCACGTCGCGGCGACCGGGGCGCTGATGTGCCTCATCGGGCTGCGCTTCGGGCAGGCCGCCGTGGCGGGGCGCCGCGCCTGACGGGCGGGCGGGCGTAGCCGCGGCCGCGCCAGGTGCGCGCCGGCCGCAGCACCGACCACGTCAGGCGCACCGCGGTCAGCGCGTCGAGGAGCGGGGACAGCGCCAGGCCCGCGCCCGGACGCGCGTAGCTGCGGCGCAGGGCCGCGAGCAGGAGCAGGCGCTGGCCGAGGAGGCCGAGGTCCAGCGGGGTCGGGCGGCCCGTCGCCAGCCGCAGCGGCGGCAGGGCCAGGGTCAGCCAGACGACCGCGAGGTCGGCGGCCAGCGCGCCGCCGGTGGTGACGTCCCGGAGCGAGATCGACCGCCCCCATTCGCGCCACACGCCGGCGGCCGAGTCGTGCATGTCGACCTCCAGCAGGGCGCCGGCGTCGCGGAAGGCGACCGTCCAGCCGTCCCGGGCGAGCAGCCGGCCCAGCGCGACGTCGTCGGTGAGGTTGCCGCGGACGCGCTCGAAGGCACCGGCCCGCAGCAGTGGCTCCTTCCGGAAGGCCATGCACTGGCCGTTGACCAGGAGCCGGTCCGGTGCCGCGGCCGGGCCGACCGGCCCGAACCGGTAGACGAGGCCGGCGAGGAACGAGGCGTGCAGGGCCTGCTCGGCGGTGCCGCCGCACACGAACCGGGGGGCGGCCGACACCAGCCGGCCGGGTGCTCGGCCGGACGTTCCGACCAGCGCGGCGAGTTCCGCGCAGAGCCCCGGTTTCGGGCGGGTGTCGGCGTCCAGCAGGACCACGATGGGGCCCGACGCGGCCGACACGCCCTGGTGCAGCGCCCACTGCTTGCCGACCCAGCCGTCCGGGAGCGGCATCCCCGGGACCACCGTGGCGCCGAGGCGCGCCGCGAGCCGTGCCGTGCCGTCGCGCGACTCGTCGTCCACGACGATCACCTCGGACACGTGGGGGTCCGCGAGGAGGGGCCGGAGGCAGCCTTCGATCCGGGCCTCCTCGTCCCGCGCGGGGATCACCACCGACACCGGCTGCGGCGGCGGTCCCGAGGCCCCGGGCACGAGCGGCGCGGGCCGGGTCCGGCCGCGCGACAGCCGCGCGGCCACCACCCCGGCGGCCACCGCCTGGCACGCGGTCAGCACCCGCAGCACGCCCTCCTCATCCCGGCCCCTCAGCTCGCCTTCGCGCCCGTCCGCGCCGGCAGGTCCGCCTCGACGAGGGCGGCGACGATCCGGCCGCCCATCGCGACCAGCGGGAGCCCGCCGCCCGGATGCGCCGACCCGCCGACCAGGTACAGCCCGCGCCGCGGCCCCCGGTTGCCGGGCCTGCGGAACGGCGCCAGCGCGCCGCGGTAGGCGGTGCCGTAGATCGCGCCGCCCGGCGCGCCGTACCGGTCGCGCAGGTCCGCGGGGGTGAACGTCTCCACGAACCGCAGCCGCCCCGACAGGTCGTGGCCGCGGCGCGCCAGCGTCTCCAGGACGTGCTCCCCGTAGGCGTCCGGGGACGCCGGCCAGCGGCCCGGATCGCCCGCGGGGACGTTGACGAGCAGCACCCAGTTCTCCGCGCCGCCGGGGGCCTGCGACGGGTCGTCCACCGCCGAGCATCCGATGTAGATCGTCGGGTCCCGGGGCGGCACCCCGCGGTCGAAGATGTCGCCGAACTCGCGCCGGTAGCCGGCCGAGAAGACGACGGAGTGGTGCGGCAGCCCCTCGGTGCGCCCCGCCACCCCGGCGAGCAGCAGGAACGCCGACGAGGACGGGCCGAGCCGGGCGAGCCGGCGCAGCCTGCGGCGATCCGGAAGCAGGCGCCCGTACAGCGCCGCGGCGTCGGCGTTCACGACCACCGCGTCGGCGCCCACCCGTTCGCCGGAGGCGAGCACCACGCCCGAGACCGCCGACCGGTCGGCGGCCACCTCCGCCACCTCGGTGCCGGTGCGGATGTCCACGCCCGCGTCGATCAGGAGGCAGGTCAGGTCGTCGGCGAGCCGGGGCAGCCCGCCCAGCACGTACCAGCCGCCGTCCCCGTGCTCGATCGCCGGGACGCAGCCGAGCGCGGCCGGCGCACGGTACGGGCTCGACCCCGCGTACGTCGCGTACCGGCCGACGTACTGGCGCAGCCGCGGGTCGCGGAAGAACCGGCGGGCCAGGCCGTCCAGCGTCCGGCCCGGCGCGACCGCGCGGAGGTCGCCGAGCCGCGCCTGCTCGGGACGGCGGCCCAGCGGCCCGGCGAAGAACGTCCGCTGGGACGCGTCCAGGCACGCCGCGGCCCACCGGTGGAAGGCCCGCCAGGAGGCCCCCTCCCCCGGCGCCAGCCGGTCGACCTCGGCCGCCATGCGGACCGGGTCGCGGTACGCGCGCAGCTCGGAGCCGTCGGCGAAGCGGTAGCGGCACAGCTCGGCCGGCTCCACCAGCTCGCGCCCGACGCCCAGCTCGCGGAAGATCCCCGGAAGCGTCAGCAGCGACGGCCCCAGCGAGAAGGTGAAGCCGTCGCGCTCGCGCTCGGCGAGCTTCCCGCCGAGCCGGTCGAGCCGCTCGTACAGCCGGACCCGGTGGCCGCCGCGCGCCAGCAGCAGCGCGGCGACCATCCCGCCGACGCCGCCGCCCACCACGATCACCTCGGCCATCGACGCCTCCACGCCAGGACGGCGCACGTCCCCATCGCGATCCCGCCGGCCACCGCGACCCCCCGGTCGGGCGGCTCGAACACCGCCGCGAACGCCAGCGTCTCCATCGCCGCCATCACCCCGTAGATCGCGACGAGCCCCCCGGGCGCCGCCGCCCCCGGCCGCCCGGCGACCAGGTCGAGCAGCACCATGACCAGCAGCGACACCACCAGCCAGCCCGCGAGATTGCTGATCGGCACGCCCCGGTACGGGCCCTCGTGCACCCAGGTCCACAGGCCCAGCCGGAGCATCTGCGGGTCCAGGAACAGGTCCCACGCCGTCAGCGCGAACGCCCCGGCCGCCCAGCGCCCGGGCCCGCTCTCCGGGACGATCGCGGTGGCGACCGCGTGCGCGGCCAGCCCCATGCCGCCCCAGGCCAGCGCCACGATCACCGGCACCCCGCCCAGCTGGGGCCGGAGCAGCGACGTGTAGGAGTACTCCCCGAACGGGACGCCCGCGCGGACGCCGATCCACTCCGCCGCGTACCCCGCGCCCGACGCGGCGCCGAAGGCTCCCAGCGCGCGGCCGGCCCCGTCCCGCCCGGCGAGGAACGCCACGGCGCTCGACGCCAGCAGCACCACGACGACGCTCGTCAGCCGGATCGGTGCGGGACGCACGCCCGACAGGACCTGCGCCACCACCATCGATCCCAGCAGCCCCGCGCCGGCGAGCACCCAGGTCCGCGACCGCCGCCCGGCACCGGCCACGCGCCAGCCGGCCGCGCGCACGTGCCGGTCGAGCCATCGCCCACGCACATCCCCCATACCCGGCCTTCGCGAGAAGGCACCGCCACGGATGCACCCCTACCCGGACCGAGCGCGGGCAGCACCCGCCGGAGGCCGGGCCGCCGTCCCCGGGGTTCATGGTTCGGCCTGGTCGAGCGGGGTAGGCCACGGCGCGTCTCCCCAGGACGCCGGGCGGAACGACGAGGGCGAACATCCGGGGGGAACGCGGTGCGAGGACGTTGGCTGTGGCGCGCGCGTGCGGTGCGCTGGCCCGCGGGCATGGGGATCGCGGCATGGCGGTGGCTGCTGCGTTCCCGCCGGACACCGCGGACCAGGCTGCACACGGAGGCGCCCATGGACGTCGACCGGATCCCGCGCCACGAGGGGGACAGGGTGCAGGACGCGCGGCAGGGCGTGGGACCGGTCTTCCAGCGGCGGTACGTCGTCCGCATCTCCGGCAGCCCGCTGACCCCCGCGGAGCTGATCAAGCGGGTGGGCGACGACCTCAACGCCGCGACGCCGGTGGAGGTCGCCGTCTTCGACAAGATCTCGGGAGCCGCCGGGTCCCTGGAGATCGGGGACGAGTACGACGTCCACATGCCGGGCCCCTGGAACTGCCCGCTGCGGGTGGTGGAGCACGCGCCGGAGTCGTTCCGGTTCGCGACCCTGCACGGCCACCTCGAAGCCGGGGAGATCGAGTTCCGGGCGGTGCGGACCGGCGAGGGCGACCTCGTGTTCACGATCGAGTCCTGGGCGCGGAGCGGTGACCGGCTGGCGGAGCTCCTCTACGCCAGGGTGGGCATCGCGAAGGAGATGCAGCTGCACATGTGGGCGCACTTCTGCGGCCGCGTCGCCGAGCTCTCGGGCGGGCGGATGGTCGGTGACGTGGCCGTCGAGACCGAGCGGACGGACGTTCCGGGCAACGGGCGGCATCCGCTGACCCGGGTGGTCACGGCGGCCTTCACCCGGACCTTCGTCCTCGCGACCCGGCTGCGCGGCGACCGGCCGCTGCACCCCGAAGGGCTCGTGTTCGACGCGACGCTGAGCCTGAACGGGACCGGCCAGTACTGGGGCGTCCCCTTCCTGGACGACGCCGCGGAGGTGCGGGGACACGCCCGCCTTTCCCGGGCGGTGGGACTGCCGACGGCGCTGCCGGACATCCTGGGCCTGGCGCTGCGCTGGCCGCAGGCGGACGTCCCCGACGGGTCGACCGCCGAACTGCTGCTGGCCACGACCGGACGTTCCGTGCTCGGCCGCCGCCTGCTGCGCCCCATGACCAGGTGGAGCCCCGCCTTCTACGGTTCACTGCTCGCCTACCGGGTCGGTGACCGGAAGGTCCTGCTCGGCGCGGTCGGGCAGTGGGAGCCCGCCGTCCCGGCGCGCCTGGAGGCGCTCGCGCACGCGGTGGACGAGCGGCCGCTGCGGTTCGACCTCGTGGTGGCGACCGAGTTCGGCCCCTGGGAGCGGTTCGGGGAACTGCGGCTCACGGGACCGGCCCGGGGCGACGACCAGCAGCCCATGCGCTTCAATCCGGCCCTGCACCCCATCCGCGAACTGGCTCCCACGGGCCTGCTGCAGCAGGTGCGCGGCCCCACCTACGCCGCCGTCCAGGCCACCGCACGCCGAGCACGGCAGGCCCGGGAGCGGCGCCCCGCACGCGACCGGCGGCCGGTGAAGTCGTCGCGATGAGACGGAGCCGGCTCGCCCAGCGGCGGATGCGGCGGTTGCACGGCGAACTGCCGAGGCGTCCCCTCAACTTCGATCCGGGGCGGTACGACATGCACCGCCCGCAACGCGGCTGGCACGTCGACGACTACCGGCAGCCGCTGCCGTCCGAGCCGCCCGGCCCGCCGGTCCCCGGGGGGAGCTGGGAGACCGCCCGCCGTCTCGTCCAGGACTACCAGTACGCGGATCCGGCCATCATCCGGAGGATCCGCCACTCGGGCCCGCCCGGGCCGGGCCGCGACATGCTCCTCGAAGCCCGGTTCTACGGGCTGCGCTTCCACCTCGGGCTGCGCGTCGGAAGCGTCGTCGACGGCGTCGTCGAGCAGGACGGACGCCGGGCGAGGGTGTACGGCTGGAACTACCGGACGCTGAAGGGTCACCTCGAACGCGGCCAGATGGACCAGGAGGTCCGCAAATGGCTCGACACCGGCGAGGTGGAGTTCCACATCCACGCGTTCTCGCAGCCTTCGCCCGACCCCAACCCCATCGTGCGCCTCGGCTTCAGGGTCTTCGGACGGCACGTCCAGGTGAAGTTCTACAGGCGGGCATGCCGGCGCATGGAGGCGCTGACGAAGGCCGGGCTCGCCGTCCACCGGCCCGAGCCTCGCGAAGAGCCCCGGGAGGAACTCCGCTGACGCCGCGTCCCGGGGCTCACCGCTCGGGCTTGACGTCGCCGTCTTCCCCGCAGCCCGGCGCGCCACGGCGGGCCGGGTTCTCCCCCGGCCCGGGCGGTCCGCCGGGGGCCGGGGCCGGCTTCACTGGCGTGGCGGCGTCGCCGCTGTCGGTCCGTCCACGGAATGAGGTGTAGGGCACGCTTCCTCCTACCTGCCACCCGCCGGGCACCCCGAGGCCGGCGGTTCGTTGCCCAGTGCCCACCATGTCGCGGAACATTCGGGAACCGCACATGAATTCCCGGAGTCGCCCGCGGTAGCCGTGACGGACGTGGGTAGTCACCCCAAAACACCTGTTCACGGGGAGTGCTCATGCCTTCACAAAACGATGCCGAGCGTTACGAGTTCGCCTTCGACGAGCGGTTGCGGCGCCCGCTGTCGCTACTCGGAGTCCGCCCGGACACGTGCCATGCCCTGATCACCGCGTCCAGGCTCGTCGTCCGCTTCGGGCCCTGGACGGTGCGCTCGCCGCTGGAGAACATCGCCGGCGCCGAGGTGACCGGCCCCTACGCCGCGTGGAAGGCGGCGGGCGTGCGCATCTCGTGGGCCGACCGCGGGCTCACCCTGGGCACCAGCGCCGAGCGGGGCGTGTGCATCCGCTTCCACCGCCCGATTCGCGGCGCGGAGCCGACGGGCCTGCTGCGCCACCCCGGGCTGACCCTCACCCTCGCCGACTCCCCGGCGGCGGCGCGGCGGCTGGAGGAGATCGCGTCCGCCCTGCACCGCCAGGCCGCGGTGACGGCCGGCCGGGACGCCGGTCGTTAGAGCGGGGCCTCGCCGGGTAGCAGCGCCGTGCAGGGGAAGCGCCGGCGACCCATTCGATCTAGGGGGCGGAGATGACGACTCCGGAGGAGAACGCACCGAAGACCGACGACACCGACCAGGTCGTCATGAAGCCGGGCGGGCATCCCGACCGGGACCCGGACCAGGAGCGCGGCCGGCGGCCCGATACCCGCACGGAACTCGGTGCCGAGCTGGAGGACAGGATGTCGGAGAAGGGGCTGTCCCGCGACGACTTCTCCGAGTCCTGACGGGCGTCTTCTCCGAGTCCTGACGGGCGTCCCGCTCAGCCCGGCTTGAGCGGGACGCGCCAGACCAGGACGGTGCCGCCGCCGGGCCGGTCCCGGGTGGAGAAGCCGCCGCCCAGCCCCTTGGCGCGGTCGGCCATGTTGCGCAGGCCGCTGCGGCGGCCGCCCTCGGGGATGCCGGCTCCGTCGTCCTCGACGCGGAGGGTCAGGTCCTCGTCGCCGACGTCGATCACCACGGCGGTCTCGGTGGCGTCGGCGTGCCTGGCCACGTTCGAGAGGGCCTCCCGGACGACGGCCAGGAGGTGCTCGCCGGACGCGTCGTCCACGGCGGTGTCCAGAAGACCGTCCAGCCGGACCGACGGCGCGAACCCCAGCTGCCCGGCCGCGGCGTCCACCAGGGCGTGGACGCGGCTGCGCAGCGACTCCTCGTCGGCCGGGGCCTGCAGGGCGAAGATGGACGAGCGGATCTGCCGGATCGTGTCGTCCAGGTCGTCCACCGCCCGCTGGACCCGGACGGCCACCTCCCGCTTCTGCGTGATCTTGATGGCGGCCATCAGCGTCATCGCGGTGGCGAACAACCGCTGGATGACGGTGTCGTGCAGGTCCTTGGCGATCCGGTCGCGGTCCTCCAGCAGCGCCAGCCGTTCGGTGTCGCGGCGCCGGTCGCCCAGTTCCAGCGCGACGGCCGCCTGCGCCGCGAACGCCTCCAGGAGGCGCCGGGTCCCGTCGGTGAACGGTGCCCCGCCGGGCGGGTTGAGCACCGAGATGACGCCCCGCGCGGAGGGCCCCGTGCCCAGCGGCACCGCCACCACGGGACCGGTCATCGGCTCTCCGGACCGGACCCCGGCCTCGCGGGCGGCCTCGGCGCCGTCGTTGAGCATGAGCGACGCGCCCTCGGCGAAGACCTTCCCGACGACCGAGTGGTCCCGGGGGACGCGCAAGCCCTGGATCCGGTCGGCGCCGTCGCCGTCCGCGGCCTCGACCACGAAGCCGTCCCCGTACTCGTCGACGAGGGCCACGCTGCCGAGCACGCCGTCGGCGACCTCCCGGGCCCGTTCGGCGACGAGCGCGGTCACCTGGTGCGTGCCGACACCGGACAGGAGCGCGGTGGAGATCTCCGCCGACGCCTCCAGCCACCGCTCCCGCCGCCGCGTCTCCTCGTACAGCCGGGCGTTCTCGATCGCCACGCCCGCCGCGGTGGCCAGCGCGGTCACCACGACCTGGTCCTCGTCCTCGAACTCGCCGCCGCCGGCCTTCTCGGTCAGGTAGAGGTTGCCGAACACCTCGTCCCGCACCCGGATCGGCACCCCCAGGAACGTGCGCATCGGCGGATGGTTCGGCGGGAACCCGTGGGAGTCGGGATGCTCGCCCAGGTCGGGCAGCCGGATGGCGTGCGGCTCGCGGATCAGCAGCCCGAGGATGCCGTGCCCGTGCGGCCAGTGCCCGATCGCCTCGATCTCCTCCTCGCCCACGCCCACCGTGACGAACTGGATGAGCCGCTCCCCCTCGTCGCTGAGCACGCCGAGGGCCCCGTACCGCGCGTCGACCAGGGTCGTGGCGGCCTCGGTGATGCGCCGCAGCACCGTCTCCAGCTCCAGGTCACTGCCGATGGAGACCACGGCCTCCAGCAGCGCGTGCACCCGGTCGCGCGTGGCGCGGGCGGTCTCCAGCCGCGCCTGCAGCTCGATCAGCAGATCATCGAGTTGGAGCTGCGGCAGGATCAGCTTCGCCCGATCCGCACCGGAACGAGATTCGTCAGCCACACGGCCAGTATCCCCGCAACTGTCAATCGACGGCCGCGGGGGACCTTCGTCCTCCCCGCGCGGGACGTCCGAGCGATGCGTCGCCGAACGTCCGGCGGGTACCTTGTGATCCGTCACCATCGAGGAGAAGGAAGATCCGATGCCGGACGCGGGCGACACGAAGCCGATCAGGGTGTTCCTGCTGGACGACCACGAGGTCGTGCGGCGCGGGGTCGCGGCCCTGCTGTCCGCGGAGGACGACATCGAGATCGCCGGGGAGGCCGGCACGGCCGAGCAGGCCCTCGCCCGCATCCCCGCCGCCCGGCCCGACGTGGCCGTCCTGGACGTCCGGCTGCCCGACGGCGACGGCGTGAGCGTCTGCCGCGAGCTGCGGTCCCAGATGCCCGGCCTGGCCTGCCTGATGCTGACCTCCTACGACGACGAGGACGCGCTCTTCGAGGCGGTGATGGCCGGGGCCGCCGGCTACGTCCTCAAGCAGATCCACGGCTCCGACCTGGTCGGCGCCGTCCGCACGGTCGCCACCGGGCAGTCGCTCCTCGACCCCCGCTCGACCGCCCGCATGCTGCAGCGCCTGCGCGAACGCCAGGAGAAGAAGGACCCCCTCAAGGGGCTGACCGAGCAGGAACGCCACATCCTGGAGCTGATCGGGGAGGGGCTGACGAACCGGCAGATCGGCGAGCGGATGTTCCTGGCGGAGAAGACGGTGAAGAACTACATCTCCAACCTGTTCGCCAAGCTCGGGATGAGCCGCCGCACACAGGCCGCCGCGCTCGCCGCCCAGCTCAAGGCGGACGCCGCGAAGCCGAAGGGGACGTGGGAGTGAAACCGGCCAGGGGACGTTCGCCGGGACCAACGTCCCTGACCGTCCGTCACCCGGTCCAGAAGACTGTTGACATGCACCTCGACCAGAGCGGTCTGGAAATCCTCGACCGGGACGAATGCCTCGCGCTGCTCTCGCGCGCCGCCATCGGGCGGATCGTGTTCACGCACCAGGCGCTCCCGGCGGTCCAGCCGGTCAACTTCGTGTTCGACGGCACGAACATCGTGATCAAGGTGTCCCGGACCTCGCGGCTCGCCACCGCCGCCGCCGGCACGATCGTCGCGTTCGAGGTCGACGAGTTCGATATCGCGGCCCGGACGGGCTGGTCGGTGGTCGCGGTCGGCCCCGCCCGGCACGTCACCGACCCGGACGAGCTGCGGACCCTCGACCGGCTCCCGCTGCGGACCTGGGCGCCCGTCGAACGCGACCGCTACATCTGCCTGCGCCCCGAGCTCCTCACCGGACGCCGCGTCCCCACGCGGGACCTGCCCAGGGGTGCCGCGAGCGCGTCCGCATGACGGACGCCGCGGCACCGCACGGCCTGCCCCCGGACGAGGTGGCCCGCGCCCTCGACACCGACCCCGCACGCGGTCTCCCCGCCGCCGAGGCGGCCGGGAGGCTGGCGCGGGAGGGGCCGAACACGCTCCCGGCCGCCGCGGGCCGCGGCGCGGTGCTGCGGTTCCTGGCGCAGTTCAACAGCCCGCTGATCTACGTGCTCCTCGGCGCGGCCGGGGTGACGGCCCTGCTGGGCGAGCACGTGGACGCGCTGGTGATCCTCGGCGTCGTCATCGTGAACGCGGTGGTCGGGTTCGTCCAGGAGTCCCGTGCCGAGAAGGCGCTCGACGCGCTCGCCGTTCTCGCCCAGACCACCGCCACCGTGCTCCGGGACGGGGGGCGCCGGAGCGTGCCCGCGTCCGAGCTCGTCCGCGGCGACCTGGTCGAGCTCGCCGCCGGCGACAAGGTCCCCGCCGACCTGCGGCTGCTGCGCACCGACGAGCTGGCCGCCGACGAGTCGGCGCTGACCGGCGAGTCGGTGCCGGTCACCAAGGACCCCGCCGCCACGCCCGGGGTCGAACTCGGCGACCGCACCGGCATGGCGTTCTCCGGCACGCTGGTGACGCGCGGCCAGGGCACGGGCGTCGTCGTGGCCACGGGGGCGCGCACCGAACTCGGCGACATCCACCGCCTCATGCGCGGTACCCGGGCGGTCC
The DNA here is from genome assembly GCF_004349245.1 of Actinomadura sp. 6K520. Lineage (GTDB taxonomy): Bacteria > Actinomycetota > Actinomycetes > Streptosporangiales > Streptosporangiaceae > Spirillospora. The sequence continues at coordinate 48,241 of NZ_SMLC01000027.1, read as the reverse complement.
AGACGCCGCTCACCCGCAAGATCACCCAGTTCAGCAAGATCGTCACGGTGGGGATTCTCGTGCTGGCCGCCGCGACGTTCCTGCTCGGCGTGGCGCGCGGGCGCGGGACGACGGAGATGCTGACCGCCGCGGTCGCGCTCGCCGTCGGCGCGATCCCCGAGGGGCTGCCGGCCGTCATGACGGTCACGCTCGCGCTGGGCGTGGCGCGGATGGCCCGCCGCGGCGCGATCGTCCGGCACCTGCCGGCCGTCGAGACCCTCGGCGGGACCACGGTCATCTGCACGGACAAGACCGGCACCCTCACCCGCAACCAGATGACGGTGACCGCCGTCGTCGCCGGAGGCCGCGAGTACACGGTCACCGGCACCGGCTACGCCCCCGAAGGGGCCGTGCACGCCGGGGGCGAGCCGGTCGAGCCGGCCGGGCATCCCGTGCTGCGCGACCTCCTCACGGCCGGCCTCGCCTGCAATGACGCGGAACTCGTCCGGCGGGACGAGGGCTGGCAGGTGGCGGGCGACCCGACCGAGGGCGCGCTGGTGACGAGCGCGGCCAAGGCGGGCGTCGACACCGTCCCCGAGCGGCTCGCCACGCTGCCGTTCAACGGCGAGCGCCGCTTCATGGCCACCCTCCACACGGACGGGGTCGTCCACGTGAAGGGGCCCGTCGAGCGGATCCTGGAGCTGTGCGACGACCAGGCGGGCCCGGACGGCGAGCCCGCGCCCCTCGACAAGGACGGCGCCGTCGCCCGCGCCGAGGCGTTCGGCGCGGAGGCGCTGCGCGTCCTCGCCTTCGCCCGCGCGCACACCACGGCCACCGGCCTGGACGAGCTTCCCCGGCTGACCTTCCTCGGGCTGCAGGCGATGATCGACCCGCCCCGGACGGAGGCCGCGCGGGCCGTCCAGCGCTGCCACCAGGCCGGCGTCGACGTCAAGATGATCACCGGTGACCATGCCGCGACCGCCCGCGCGGTCGGCGCCCGCGTGGGCCTGGAGGGCGAGGTGATGACGGGCGCGGAACTCGGCGCCGGCGTCCCGCCGGAGCGAATCCGCGCCACCACCGTGTTCGCCCGCGTGTCGCCCGAGCAGAAGCTGCGGCTCGTCCGGGCCCTCCAGGACGGCGGTCACGTCGTCGCCATGACCGGCGACGGCGTCAACGACGCCCCGGCGCTCAAGCAGGCCGACATCGGTGTCGCGATGGGCCGCACCGGCACCGACGTCGCCAAGGAGTCCGCCGACATGGTCCTCACCGACGACGACTTCGCCTCCATCGAGAAGGCCGTCGAGGAGGGGCGCGGCGTCTTCGACAACCTGGTGAAGTTCATCGTGTGGGCGCTGCCCGCCAACATCGGGCTCGGCCTGGTGCTCGTCGCCGCGATCGTCGTGAACACCGAGCTGCCGATCCTGCCGCTGCAGGTGCTGTGGCTGAACATGACCGCGATCCTGGTGCTCGGCCTGCCGTTCGCGGTGGAGCCCAGGGACGACGCCATCATGCGCCGCCCGCCGCGCGACCCGTCCCTGCCGCTGATCACCCGCGCGATGACGACCCGGATCCTGGTGGTCTCGGCGGTCCTGCTCGCGGGCGCGTTCGGGCTGCAGGACTGGGAGCGGGCGAACGGCGCGTCCCCGGAGGCCGCGCAGACCATCGTGGTCAACGTGTTCGCGCTGACGCTCCTGACCTACATGTTCAACTGCCTCTCCCTGGACCGCCCGCTCCTGTGGCGAGGCGTCCGCCGGAACCCGTGGGTCGGCGTCAGCGCCCTGGCCCTCGTCGTGATCCAGCTCGTGTACACCTACACGCCGGCGATGAACGACGTCTTCGGGTCCGCCCCGCTCGACCCGGCCCACTGGCTGCGGATCGCCGCGGTGGCCGTCCTGTCCTACGCGCTCCTCGAACTGGTCAAACTCGTCCAGCGCGCCCTCTCGACCGCGTCGAGCCGTTCGGCCATCACCTCCGCGAACCGGCGCGTCAGCTCGTAGCCGAGGGACGGGTCGACCGCGCACAGGGTGCGGACGAGGCGCCCGTCGAACTCGACGGCGTCGACCGGCGTGCTCGCGACCGCGCCGAACCGCCACTCGTGCGGGCGGCACAACCAGGACCACCCCAGCACCGAGCCGGGGCCGAGCGTGTCGATGACGGTCGTCCCCCGCTCGGGCAGCCACAGGTCGATCGCGACCACGCCGCGGCGGACGAGCCAGAACCGCTCCGCCGGAGCGGACTCGGCGACGATGCGCCGGCCCGCCTCGATCCGCGTGGCGCGCGCCGCGGTCGCCAGCCGGGCCAGGTCCTGGCCGCGCATGCCTCGCAGGAACGGCTCCCGGCCCAGCTCCGCGACGGTTATCGTCTGCACCGCCACCACCCCCTTCACTCCTTCGAGAGTCGCGGGTGGCGGCACCGGATCTCAGGGGCGAAGGTCCCCGTGCTGAGGGCCGGTGGTGAGGGCCGGTGGGAGGGGCCGCCGCGCCCGGGACCTTCGTCCGGAGATCGGGGGCCTCCGGCCACCGGCTCCCCGTCCGCCGGCTGGTTGACTGGGCGTCGAGGACCTTTACCGACGGGACGGAGATGCCGGAGTGCATGGGATGAACGCCGCGGCCGTGAGCGAGACGCACATCGGCGTCGTCTTCTTCGTGGGCGACCGGGCGTACAAGCTCAAGAAGCCGGTCGACCTCGGGTTCCTCGACTTCAGCACGCGCGAGCTACGGGAAAGGGCGTGCCACGACGAGGTCCGGCTCAACCGGCGTTTCGCGCCCGACGTCTACCTCGGGGTCTCCGACGTGCACGACCCCGACGGCGAGGTCTGCGAACACCTGGTCGTGATGCGGCGGATGCCCGCCGACCGGCGCCTGGCCCGGCTCGTGGCGGCGGGCGAACCGGTCGAGGACGCGCTCCGCGACACCGCCCGCATCCTGGCCGCCTGGCACGCCGAGGCGCCGCGCGGGCCCGAGGTCGCCGCGCAGGGCACCCGTGACGCGATCCGCGGCCGCTGGAACGACAGCTTCGAGCAGGTGCGCCCCTTCCACGGCCGCGCCATCGACGGGGCGGCGGCCACGGAGATCGAGGACCTCACCGCCGCCTTCCTCGCCGGCCGGGCGGAGCTGTTCGACGCGCGCATCGCCGACGGGCGCGTGGTCGACGGGCACGGCGACCTGCTGACCGGCGACGTGTTCTGCCTGGACGACGGCCCGCGCATCCTCGACTGCCTGGAGTTCGACGCGAAACTGCGCAGCGTGGACGGTCTCGACGACGCCTCGTTCCTGGCCATGGACCTGGAACGCCTCGGCGCCCCGCACCTCGCGCAGCGCTTCGTCGACTGGTACTCCGGGTTCGCCGCCGACCCGGCACCGCCCTCGCTGCGCCACCACTACGTCGCCTACCGGGCGTTCGTGCGCGCGAAGGTCGCCTGCCTGCGCTACGGGCAGGGCGTCCCGGAGGCGGCCGACGAGGCCCGGTCGTACACCGACGTCGCGCTGCGCCACCTGCGCGCCGGGAAGGTCGACCTCATCCTGGTGGGCGGGCTCCCCGGCACGGGGAAGACGTCCGTCGCGGGCGCGCTCGCCGACCGGCTCGGCTGCTCGCTGATCAGCAGCGACCGCGTCCGCAAGGAACTGGCGGGCCTGCCGCCCGAGGAGTCCGCCGCCGCCCCGTACGGCACCGGCATCTACACCCCGGAGTGGAGCAGGCGCACCTACCGCGAGCTGGCCGAGCGCGCCGGCCGGCTGCTCCGGCTCGGCGAGACGGTCGTCCTCGACGCGTCGTGGTCGGCCAAGGAGGACCGGGACCTGCTCGCCGCCGTCGCGGACCGCGAGCACGCGCAGCTGACGGCCCTCCGCTGCGCGGCTCCCGCATCCGTCACCGCCGAGCGGATGCGCGTCCGCGCCCGGCGGCGGAGCACCTCCGACGCGGACGCCGGCATCGCCGCCGCCATGCGCGCGGAGGCGGCCCCGTGGCCGGAGTCCGCCGGGATCGACACCGGCGGGGCGCTGGAGGACGCCGTGGCGCAGGCCCTCGCCGTCGTCCGGCCGGCGGGCGCCGAACACGTCTGGCACCGCCGCCCGCTGCTGTCCCCGGGCTGAGAGACTCGCGGAAGACACCGGTCGGCGCGGCGCCGGCGCGGCGGAACACATGGGGAGGGTCCATCGATGCGGGTGATCTCGGAGCGGCAGCTCGGCGCCGTCCTGTCCGGGCTGCCGGGCCGGCCGAGGGTCGTGGCCGGGGGCAACTTCGCCGCGCCGGCGCGGGCGCTGGCGGTCCTGGACGAGGCGCTCGCCGAGTACCGGCTGTTCATGCTCAACGGCCAGGGCGGCCTGCCCGACCGGGACGGGGTCGAGCTGGAGACCCCGTTCGTCGGCGTCGGGATGCGGGGCCGGAGCGGCCTGCGGTACTACCCGTCGCGGCTGTCGCTCGTCCCCAACCTGCTCAAGGACCTGCTCCCGCCGGACGTGGTGGTGATGCAGACGTCCGTGCCCTCGGGCGGGACGGTCTCGCTCGGTATCGAGGTCAACATCCTGCCCGCCGCCATCGAGGCCGTCCGGGAGCGCGGCGGGCTGGTGATCGCCCAGCTCAACCCCCGGATGCCCTACACCTACGGCGACGCCGTCCTCCCCCTCGACGAGATCGACTACGCCATCGAGTCCGACGAGCCGCTCGCCACGCCCGTGCCGAGGCCGCCCGGTGCGGTCGCGCGGGAGATCGGCGGGCGGGTCGCCGGCCTCGTCCCCGAGCACGCGACACTGCAGCTGGGGATCGGGGGCGTCCCCGACGCGGTGCTGGCCTCGCTGCTGGAGCGCAGGGGCCTCGGCGTGTGGTCGGAGATGTTCAGCGACGGCGTCCTCGCCCTGGAGAAGGCGGGGGCGCTCGACACCACCACGCCCATCACCGCCTCGTTCGTCTTCGGCAGCCACGAGCTGTACGACTGGGTCGACCACAACGAGCGCGTCCGGATGCTGCGCACCGAGAAGACCAACGACCCCAGCCTGATCGCCCGCAAGCCCCGGATGGTGTCGGTGAACTCCGCCCTCCAGGTCGACCTGTTCGCCCAGGCGAACGCCAGCCGGGTCCGCGGGGCCATCTACTCCGGGTTCGGCGGCCAGACCGACTTCGTCGTCGGCGCCCTGCACTCCCCCGGCGGGCGCGCCGTCATCGCGCTGCCCTCCTGGCACCCCCGCGCGGACGTCTCCACCGTCATCCCGCGCCTGGCCGGTCCCGTCACCTCGTTCCAGCACAGCTTCATCGTCAGCGAGCAGGGCAGCGCCGCCGTCTGGGGCCACGACGCCTCGTCCCAGGCGCAGCAGCTCGTGGACGAGGTGGCCCATCCCTCCGCCCGCGACGAACTACGCGAAGCAGGCCGCGAACTCGGCTTCCGCCTCCGCTGACCGCCGCGCCCGCGGCCCGGCCGACCGCCTTTCGCCCCCCGCCGGGAGGACCTTGGTCCCTGGGGCGGGCGGCGGCCGCAGGGGGAGCCTGTCGTTACAGCGGCAGCAGCCTGGAGGGACGCCATGCCTCACCCGTTCGAGACGTACGCCGGGGTCCGGCGGCTGGTGACCGCGGCCATCGCGGCGCCGTCGGTGCACAACACCCAGCCCTGGCGCTTCCGGCAGGCCGGTACGACGGCCCTGGAACTGCACGCCGACCCCGACCGCGCGCTGCCCGTCATCGACCCGCGCGGCCGGGCCCTGCACATCAGCTGCGGCGCCGCGCTGCTCAACCTGCGGCTGGCGCTCCGCACGAGCGGGTACGAGGCGCGCGTCCAGCCGTTCCCGGACGTCGCGCACGACCCGACCCTGCTGGCGTCCGTGCGGGCCGCGCAGGCTCCCATGCCGCCGGCCGCCATGTCAGAGCTGTACGCGGCGATCCCGCACCGGCGCACCAACCGGAGCCCGTTCGGCAAGCGCGCGGTTCCGCGGCCGGTCCGCGAGGAGATGGTCGCCGCCGCGCGGGCGGAGGGCGTCGCGCTGGGCCTGCCGGGGCCGCAGGCCACGGCCTACCTGCTCAGCCTGGTCGCGGCCGCGGACGAGCGGCTCGCCGCCGACGCCGGCTACCTCGCCGAGCTGGCCCGCTGGACGCCGGACCGCACCCGCGGCGACGGCGTCCCCCGGTACGCGTTCGGGCCGCGTCCGACCGGGCGCGGCGTGCCGGTGCGGGACTTCGGCCTCGCCGGGCCGGCGGCCGGGCGGCCGGTGGACGACTTCTCCGCACGGCCGCAGCTCGGCGTCCTGCTCACCATGGGCGACGGGCCCGCGGACTGGCTGCGGGCCGGGCAGGGCCTGCAGCGCGTCCTGCTGACCGCCACCCGGCACGGGGTGTCGGCCTCGCTGCTGTGCCAGCCGCTCGACACGCTGGGCGCGGACCGCACCGGCGCGAGCGGCCACATCCAGGCGATCATCCGGTTCGGGTACGGGCCGCCGGTCCCCGGCACGCCCCGCCGGCCGTTCCCCGAGGTGCTCACCCGGACGGCCGCCCGCGCGTCCCGCCCGGCGCCGTCGACCCCCCGCTGAGGCCATGGGACAGATCCGCGTTCCCCGCCATGACACCGCCGACCGGCCGTTCATCGTGATCTGGGAGGCGACCCGGAATGTTTGCGATAACCATCCGGCGATGTCGACGGATGGCGTTCCGAACCGCATCCCTGCTGCCGGATTAGCAGGTGGATGCCCATCCGGGGAGCCGGGCCACCCAGGGTGTTGACGCGCGGAGTGATAACGCTAACAATCGGGTGGCGAGTAAGGTCACGGTTGTGACGCGTCCCACATGGGCCTCTTGACATGGCAGTGTGACCGGTAACAGCCTGGCCCGACCACCGGCAGCCACCCCGAGGTGAGACGTGAAGCGTAGGAAGCTCGTCAGCCTGGCACTGGGCCTTGGGCTCACGCTCGGCATGACCGCGTGCGGATCGAGCGAGAAGACCGTCGACAAGGAGGCCGAGAACAAGTCGGCCAAGGGCGCCCTGGTCGGCGTGACGATGCCGACCCGCTCGTCCGAGCGCTGGATCCACGACGGCGACAACCTCAAGAAGCAGCTCGAACAGCTCGGCTACAAGGTCGACCTGCAGTACGCCGAGGACGACATCCCCACCCAGGCCAACCAGATCGACAACCAGATCACCAAGGGCGCCCGGCTACTGGTCATCGCCTCGATCGACGGCACCGCCATCACGACGCAGCTGCAGAAGGCGGCCGACCAGAACATCCCGGTGATCGCCTACGACCGGCTGATCCGCAACTCCGAGAACGTCGACTACTACGCCACCTTCGACAACCACAAGGTCGGCGTGCAGCAGGCGACGTCGCTGCTGGTCGGGCTCGGGCTGCAGAAGCCGGACGGGTCCGAGGGCGACGCGAAGGGGCCGTTCAACATCGAGTTGTTCGCCGGCTCCCCCGACGACAACAACGCGACGTTCTTCTACAACGGCGCGATGGAGACCCTGAAGCCGTACATCGACAAGGGCACCCTCGTCGTCAAGAGCGGCCAGACGGACTTCAAGACGATCGCGACGCTGCGCTGGAGCGCGGAGCGGGCGCAGAAGCGCATGGAGGACCTCATCACCCGCCACTACGGCGGCGGGACGAAGGTCCAGGGGGTCCTGTCCCCCTACGACGGCCTGTCGATCGGGATCCTGTCGGCGCTGAAGTCCAGCGGCTACGGGACGCCGGGCCAGCCGTACCCGGTCGTGACCGGCCAGGACGCGGAGGCCGCCTCGGTCAAGTCCATCATCGCGGGTGAGCAGTACTCGACGATCTTCAAGGACACGCGGCAGCTCGCCTCGGTCACGGTGAAGATGGCCGACGCCGTGCTCAAGGGCGGCAAGCCCGAGGTGAACAACACCAAGGACTACGACAACGGCGTGAAGGTCGTCCCGTCCTACCTGCTGAACCCGGTGATCGTGAACAAGGGCAACTACAAGGAGCACCTCATCGACACCGGCTACTACACCGAGGACCAGCTGAAGTAACGCGCCGGGGGCAGGCGCCCGCGGGCAGGTGCCCGCGGGTGCCCGCCGACCCCGAGGAGGAGCATGACCGACGCGATACTGCGGATGCGCGGAATCACCAAGACCTTCCCCGCGGTGAAGGCGCTCCAGGACGTCAACCTGGAGGTGCGGCGAGGCGAGATCCACGCGATCTGCGGCGAGAACGGGGCCGGCAAGTCGACCCTGATGAAGGTGCTCTCCGGCGTCTACCCGCACGGCGACTACAGCGGGGACATCGAGTTCGAGGGCGAGCCGTGCCGGTTCTCCGGAATCCGCGACAGCGAGCAGCGCGGCATCGTGATCATCCACCAGGAGCTGGCGCTCAGCCCGTACCTGTCGATCGCCGAGAACATCTACCTCGGCAACGAGCGCCGGGGCAGGTTCGGGCTCATCGACTGGAACCGGACCAACGCCGAGGCGGCGAAACTCCTGGACCGGGTCGGGCTGAAGGAGAACCCGGTGTCCGCGGCGATGGACCTCGGGGTCGGCAAGCAGCAGCTCGTGGAGATCGCCAAGGCGCTGTCGAAGCGGGTGAAGCTCCTCATCCTGGACGAGCCCACCGCCGCGCTGAACGACTCCGACTCCGCGCATCTGCTCGACCTGCTGCGCGGACTGCGCGCCGAGGGCATCACCTGCGTGATCATCTCGCACAAGCTGAACGAGATCCGGGCGGTGGCCGACTCGACCACGATCCTGCGGGACGGCCGGACGATCGAGACGCTCGACATGGCCGGCGGCGTCTCCGAGGACCGCATCATCTCCGGCATGGTCGGCCGCGACCTGGACCACCGCTTCCCCGACCGCGTCTCCGACATCGGCGACGAGGTGCTGCGCATCGAGGACTGGACCGTTCACTCGCCCACCCAGCGCGGCCGGGTCGTGGTGGAGGGCGCCGGGCTCATGCTGCGCCGCGGCGAGATCGTCGGGCTGGCGGGGCTGATGGGGGCGGGCCGGACGGAGCTGGCCATGAGCGTGTTCGGCCGCAGCTACGGGACCGGGATCAGCGGCCGGATCTACAAGGACGGCCGGGAGATCACGCTGCGGACGGTCACCGACGCGATCCGGCACGGCCTCGCGTACGCGACCGAGGACCGCAAGACCTACGGGCTGAACCTCATCGAGGACATCAAGCGCAACGTCTCGGCCGCGGGTCTGCGCGGCCTCGCCAGGGCGGGCTGGGTGGACGACAACCGCGAGTACGAGGTCGCCGAGCGGTACCGCAAGGAGATGAACATCAAGACGCCGAGCGTGCTGACGCCGGCGGGACAGCTCAGCGGTGGCAACCAGCAGAAGGTCGTGCTGTCGAAGTGGATGTTCACCGACGCCGACGTCCTGATCCTGGACGAGCCGACCCGCGGCATCGACGTGGGCGCCAAGTACGAGATCTATTCGATCATCAACCGGATGGCCGACCAGGGCCGGGCGGTGCTGATGATCTCCTCCGAGCTGCCGGAGCTGATCGGCGTGTGCGACCGCGTCTACGCCATGGCGGAGGGCCGGATCACCGGTGAGGTGAGCCGCGCGGACGCGACGCCGGAGCGGCTGATGCAGTACCTGACCCAGACCAAGGAGACCACAGCTTGACTTCCTCCCCACGCCTAAAGGCGGGGGATTCCTTCCCTTGCGGGGTGGGTTTCCTGCTTCGTCGCCGTCTGCCCGCTCGGCTTGCGCCGTTTGGGTCTTACGTCGGCTCCACAGGCGGACACCGCCAGCCCGGCGGCCAGAACGTTGCGCGCCGCGTTGACGTCGCGGTCGTGGACCGCGCCGCAATCGCAGCGCCATTCCCTCACCTGGAGGGGCATCGACTCGGTGACCGTCCCGCACGCCCCGCACAGCTTGCTGGAGGGGAACCAGCGGTCGATCACCACGAGTTCGCGGCCGTACCAGTCGGCCTTGTACTCCAGCATCGTCCGCAGTTCCCGCCACGCCGCATCCGAGATGGCGCGGGCGATCGAGTGATTCCTGACCATGTTGCGGACGTTCAGGTCCTCGATCACGACCGTTTGGTTCTCACGGACGAGCCGAGTCGACAGCTTGTGCAGGAAGTCCCGCCTGCGGTCGGTGACGCGGGCGTGGATCCGCGCGACGCGCTGCCGGGCCTTGTCACGGTTCTTCGACCCGCTGGCCTTGCGTGCCAGGTCCTTCTGCGCCCTGGCCAGGCGCTCGCGGTCACGGCGCTCGTGCCTGGGGTTGGTGACCTTCTCCCCGGTCGACAGCGTCACCAGGGACGTGACCCCGGCGTCGATGCCCACCGCCCGCTCTGCAGGGTCAAGGCGGGTGATGGCGTCCTCGCACAGCAGGGACACGAACCAGCGGCCCGCACCATCTCGCGAGACGGTGACCGTGGACGGCACGGCCCCATCGGGCAGAGGCCGCGACCACACGATCGCCAGCGGCTCGGACGTCTTCGCCAGCGTCAGACGCCCGTCGCGCCACGTGAACGCGCTGCGGGTGTACTCGGCGGACTGCCGGGACTTCTTCCGCGACTTGAAGCGGGGGTAGGCGGCGCGCTTGGCGAAGAAGTTCGCGAACGCCGTCTGCAAGTGCCTGAGCGCCTGCTGCAACGGCACCGACGACACCTCGCCCAGGAACGCCAGTTCCTCGGTGCGCTTCCAGGCGGTGAGCATCGCAGAGGTCTCCACGTAGGAGACACGGCGCTGCTCCTGATACCAGGCGCGGGTGCGTTCCTCCAGAGCCCGGTTGTACACCAGCCGCGCGCAACCGAACGTGCGGGCAATCTCCGCCGCCTGCTCGCTCGTGGGATAGAAGCGGTACCGGAAAGCCCGCTTCACCTGCCGCGCCATGCCTCACAACCTATACCCACGCCTGTGAGTCTCGCCCAAATGTTCGAAGTGACGCCCGGTATCGCGCGAGGGCATGTTTCCTCCCCGGGGCTAAAGCCCGGGGTCTCCACACTCAGGAGGTTTCGATGAGCAGCGTCGCGCCGGCCGACCAGGCAGTGACCCCGCCGCCGGCGGAGCGGCCGAAGGAGGGCCGGACACTGCCCGTCAACCTCCGGCAGAGCGGCATCTACATCGCGTTCGGGCTGATCGTCGCGCTGTTCGCGGTGCTCACCGACGGGCAGTTGCTGTCCCCGGGCAACATCAGCAACATCATCGTGCAGAACTCCTACATCCTGATCCTGTCCATCGGGATGATCCTGGTGATCATCGGCGGGCACATCGACCTGTCGGTGGGGTCGGTCGTGGCGGTGACGGGCGCCATCGCGGCCGTGCTGATGGTCGACCACAACGTGCCGTGGCCGCTGGCCGTCCTGCTGACGATGCTGGCGGGCGCCGCGATCGGCGCCTGGCAGGGATACTGGATCGCCTACTTCGGCATCCCGGCGTTCATCGTGACGCTGGCCGGGATGCTGGTGTTCCGGGCGCTGACCCTGACCGTCCTCGGCAACCAGGGCATCGGCCCGTTCCCGGACGAGGTCCGAACGATCGCCAACGGCTTCCTGTCGGGCTATCTCGGCAACATCGGGCTCGGGCCGCTGGGCGGCGCGGACCTGTTCACGCTGCTGGTGGGGCTGGCGCTGGTCGGCGGATACGTCGGCCTCGGGTGGCGGAACCGGCAGGGACGCATCGGCTACGGGCAGAAGGTCGAGCCGCTGACGGTGTTCCTGCTGAAGAACGCGCTGGCCGTCGTGGTCGTGATGTTCATGGCCGTGCAGCTCGCGCGGTTCAAGAACATGCCGTGGGTGCTCGTCCTGCTGGGCGTCCTCGTCCTCGGCTACACCCTGGTGACGAACCGGGCCGTGTTCGGCCGGCACATCTACGCGCTCGGCGGCAACCCGCTCGCGGCGCGGCTGTCCGGCATCAAGGTCAAGTCGGTGTCGTTCTGGCTGTTCGTCAACATGGGCGTGCTGGCGTCCGTCGCCGGGCTCGTGTTCGCCGGGCGGCTCAACCAGGCGGGGCCGACCGCCGGGAACATGTTCGAGCTGGACGCGATCGCCGCGGCGTTCATCGGCGGCGCAGCCGTGCAGGGCGGGGTCGGCAAGGTGATCGGCGCGATCACCGGCGGCCTGATCATGGGCGTGATCAACAACGGGATGTCGCTGCTCGGCGCGCCCAGCGAGCGGGTCATGCTGGTCAAGGGCCTGGTGCTGCTCGCGGCCGTCGCGTTCGACATCTGGGCCAAGCGGCGCGCCGGAACGGCCCGCTGACCGTGCCGCCCGCGAGGGCCGCCCGCGAGGAACGCCCGCAGGGACCGCCCAGGGGCGACCCGGTATCTTCCGGATGGACATGACCACCACACCACCGGCCCGTCCGGGCCTCCGCGACGTCGCCCGGCTCGCCGGGGTGTCGCACCAGACCGTCTCCCGGGTGCTGAAGAACCACCCGATGGTCAGCCCCAAGACGCGGGACCGGGTGCTGGCCGCGGCGGCGGAGCTGGACTTCCGGCCGAACGCGGCGGCGCGGGCGCTGGCCACCGGCCGGTCCCGGACGCTCGGCGTCGTCAGCTTCGACACCGCGCTGTTCGGCCCGGCGTCGATCATCGCGGCGATCGAGCGGAACGCCCGCGCGGCCGACTTCTTCACCAGTGTCGCGAGCCTGGAATCGCCGGGGCACGGCGCGGTCGCGGGGGCGGTGGACCGGTTCCGCGACCAGGGCGTGGACGGCATCATCATGATCCCCGGCCATGTGCCGCCGGACGAGGCGGTGCGGCACCTGCCGGACGACCTGCCGACCGTGCTGCTGGGGCCGCGGTCCGCCGTCCCGACCGTGTCGGCCGACCACTACCTCGCGCCGCGGGAGGCGACCCGGTACCTGCTGGAGCTGGGGCACCGGACCGTCCACCACCTGCCCGGCCCGGCGGACTGGTGGGAGGCGAACGAGCGCACCCGCGGCTGGCGGAACGCGCTCACCGAGGCGGGGGCGGACGTCCCGGACTGCGCCGCCGGCGACTGGAGCGCCCGGTCCGGCTACGAGCGCGGCCGGGTGCTGGCCGCCGATCCCGCCGTGACGGCCGTGTTCGCCGCCAACGACCAGATCGCGCTGGGGCTGCTGTGGGCGATCCACGAGAGCGGCCGCGGCGTGCCGGGCGACGTCAGCGTCATCGGGTTCGACGACATCCCCGAGGCGGCCTTCCTCACCCCGCCCCTCACGACCGTCCGGCAGGACTTCACCGCCCTCGGACGGCACTGCGTGGAACTCCTGATCGCGCAGCTCACCGAGCCCGGGCGGGCGGCGGGCATCCCGGAACCGGTCCCGAGCCGCCTGATCGTACGCCGCAGCACCGCCCCCGCCGCCGCGGGCCAGGACGGCTAGACCGAGCGGAGGCCGCGCAGGCGGTGCATGACGGCGCCGTCGGCGAAGTGGTCGTGCAGGGCCCGGTAGATCTCGTAGAGGGCGTCGTAGGCGTCGGCGCGGGCAGGGTCGGGGACGTAGGCGGACGGCACGCGGCGGCCCATCGCGGCGGCGGCGGACGTGATGTCGGGGTGGGCTCCGGCGGCGACGGCGGCGTGGACGGCCGCGCCGAGGGCCGGTCCCTGGGCGGAGCCGATCAGGGAGAGCGGCCGGCGCAGGACGTCGGCGTAGACCTGCATCAGGAAGCGGTTCTTCAGCAGGCCGCCCGCGACGACGAACTCCGCCACGGGCACGCCCGACGCCTCGAACGTCTCCACGATCATGCGGGTGCCGAACGCGGTGGCCTCGATGAGGGCGCGGTAGACGTCCTCCGGCCTGGTGGCGAGCGTCTGGCCCACCACGAGGCCGGACAGGTCGTGGTCGACGAGGACGGAGCGGTTGCCGTTGTTCCAGTCGAGCGCGACCAGCCCGTGCCGCCCGACCGGCTGCCGCGCGGCGAGCGCGGTCAGGTGGTCGTGGACCGACATCCCGGCCGCGGCGGCGGCCTGCTCGTAGGCGGCGGGCACGCAGTTGTCCACGAACCACGCGAAGATGTCGCCGACGCCGGACTGCCCGGCCTCGTAGCCCCACAGGCCGGGGACGATGCCGTCCGCGACGACGCCGCACATGCCGGGGACCTCGGCGAGCAGGTCCGACGACATCACGTGGCAGGTGGACGTGCCCATGATCGCGACCAGCTGGCCGGGGCGGACGGCGTCGGCCGCGGCGGCGGTGACGTGCGCGTCGACGTTGCCGACGGCGACGGCGATGCCCTCCGGGAGGCCGGTCCAGGCCGCGGCCCGCGCGGTCAGCGTCCCGGCCAGGCCGCCGAGCGGAGCCAGGTCGTGGCCCAGCTTGTCGGGAAAGTCGGCGAAGCCGGGGTCGAGGGCGGCCAGGAACTCGCGGGACGGGTACCGCCCGTCCTGGTAGATGCCCTTGTAACCGGCCGTGCAGATGTTGCGCGACTCGCGGCCGGTGAGCTGCCAGACGATCCAGTCCGCGGCCTCGATCCAGCGTTCGGCCAGGCCGTAGAGCTCGGGGTCCTCCTCCAGCAGTTGCAGCGCCTTGGCGAACTCCCACTCCGAGGAGATCTTGCCGCCGTAGCGGGGCAGCCACGGCTCCCCGCGCTCGGCGGCCAGCGCGTTGATCCGGTCGGCCTGTCGCTGCGCGGCGTGGTGCTTCCACAGTTTCGGCCAGGCGTGCGGCCGTTCCGGGTGCAGGTCCGACAGGGGCGTGCCGTCGGCGGTCACCGGCAGGACCGTGCAGGCGGTGAAGTCCGTGCCGATGCCGATGACCTGCGACGGCGCCACATCCGCCGCGGCCAGCGCCTTGGGGACGGCGGACCGCAGCACGTCCAGCCAGTCCCGGGGCGCCTGGAGAGCCCAGTCGGGACCGAGGCCGACACCCGCCGGCAGCGTCTCGTCGATCACTCCGTGGCCGTACTCGTGGACGGCGTCGCCGACCTCGGCGCCGTCACCGACGCGGACGACCAGCGCCCGCCCGGACAGCGTGCCGAAGTCGACGCCGACGACGTAGCGTTCGTCCTCGCTCATGGGCCCTCCTATCCTGCTCACTCGATCCTCACAGCCGGTACCCGGCGCGCCCGTCACAGGCCCCCGGCGAGCCGGTAGTACGCCTGGTTCCAGCGGATCTCCTTGGTGAACTGCCGCAGCGTGGTGCCGCCGTCGATCGTGAGCAGTTCCACCCCCGCCATGTCGGCGAGATCGGTCAGCTCCTCCGCGCCGAGCGCCGCGGTGAGCACGGTGTGGTGCGGCGCGCCCGCGGTCAGCCACGCCTCGGTGGACGTGCGCAGGTCCGGCCGCGGCCGCCACACCGCGCGGGCGACCGGCAGCATCGGCAGCGGCTCCGGCGGCGCCACGACCTCGATCTCGTTGGCGACCAGCCGGAACCGGTCGCCCATGTCGGCGAGGCCGGTCACCACGGCGGGGCCGGGCGCGGCGTCGAACACCAGCCGGACCGGGTCCTCGCGCCCGCCGATGCTCAGCGGGTGGATCTCCAGCGCGGGGCGCCCGGCGGCGATGGACGGGCAGATCTCCAGCATGTGCGCGCCGAGGATCAGCTCGTTGCCGGGTTCCAGGTGGTAGGTGTAGTCCTCCATGAACGACGTGCCGCCCGGCAGGCCCGCCGCCGCGGCCTTCAGCGTGCGCAGCAGCGTCGCGGTCTTCCAGTCGCCCTCGCCGCCGAAGCCGTAGCCGTCCGCCATCAGCCGCTGGACGGCGAGGCCGGGCAGCTGCCGGAGCCCGCCGAGGTCCTCGAAGTTCGTCGTGAACGCCTTGAAGCCGCCGTCGTCGAGGAACGTCCGCAGCCCCAGCTCGATCCGCGCGCCGTAGCGCAGCGAC
The DNA here is from genome assembly GCF_004349245.1 of Actinomadura sp. 6K520. Lineage (GTDB taxonomy): Bacteria > Actinomycetota > Actinomycetes > Streptosporangiales > Streptosporangiaceae > Spirillospora. The sequence goes on along the minus strand of NZ_SMLC01000027.1, from coordinate 32,564 downwards.
TCGTGGCGCTCGCCGCCGGGACGCAGCTCCGGGACGATGTCGTAGCGGTCCTCGTACTCCTTGACCAGCTCCGCGATGTCCCCGTCCGGGACGGCGTCCACGAACTCGACCAGGTCGTTGACCCCGTAGGTGTTGACGGACACGCCGAACCGCAACTGCGCCTCGACCTTGTCGCCCTCGGTGACGGCGACGTCCCGCATGTTGTCGCCGAACCGTGCCAGCTTCAGCCGGCGCAGCTCGTGCAGGCCCGCCGCCGCCCGCGCCCAACCGGAGACCCGCGCCCCGACCGAGGGGTCGGTGACGTGCCCGGCGACCGTCTTGCGGGCGACGCCGAGCCGCGACTGGACGTATCCGAACTCCCGGTCGCCGTGGGCGGCCTGGTTGAGGTTCATGAAGTCCATGTCGATCGACCGCCAGGGCAGCTCGACGTTCGCCTGCGTGTGCAGGTGCAGCAGGGGCTTGGTGAGGGCGTCCAGGCCGGCGATCCACATCTTCGCCGGGGAGAACGTGTGCATCCAGGCGATCACGCCGACGCACGCGTCGTCGGCGCCGGCGTCCAGGCAGGTCCGGCGGATCGCGTCCGCGCCGGTGAGGACGGGCAGCCACCGCACGGTGACCGGCAGCGCCTCGCCGAGCCGCGCGGCGATCGCCGCGGACTGCTCGGCGACCTGCCGCAGGGTGTCCTCGCCGTACAGGCTCTGGCTGCCGGTCAGGAACCAGATCTCGCGGTTCGGAAAGCTCATGGTCGGCCCCTCTGCCCGTAGGCGTTCTGGTAGCGGTCGTACAGCCGGTCGATGTCGCCCGCGTCCATCGGCAGCGGCTCGCCGAGCTGCCGCGACAGGTGGACGGTCCGGGCGACGTCCTCGCACATCACGGCCGCCTTGACCGCGGCGCGGGCGTCGGCGCCGATCGTGAAGACGCCGTGGTTGCGCATGAGCACGGCGGGGCTGCGGTGGCCGTCGAGGGTCTCGACGATGCCGCGGCCGATGTCGTCGCCGCCGATCAGCGCGAACGGGCCGACGGGGATCTCGCCGCCGAACTCGTCCGCCATCGCCGTCAGCACGCACGGGATCGGCTCGTCCCGCGCCGCCCACGCGGTGGCGTAGGTCGAATGGGTGTGCACCACTCCCCCGACGTCGGGGCGGTGCCGGTACACGTAGGCGTGGGCGAACACGTCGCTGGACGGCGTGAGCTCCGACCCCTCGGCCGGCCTGCCCTCCAGGTCGCACAGCACCATCGCGTCGGGGGTGAGCCGCTCGTAGGGGACACCGCTCGGTTTGATCAGGAAGGCGTCGTCGCCGGCGCGCGCCGACACGTTGCCGGCGGTCCACGCGACCAGCCCGCACTCGACGAGGGTCTGGTGCAGGACGGCGAGCTCCGTGCGGAGCGCCGCGATCCCGCCGCCCGGCTCTGGCATCTCGACTCCGATCTGTTAGCGCTAACATCCTGGGGCATGACGAAGGCGGACTCTCGGGCCGGACGGGGCTAGGTCCTCCGGGGGACCCCCGTGCTCTCCCGGACGACGAGCTCCGGCTCGACGACCCGGCGGGACCGCTCCCCCGAGGTACCGCCGATCCGGTCGAGCAGCAGGTCGAAGGCCCGCCGGCCCACCTCACCGAAGTTCTGCCGGACGGTGGTGAGCGGCGGCGGGAAGTAGGCGGCCTCGGGGACGTCGTCGAAGCCCACGACGCTGACGTCACCGGGCACGTCCCGCCCGGCCTCGCGCAGGGCGCGCAGCAGGCCGAGGGCCATCGCGTCGTTGGCGGCGAACACGGCGGTGACCTCGGGGTCGGCGGCGATCTGCCGGCCGTACTCGTACCCGGACCGGGCGCTCCAGTCACCGGCCGGCGGCACCGGGGCCGTGCGCCCGGCGGCCTCCAGCGCGGCGCGCCAGCCGTCGGTCCGCCCGCTGGCGTCCACCCAGTCGGCCGGGCCGGCCAGGTGCAGGACGGTCTCGTGCCCGAGGCTGAGCAGGTGCCGGACGGCGCGCTCGGCACCGGCCCGGTGGTCGACCGCGACGACGGAGAACGGCACGTCCGCGCCCGCGCCGACCGCGACGAGCGGGGTGTCGGCCGGCAGTTCCTTCAGCCCGTCCGCCGCCGACTCGTGCGGGGCCACGACCATGATCCCGTCGACCGACTGGCCGCGCAGCCGCTCCACGCCCTCGCCGATCGAGCGGCGGTTCAGCGAACTCAGGCTGACGATGCTGACGGTGTAGTCGTGCTCGCGGGCGGCCTGCTCGATGCTGAACAGGGTCGACGCCGGGCCGTACAGCGTGGTGTCGAAGCTGACCACGCCGAGGACGCCGGACCGGCCGGTGGCCAGCACCCGCGCCGCCGAGTTGGGCCGGTAGTCCAGGGCCCGGACCGCGGCCATCACCCGGGCGCGGGTCTGCGGGCGCACCTTCTCGGGCGCGTTCAGCACGCGCGACACGGTCATCGCCGAGACGCCGGCCATCGCGGCCACGTCCTCCATCACCGCCAGCCGCCGGCCGTCGGGGGCCTCCGGTGATTCGGCGGCCACATCGCCTCCCCGAGTTCTGCGAGCTTACACGCGAATGTTTGCGCTAACGAGCCGCGATGTCAACACCGTCCAGGCCCGTGCGCCCGCCCCCGGCCGCCCCCGGCCGCGACCCGCAAGTAACCTACGGCTTATCACGAGCCGAGGAGGTCCCCCCATGGGCGAGTTGAGCGCGATGGACACCGTGCGCGCCGCGGACAAGATCATTCACGATGTCGGGGCGACGTGGATGCTCGACAAGGCGACGTGGGCGCACGGGAAGAAGAACGGGTTCGACAATCCCTTCGCGCACTACTTCGCCGGGCGGTGCGGGGTGCTGGGCGACGTCGACGCCGATGTGGTGTACGCGGCGCTGGGCTGGTTCGCGCCGGAGCTCGTCCGCCCCATGTGGGAGGAGGGCGTCGCGGTCGCCGGGGCGCGCGAGGCCGCCCGGCGGTACGCGCTCGCGTGCGCGGACTGGGGCCGGGAGAACGTCCCGGAGGACCCGCGCCTGTGCGAACTGGGCGAGCGGGTCGTGGCGGCGGCCGAGGGGTCGGGGCTGCCGCTGTTCTGCGGGTGGCGGGCCGAGCCCCTGCCCGAGGACGGGCCCGCCCGGCTGACGCACGTGCTCCACCTGCTCCGGGAACTGCGGGGCGGACTCCACCTGGTCGCGACGACCGCCGCGGGGCTGGCGCCGCTGGAGGCCGTCCTCGCCGCGAACCCGCCGGAGCGGGCGCAGTTCCTCGGCTGGCAGGGCGACTTCCCCGACTGCGGCCACCTCAAGCCGCAGCGCGAGGAGGCCGAGGCCATCACCGACAGGCTCTCCGCCGCCGTGTACGAGCGGGCCCTCTCGCCGGCCGAGCGCGCCGAGTTCGCGGAACTGGTCGGCAAGACCGGAAAGGCCCTTCTCGGCTGACGCCTTTCCGCAGGCCGGAGGGCGCCCTTGTCAGCCGGGGACAAGGACCGCGGGGAAAATGTGCAAATAGCCGACTGTCGCTAGGAAATCGACAGGTTCATTGTTGCCCCGTAACCGATCCCCTCCGGAAGGAGCAGGCGATGGGGCGACCAGCCCTCCCCATGCTCACCGTCTCGGTGCTGGCCGCGTCCGCGCTGGTCGCGGGCGCGGCGGCGGCCGTGCCGGTGGGCGCGCGCGAGGCCGGCCGGACCGAGGCGCCCGTCACCTCGGGTTCGCCCGTCACCGAGGTCAGCGAGTCGGTGGTGCGGGTCAGGGTGCCGCTGCCCGAGTCGGCGGGCCCGCGTCCGGAAGCGTGCGACTGGCTGTCCTACCTGCGCTTCCGGCACGTTGACGGCCCGGCCGAGTCGGCGGACGCGGACCGGATCCTCGTCGCGCAGCCCGGCATCCTGGAGGGCGCGGGCGCGTTCGACAGCGTCGCGCGCAACACGGTGGCGGCGGCGGCCCGGAGCGGGAGGCACATCGAGTTCTGGGCGCTGGACCGGCGGTCGAACTGCCTGGAGGACCGCACCGGAGTGCGGGCCGGGCTGGCGGCCGGGGACGTCCATCTCGCCGTCGACTACTACTACCGGCAGAAGGAGATCGACGGGCGGAGGTTCGCCGGTTACCAGACCAACGACCAGGTGAAGTGGCTGCAGCACGTCGGCCTGGAGCAGACCGTCCGCGACCAGTACGACCTGATGGCCAGGGAGCTTCCGGACCAGCGGGCGCGCAAGGAGAAGATGCTCTGCGGCGGCCACTCGCTCGGCGGCGTCCTGACGGCCTACTTCGCCGAGTGGGACTTCGACGGGAACCACGCCACCACCGCCGACGCGGGCCACAACCAGTGCTCCGGCTACTTCGCGCTCGACACCCGGATCGCGAAGGGGCTGCCGGGCATGGGCGGGCAGATCCCGGCCGAGTGGGTGCCGCTCGTGGAGTTCGGCGCGGGCGCCGTGCGGGCCGGGCTGGAGGCGGGGGTCGTCCCGCGCGCGCTGTCGGCACCGGCCGTGGTGAACACCGAGACGATGAACCTGCTGGCGATTGCGGGCCTGGCCGCCAACCTCGACCCGGACGGCGAGTCCGACCTGTCGACGTACGTCCCGTCCGGGTTCAACCAGGACATGACGTACCGGCTGCTGTTCTCCAAGGACTACCCGACGTTCATCAAGGGCTCGCCGACGGTCAAGGACTTCCGGTTCACCAACGCCGCAGCGCTCGGCGGGCTGCTGGACGACCACTCCCAGCCGCTCGCCTTCATGCAAGCCAGCGTGGGTTTCTGGGACGGCGGCACGATCGTCGACAAGGAGTTCCCGGCACCGAACAACCTTGCGGAGATCGGGCTCGGCGGCCTCTCGCGGCTCCTCGGCACGGAAAAAAAGGCCATCCCGGACGAGCCGGACGGCCCCCTCTACACGTGGCGGAACTACGACCGCGTCGGCGCCCCCGACGACCCCGTCCACAAGTCGAAGGACGGTACGCCGTTCACGGCCGCGGGCAAGGAGGTCACCGACATCGCCGAGCTGGCGCGCAGCCTGTCGGAGCACCCGCTCGACTTCACGGAGCACTACTTCCCCACGAAACTGATCACCGACATCGCGCTGGCGAGCTCTCCCGGCATCGCGGACGACGCCGTCCACGAGGGCGGCATCACCGCCAACCCCGTCATCAACCTGCAGGCCGGGGACGGCCTCGGCTTCGGTGACCCGCGGCCCGGCGACATCATCGCGGCCGGCTACCAGCACATCGACGTCCTGACCGCCTCGGCGGTGCAGAACGGCGGGCGGCCCGAGCCGATCTCCACGAACCTGGCGGCCTTCGCGACCAGGTGACGGGGAAGGCCGCCCCCGCGCGGCCGAACCCGGCCCCGGCCCGTGTTTTGCGGGCCGGGCGCCGGGTAGGTGGACGCCGCGCCGAGGTGACGAAGGGGGCGGTGGACATGGGCGTTCGCAAGTGGATCGAGTCGTGGCCCGTCTACCGCCAGTTCACCGACGGCGACCCCCTCGGCCGCGGCGCGGCCGCCAAGAGCGCGGGCAGCGAGCGGCTCCAGGCGAGGGTGAGCACGGCCGACAAGGTCGTGAAGTCCATCTGCCCGTACTGCGCGGTCGGCTGCGGGCAGGACGTGTTCGTCAAGGACGGCAAGGTCACCCACATCGAGGGCGACCCCGACTCACCGGTCAGCCGGGGCCGGCTGTGCCCGAAGGGCTCGGCCAGCCTGCAGCTCACCACGGGGTCCGCCCGCGAGTACCGGATCCTCTACCGCCGCCCGTACGGCACCGACTGGGAGCCGCTCGACCTCGACACGGCGATGGACATGATCGCCGACCGGGTGATCGAGGCGCGCCGGCGGGGCTGGCAGTGGGAGACCGCGGACGGGCTGCGGGTGCGGCGCACGATGGGCCTCGCGAGCCTCGGCGGCGCCACGCTCGACAACGAGGAGAACTACCTGATCAAGAAGCTGTTCACCGCGCTCGGCGCGGTGCAGATCGAGAATCAGGCGCGTATTTGACACTCCTCCACCGTTCCCAGTCTGGGAACCTCGTTCGGCCGCGGCGGCGCGACCACCTTCCAGCAGGACCTGCAGAACGCGGACTGCATCATCATCCAGGGCTCGAACATGGCCGAGTGCCACCCGGTCGGGTTCCAGTGGGTGATGGAGGCGAAGGCGCGCGGGGCGAAGCTGATCCACGTGGACCCGCGGTACACGCGGACGAGTGCGGTCGCCGACGCCCACGTGCCGCTGCGCGCGGGCACCGACATCGCGTTCCTGGGCGGGATCATCAACTACGTCCTGGAGAACGACAAGTACTTCCGCGACTACGTCGTGGACTACACCAACGCGCCGGTGATCCTCACCGAAGACTTCCAAGGCACCGAGGACCTGGACGGCGTGTTCTCCGGCCTGGACCCGGAGCAGCGGAGCTATGACCAGCAGACGTGGCAGTACGAGGGCATGACGGTCCAGGCCGCGTCCGGGCTGCGCGACATGGCGTACGAGAGCCTCGTCGGGACCGCCGACGAGGCCGGGCACGGCGAGGCCGCCGGGTCCGGCGGCCCGCCGATCGGGACGGGCCACCCGGAGCGCGACCCGACGCTGCAGGACCCGAGGTGCGTGTTCCAGGTGCTCAAGCGGCACTTCTCGCGCTACACGCCCGAGATGGTGGAGCGGATCTGCGGCGTCCCGCGCGACCTGTTCCGCCAGGTCTGCGAGACGATCACCGAGAACTCGGGGCGCGACCGGACGACCGCGTTCGCGTACGCGGTGGGCTGGACGCAGCACACGGTCGGCGTCCAGTACATCCGGACGGCGTCGATCCTGCAGAGCCTGCTCGGCAACATCGGGCGTCCGGGCGGCGGCATCCTGGCGCTGCGCGGGCACGCGTCCATCCAGGGCTCGACGGACATCCCGACCCTGTACAACCTGCTGCCGGGCTACATCCCGATGCCGCACGCGCACCCCGAGCAGGACCTGGACTCGTTCGTGCAGGGCGAGTCCGCGCGCAAGGGCTTCTGGGGCGACATGCGCGCCTACATGGTGAGCCTGATGAAGGCGTACTGGGGCGACGCGGCGACGGCCGGCAACGACTACTGCTTCGACTACCTGCCGCGCCTGACCGGCTCGCACAACACCTACGCCACGGCGATGGCGCAGATCGACGGGGAGTGCAAGGGCTACTTCCTGATGGGCGAGAACCCGGCCGTGGGGTCGGCCAACGCCAAGCTGCAGCGGCTCGGGATGGCGAACCTGGACTGGCTGGTCGTCCGCGACCTCTCGCAGATCGAGTCCGCGACCTGGTGGAAGGACGGCCCGGAGATCGAGTCGGGCGAGCTGCGGACCGAGGACATCGGTACCGAGGTGTTCTTCCTGCCCGCCGCCACGCACACCGAGAAGGACGGCAGCTTCACCAACACCCAGCGGATGCTGCAGTGGCACTACCGGGCGGTGGAGCCCGCCGGGGACGCCCGCAGCGACCTGTGGTTCGTCTACCACCTGGGCCGCATCATCCGGGAGAAGCTCGCCGGTTCGGCCGACGAGATGGACCGCCCCGTCCTGGACCTCACGTGGGACTACCCGACGACGGGCGACACGCGGGAGCCGGACGCGGAGGCCGTCCTCGCGGAGATCAACGGCTTCGGCGCCGACGGGAACCCGCTGTCGTCCTACACGCAGCTCAAGGACGACGGGTCCACCTCGTGCGGCTGCTGGATCTACTGCGGCTGCTACGCGGACGGCGTCAACCAGACCGCGCGCCGCAAGCCGGGCAAGGACCAGAGCTGGGTCGCGCCCGAGTGGGGATGGGCGTGGCCGCTGAACCGCCGCGTCCTCTACAACCGGGCGTCCGCCGACAAGGACGGCAGGCCGTGGAGCGACCGCAAGGCGCTCGTCTGGTGGGACGCCGAGCAGGGCGCCTGGACGGGCCACGACGTCCCCGACTTCATCGCCGACCGGCCACCGGACCACCGGCCCCCGCCCGAGGCGACCGGCCCGGACGCGATCGCCGGCGACGACCCGTTCATCATGCAGGCGGACGGCAAGGCGTGGCTGTTCGTCCCGTCGGGGCTGACCGACGGCCCGCTGCCGGCGCACTACGAGCCGCAGGAGTCGCCGTTCCCGAATCCGCTGTACGCGCAGCAGCGCAATCCCGTCCGGTACCTGCTGCCGCCGCATCCCGACAACCGGTACGCGCCGAGCGGCGAGGCGCCGGGCACGGACGTGTACCCGTACGTGGCGACCACCTACCGGCTCACCGAGCACCACACGGCGGGCGGGATGTCGCGCTGGCAGCCCTACCTCGCCGAGCTGCAGCCGGAGTTCTTCTGCGAGGTCTCGCCGGAGCTGGCGGCGGAGCGCGGCCTGGAGCACGGCGGCTGGGCGACGATCATCAGCGCGCGCAACGCCGTCGAGGCGCGGGTCCTGGTGACCGAGCGGATGCCGTCCCTCAACGTGGACGGGCGGGTCGTGCACCAGATCGGCCTGCCCTACCACTGGGGCCCGAACGGCTACAGCACGGGCGACGCCGCGAACGAGCTGCTCCACGCCGCCCTGGACCCGAACTCGCACATCCAGGAGACCAAGGTGTTGTCGGTCGACATCCGGCCGGGACGGCGGCCGCGCGGGCCGGCGACGGTGGCGCTGGTCCGGGAGTACCGCAGGCGCGCCGGCATCACCGACGGCACGGGCACCGAGATCTAGCGGACGACCAGCGGGTGGCCGGCGGCGGGGATCAGCTCGCCGATGACGGGCGCGCCGGGGATCTCACCGGCGATGAGGAGGCCGCCGGACGTCTGGGCGTCGGCGAGGAGGAGGCGCTCCTCCTCGCCGAGCCCGCCGAAGTCGGTGTGGGGGGCGACCCAGTCGAGGTTCCGGCGCGTGCCGCCGCTGACGTACCCGGCGCGGAGGGACTCGCGGGCGCCGTCCAGGTAGGGGACGGCCGCGGCGTCGACCACGGCGGTGACGCCGGACGCGCGGGCCATCTTGTAGAGGTGGCCGAGGAGCCCGAAGCCGGTCACGTCGGTGGCGCAGACGGCTCCCGCGGCCAGGGCGGCGGCGGACGCGTCCGCGTTCAGCTCGGTCATGGCGGCGACGGCGTGTTCGAAGACCTCGCCGGTCGCCTTGTGCCGGTTGTTGAGGACGCCGATGCCGAGCGGCTTGGTGAGGGTGAGCGGCACCCCGGGCCGGCCGGTGTCGTTGCGGAGGAGCCGGGCGGGGTCGGCGACCCCGGTGACGGCCATGCCGTACTTGGGTTCGGGGTCGTCCACGCTGTGCCCGCCGCCGACGTGGCAGCCCGCGAGGGCGGCGACGTCGAGGCCGCCGCGCAGCACCTCCCGCGCGAGGTCGAACGGCAGGACGTCGCGGGGCCAGGCGAGCAGGTTCACCGCGACGAGGGGGCGGCCGCCGACCGCGTAGACGTCCGACAGCGCGTTCGCGGCGGCGATGCGGCCCCAGTCGTAGGGGTCGTCGACGACGGGGGTGAAGAAGTCGGCGGTGGCGACCGCGGCGAGGCCGTCCGGGGAGCCGGGGAGCCGGACGACCGCGGCGTCGTCTCCGGTGTCGAGGCCGACGACCAGCTCGCCGTTCGGGGACCCGGGGACCGCGTTCAGCCCGGCGACGACCTCTTCCAGCTCGCCAGGCGGGATCTTGCAGGCGCAGCCTCCGCCGTGCGCGTACCCGGTCAGCCTCCTGCCGGTCGCGTCGAGGGGCTTCTTGCCGGTCGCGGCCTGGGTCATGTCGTCCTTTCGGTGCGGCGCCGCCGGAGGTCGTCCACCCTGGCGGTGTAGCCCGTCTCGTCGAGGTGCTCCAGCAGCGGGACGGCGACGCGGCGGGTGGTGCCGAGCGCGCGGCGCGCCTCGCTCAGCGTGAACGTGTCGCCGAGTCCGGCGAGGATCTCGGCGGCGCGGACGTCGTCGCCGGGCAGCAGGACGATCCCCTCGCCGAGCCGGAGGAGCGCGCCGGCCTTGGCGGCGGCGGCGATCATCTTCGGGGTGAGGCCGAGTTCGGCGAGCCGGTTCGCGTCGGGCGCCCGGAACGGGTGCTCGGCCAGTTCGCGGCGGACGGCGTCGACCGCCTTCCGCACGTCGGGCGGCAGTTCGGGCGCGACCGCCCGGCCGTAGATCCGGCCGTCGCGCCACAGCAGCCCCTCGGCGAGCGCCGCCACGAGCGCGCGGTCGGGCAGGCCGAGGGCGCGGCGCGCGGCGTCGGCGGGGAGTCCGGGGTCGGCCGGGTCGGCGGCGGCGTGCGCGTCGACGGCCGTGCCGAGGCGGTCGCGGAGCTCCGCCCAGTGGCCGGGGTCGGCGAGCCAGTCCCCGGCGACGGGTTCGCACGGGACGGGGAACCCCATCGCGATGAGGTCCGCCCGCCTGATCAGGCGACGGCGGCGCAGCTCGGCGGCGCCGTCGGGGCGCCCGGTCAGCTCCGCCAGCTCCGCCGCCCGGGCCGCGGCGGCGCCCCGCCTGGTGAACGGCTCGGGCCGCACGTCGAGCACCGTGACCCCGGCGGGGACGCGGTGCCGTCCCGGGTCGCGGAGCAGCGCGACGTCGCCGACCCGCAGCGGCAGCGGCCGCCGCAGCGAGAGCCGCGCGGTGTCGTCGCCGAGCGGGCGGACGTGCGCCGGGACCGCCGCCGAGCCGACGTGCAGGATCAGCTCGCGCGGCAGCTCCGGTGCGGGGTCGCCGCGCAGCCGCACGTCGACGACGTCGGCGGTGAGCCAGCGGTCCGGTGTCAGGAGGGCATCGCCCCGGCCGATCTCCGCGGGTCCGCCGTGCAGGTTGACGGCGACGCGGGCGACCGCGGCGACCTCGCGGTGGTGTTCTTTCAGGCTCTGCAGGCCGCGGACGCGGGCGAGGCCGCCGCCCACGGCGAGCCGGTCGCCGACGCGGATCGTCCCGGCGCCGAGGGTTCCGGTCACGACCGTGCCCCTCCCCCGGACGGTGAACACGCGGTCGACCCACAGGCGGACGTCCGCGTCCTGGTCGGGGCGGGGCAGCGACGTGGTGAGCCGTTCCAGCCCGGCGCGCAGTTCGTCCATGCCCTCGCCGGTGGCGCCGCTGACCAGGAGCGGCTCGACCTTGCCGAGCGACGTGGCCGCGATGTGGGCGAGCGCCTCGTCGCGCACCCGGTTCGCCGCCGCCTCGCCGGCGAGGTCGCGGCGCGTCACGGCGAGCAGGCCGTGCCGGACGCCGAGCGCGTCCAGGACCGCCAGGTGCTCCTCCGACTGCCGCTGCCAGCCCTGGTCTGCGGCGACGACGAACATCACGGCCGGGACGGGCCCCACCCCGGCCAGCATCGTCGCGACGAGGCGTTCGTGCCCGGGGACGTCCACGAACGCGAGCCGCCCGCCTCCGGGCAGCGTCGTCCAGGCGAACCCCAGCTCGATGGTCAGGCCGCGCCGCCGCTCCTCCTCCAGGCGGTCGGGCTCCATCCCGGTGAGCGCGCGGACGAGCGTCGACTTGCCGTGGTCCACGTGCCCCGCGGTCGCGACGACGTGCATCATGACCCGGTGCGTCATGACCCGGTGCACCATGACGCGGCCAGCCGGACGGCCTCGGCGATGTCGGCGTCCCTGTCCGGCGGCACCGAGCGCAGGTCGAGCAGGCACCGCCCGTCCTCGACCCGCCCCATCACCGCCGGCGTCCCCCGCCGCAGCCGCGCCGCGTACGCGTCCGGTACCGACACCGCCGCGCTCGGCAGCACGACGCCGGGCGCGCCGCCGCCCCCGACCGCGGCCTCGCTCCGCACGGCCGCCGCGTCCAGGCCGTCGTCCCGCAGCCGCGCGGCGAGCCGTTCGGCCCGCGCCAGCAGCGTCGCCGCGTCGGCGTGCAGGGCCTCCTCCGTCGGGGTGCGCGGGCCGCGGACGGTGGCCTCGAGCGCGGCCAGCGTCATCTTGTCGACCCGCAGCGCCCGCGCCAGCGGATGGCGGGCCAGCCGCCGCACCAGGTCGCCGTGCCCGAGGACGAGCCCGCACTGCGGCCCGCCGAGCAGCTTGTCGCCGCTGGCCGTGACCAGGTGCGCGCCCGCCTTGAGCATGGACGCCGCGTCGGGCTCGTCCGGCAGGAGCGGCTCGGGCGCGAGCAGGCCGGAGCCGATGTCGGCGACGACCGGGACCCCGAGCCCGGCCAGCTCGGCGACGTCGGCGCCGCGGGTGAAGCCGGTGATGCGGAAGTTCGACGGATGCACCTTGAGGATGAATCCGGTGTCCTCGCCGACGGCCGCCGCGTAGTCGTCCGGCGTGGTGCGGTTGGTCGTGCCGACCTCCCGCAGCCGGGCGCCCGTCGCGGCCAGGAGTTCGGGGATGCGGAAACCGTCCCCGATCTCCACCATCTCGCCGCGGCCGATCACGATCTCGCGGTTCCCGGCGAGCGCGGTCGCGGCCAGCACGAGAGCCGCCGCCCCGTTGTTGACGACGTGCGCCGCCTCCGCCTGCGGTACCCGCTCCAGCAGCGCCGCGAGGACGGACCGCCCCCGCCGCGCCCGCCGTCCGGTCTCCAGGTCGAGTTCGACGTCGGTCGCCCCCGACGCCACGGCCACCGCCTCCCGCGCGGCGTCCGACAGCGGCGCCCGCCCCAGGTTGGTGTGCAGCAGGACGCCGGTCGCGTTGAGCACGGGACGCAGGCCGGAGGCGGTCGCCGGCAGCGCGGCCACCGCCGCGCCGGCCACCGCGTCCGGCGGGATCTCGCCCGCCCTGGCCCGCCGCTGCGCCGCGACGACGGCCGCCTTCACCACCCCGCGCCCGAGCCGCCCCGCCGCCTCGGCGAGGCGCGGGTCGGCGAGCAGCACGTCCGTCCGGGCGATCCGCCGCCGCGCGTCCGCGGCGGCCGTCGCTTCATGATCCATCGACGCCCTCCGCTGCGCCCGGTACCCGCCCGCACCACCCGTGAAACGACCCGTCCCGGTCCGCACCTCCGTGATATGGGTCTGTGGCGGGACAAGGTCGGATTTATCAGCCGGGTGAGTGTCATGAGGTGCTTCCTGTGCCTAGCCTGGCGGCCCGGGTTGTCCGCTCAGGGAGGTGCCGCTTTGACCGAGGTGTATGCGAGGTCCTCCGGCGACGAGCTGTCCGCGCAGCCGTGGCGGGACGTCCCCCCGGAGGAGGCCCGGTGGATGCGGCCGCACCTTCCGGCGCTGGTCGACTCCATGGTGGAAGGGGTGCTCCGGCACGTGCCCGAGTACGCCCGGCCGGACGATCCCGTCTACCTCGACGTGATGCGGGTCGCGGCGGAGCAGGGCATGGGGCACTTCGTCCAGATGATCGCCGATCCGGACGCCTCCTGGCAGGAGGTGCACCAGGTCTTCTTCGACATCGGGTACGGGGAGGCGGTCGAGGGACGCTCGCTCGAACACCTGCAGAACGCGCTGCGGATCGCGTCCCGGACGGCCTGGCGGTACCTGTCGCGGGAGGCCGACCGGCTGCAGAAGGCCCGGGAGCTGGCGATCTCGCTGGCGGAGGTGAACTTCGCGTATCTGGACCTGCTGGCCTCCGCCGCCGCGCAGGGCTACGCGCGGGCGCGGGAGAAGGCGGCGGGCGAGCGGGAGCAGCGGCGCGGCAGGCTGCTGAGCCTGCTGCTGGCCCAGCCGCCCGCGCCGCGGGACATCGTCGCCGAGCAGGCGACCCTGGCGGGGTGGCCGCTGCCCGAGCGGCTGGCCGTGATCGTGCTGAGCCCGCGGCCCGGCAGCGGCGGCGAGGGGCCCGCGGGACTGCCGCCGGCCCTGCTGAGCGGGCTGGACCGGGGCCGGCCGTGCCTGGTGGTGCCCGACCCCGACCGCCCCGGCGGCGCCGACCGGCTCACCGCCACGCTCGCCGGCTGGACGGGCGCGGCCGGGCCGCCGGTACCCGTGGACCGGGCGGGCGTGTCGCTGCACTGGGCGCACCGGACGCTCGACCTGATGGCCGCCGGCCGGCTCGGCCAGGCCCCGCAGAAGCAGCGGACGACGGGCAGGGCGCGGCCCGGCGTCCTCGTCCACGCGGACCGGCACCTGCCGGACCTGCTGCTCCAGGAGGGCTGGACGCTCGCCGAGGCGGCGGCGCGGCGCCGGCTCGCGCCGCTCACCGCGCTCGGCCCGCACCGCGGCGGCCGGCTGGCGCTCACCCTGCTGGAGCTGCTCAGGCACGGCTTCAACGCGACCGACGCCGCGGAGGCGCTGTGCGTGCACCCGCAGACGGTCCGGTACCGGCTCGCGCAGCTCCACGAGATCTTCGACCACGACATCGAGGACCCCGCGCTGCGGCTGGAGCTGATGCTGCTCCTGCCCGTCTGGCTGCGCGACGCCGGGCAGGAGCCGGCGTAGCCCGTGCGCGCCGCCTGACTCACCCGTCCTTCGCGGGGACCTCCGTGACCGGCAGGGTCCCGCCGACGTAGGCGAGGCGGCACGCGGAACGGGCGATCTTGCCGCTGCTGGTGCGGAGCAGGCCGCCGGGCTCGATCAGCACGAAGTCGTGGACGCGCAGGTCGTGCTGCTGCTTGACGGCCGTGCGCACCGCCCGCGCCACCTCGTCCGGGTCGAGCAGCGCGATCGGCACCCGCCGGTTCCGTTCGGCGATCACGACGAGACCTTCCGTCTCGCCCGTTTCGGTGGACGCGTCGACGGACACGGCGCAGGTGTACTCGCGGCGGATCGCCTTGTGGGCGCCCGAGACGGTGAACTCGATGTCCTGCGGGTAGTGGTTGCGGCCGTCGACGATGACCAGGTCCTTGATCCGGCCGGTGACGAACAGCTCGCCCCCGTGCAGGACGCCGAGGTCGCCGGTGCGCAGCCACGGCCCGTCCGGCAGCTCCCCGGGATCGGTGAGCGTCGCCTCGAACGTCTCCTTGGTCGCCTCGGGGCGGCCCCAGTAGCCCGCGGCGACGTTCGGGCCGTGCACCCAGATCTCGCCCACCTCGCCCTCCGCGAGCCTGCTCCCGGTCTCGGCGTCGACGACGGCAACGTGCTGGCCGAAGGACGTCCCGCAGGCGATCAGCTGGATCGCGCCCGGCGCGTCGGCGGCGCACGGCTCGGCGACGCCGCGGCGCAGCCGCTCGTGGTCGAACGCGCGGCGCGTCGGCTCCCGGAACCGCGACGACGCCGACACGTAGACGGTCGCCTCGGCCAGGCCGTACGCGCACACCTGCGCCTCGGGCCGCAGCCCGCAGTCCTTGAACGCCTCGTAGAACCCGCTGAGCGTGCTCTCCCTGATGGGTTCGGCGCCGTTCATGAAGACCTGGACGCCGCTGAGGTCGAGGCCCTGCTTCTCCTCCTCGGTGACCTGCGCGGTGAGGTACTCGTAGGCGAAGTTCGGACCGCCGGTGAACGCGTGGCGCTGCCCGCTGAGCAGCTCCAGCCAGCGGACGGGACGCATGATGAACGCGACCGGGTCCATGATCACACCCGCGTTCCCGTACACGAGCGGCAGCGCGACGGTGGTGACCAGGCCCATGTCGTGGAACACCGGGAGCCAGTTCACGCCGGTCGACTCGCGCGGGATGCCCTCGAACGCGCGCCACAGCTGCTCGGCGTTCGCCGCGAAGTTGCCGTGCGTGATGATCACTCCGGCGGGGGTCCGGGTGGAGCCGGACGTGTACTGGAGGTAGGCGACGTCGTCCGGGTCGATCGGCTCGGGCGTCCAGCCGAGCGCGCCGTCCACCCGGTCCGCGACGATGATCTCGGCCGGCGCGGGAACGCCGTCCCCGGCCAGGAACGCCTCGACGGCCGGCAGCGACGCGCTCGTGGTGATCACGACGTCGGGCTCCGCGTCCCGGTAGACGGCGAGCAGCCGGTCGCCGTGGCCGGGCAGGTCCGGGGAGAACAGCGGGACGCCGATGACGCGGGCGTACATCGCGCCGAGGAACCCGGTGACGTAGTGCAGGTCCTGCGGTGCGAGCAGCGCCGCGCGCCGTCCCGGCTCGGTGGCGCGGCGGATCGCGGCCGCGATCGAGCGGGCCCGCCGGTCCAGTTCGCCCCAGGTGACGTCGAGGGCGATGCCGTCCGGGTCGGTCAGGTAGTCCATGAACGTGTAGGCCCGGTCGTCGGGGAAGTCCTTGGCGAACCGGGCGAGCCGTTCGATGAGGGGCGTCCGGTCGAGGACGGGAAGGTCGCTCATGCTGCTTCTCCCTGGGACGTGACGCGGCGGGCGGCGAGGCGCTCGTGGTCGGGCCACCGCACGTCCCAGACCCAGCCGAGCCGCTCGAAGATCCAGATGACCCGGGCGCTGATGTCGATCTGCCCCTTCAGGACGCCGTGCCTGGCGCACGTCGGGTCGGCGTGGTGCAGGTTGTGCCAGGACTCGCCGAACGACGGGATCGCCAGCCACCACACGTTGCGGGCCCTGTCGCGGGTCTTGAAGTCCTCCTTGCCGAACACATGGCAGATGGAGTTGATGGAGAACGTGACGTGCTCGCCGACGAACACGCGCATCAGGCCGCCCCAGAACAGCGCGGTGAGGGCGCCGTGCCAGGAGAGGGTGAGCAGTGCGCCGAGCCCCATCGGGACGAGGAACGTCGACAGCACGATCACCGCGTACACGGGGTCGAGCGACAGGAACCGGATGTCCTTGTCCCTGAGCAGGTCGGGCGCGTACTTGCTGCGGGACGTGCGGTCCTTGCTGAACAGCCACCCGATGTGCGCGTGGTAGAGGCCCTTGGTGAGGCCCCACACGCCCGGCCCGTACGCCCAGGGCGAGTGGGGGTCGCCCTCCTGGTCGGAGTACTTGTGGTGGCGGCGGTGGTCGGCGACCCACCGGACGACCGACCCCTGCATGGCCTGCCCGCCGAAGACGGCGAGCGCGATCCGCAGCCACCGCTTGGCCTTGAAGCCGCCGTGGGTGAAGTGCCGGTGGTAGCCGACCGTGATCCCGATCGCGTTGAGCGGGTACAGGAGGGCGAAGATGGCGATGTCCGTCCAGCCGATCCCCCAGCCCCACAGGAAGGGGACGGCGCCCAGCACCCCGAGGATCGGCGCGGCCACGAACACCACGACCGCGATGCGCTCGGGCAACGGGACGGTCCCGGAGATGTCGGGTCGCGCTTCCCGGCCGCCGCCGATGTCGGCGACGTCCGCTGTCATGTTGCCCGCGGTCATGTTGCCCGCGGTCATGATCGGCCCGCTGTCATGTTCGGCTCCTTGGGTTTCGGGTTGTCAGCAGTTGCCCTCGGCGGGCCTGCCCTCGAACCGGTCGCCGAGGAAGTTCGTCACGTCCCTGGCGGCGGCCCAGTCGGTGGTCAGGTGCTCGGCCGGGTAGGTGTGCTTCCAGATCGTGGTGATGCCGGCGTCGCAGTAGCGCCGCCGCGTGGCGTCCTCGGTCTCGTGCGGGATGATCTCCTCGAACCAGCCGCGGTACTGGAACACCGGGAAGCCGATCTCGTACCGGGCGCCGGACGAGGGGACGCCGATGCCGGCGCCGAGCCGCTGCCGGTCGACGATCTCGCCCCACGTCACCCCGCCGGGGCCGCGGAGCGCGTAGATCTGCTCCAGCGTCAGCCGGTCGGCGGAGAAGTCCTCGACCCGCGCGCCGAGGAACGCCGCGAGCGTCCCGAACAGGCAGTGCGACCGCACGTCCTGGACGGCCCGCGTGCCCCGCTCGTTCATCAGCTCGGTGAACGGCATCTCGGGGTGGGCGGCGTGCAGCCCGACGAGCGCGTCGGCGAGGAAGCCCGCGAACAGGCTGCCGTTCAGCTGCTTCGCGGTCACCTTCAGGTCGCCGGGCACGCCGCCCGCCGCCGCGCCGACCACGTTCAGCTCGGGCGCGTAGGACGCGGCGAGCTGCGCGCCCCACAGCGCCGCGGCACCGCCCTCGGAGTAGCCGGAGATGCCGACGTCGCCGTCCGCGGTGAGGGTCCCGCCGGGGATCCGGCGGGACGCCCGGACGATGTCGAGCAGCGCGTGCCCGGCGTTGGCGCCCACCATGTACGTGTGGACCTGCCCGCTCAGGTAACCGACCCCGTCCGTGGCGGCGACCGCGTGACCCGCGCGCAGGAACAGGTTCAGGTTCCCGCCCTCGTACATGTCGACGTACTCGCCGGCGAGCTGCTTGGAGAAGGCGCAGCGCTCGGCGGAGCCCAGCGTGCCGGGGTTGAACGCGACGGTCGGGCGGGAGCCGTCTCCCGTCCAGGGCGCGGCGGGGATCGCGACCGTCCCCGTCACCACGTTCCTCGCGCCCTTGACGTCGGTGGAGACGTACCGGACCTTCCATGCCCGCATCGGGACGTCGCCGGGAATGTTCGTCAGCTTCGCCGGGCGGCAGGCGAGCAGGTCTCCCGGGCTCCCCTGGACGGTGGCGGGCGGCGGCGCGTAGATGTCGGCGTCGGTGGCGTCGCAGCCCGCGGGCGCGGTCGTGTCCCGCGGTGCGGCGACCGCCTGCGGCGCGGCCGCGGGCACGGTCAGGGCCACGCCCAGCGCCGCGGTGGTGATGAGGCTTCGGACACGCATCGTCGCTCCAGGGGGCTGGAAACCGGACGGTGACGACTGTGTCCCACGGGGCGCGACGGGCGGAATGAAGTCCGCTCACATGGTCGGAGGCCGCGCTTAGCAACCAACTCAATAACCGGATCGTCCGGACGATCTTCTAACGTCGTCGGCATGAGCGAGTCATCTCGGCGCGGTGACGGGGTCCGCGAGGCACGCCCGCGCCTGGTCGGGCGGCGGCTGGCGCTGGTGTTCGCGGCGACCTTCCTGAGCCTGACCGGCGTGTTCCTGCTGCTCTCGGTCGTCCCGATGTACGCCGTGGACGGCGGGGCGGGCCAGGCCGGCGCGGGACTCGCGACGGGCTCGCTGATGCTGACGACGGTGCTCACCGAACTCGCGCTCCCCCGCCTGCTCATCCGGTTCGGATACGTGCCGGTGCTCGCGGCGGGGCTGCTGCTGCTCGGCCTGCCCGCGCTGGCGCTGACCGCCTCGTCCGGGATGGCGACGATCATCGCGGTGAGCCTGGTGCGCGGCGTCGGCTTCGGGATCGCGGTGGTGGTCCCGAACGCGCTGGTCGCGGCGCTCGCCCCGGCGGAGCGGCGCGGCGAGGCGCTCGGCCTGTTCGGGCTCACCGCCGGGCTGCCGACGCTGCTGGCGCTGCCGCTCGGGGTGTGGCTCGCCGGGCAGGTCGGCTACCCGCCGGTGTTCATCGCGGCCTCGGTGGCCTCGCTGGCGGCCCTCGCCGCGCTGCCCGGCCTGCCGCGCCGCCTGGCGTCCGGGTCCGCGCGGGGGTCCCTCGGCATGACCGCGGCACTGCGGTCACCCGAACTGCTGCGTCCCGCGGCCGCGTTCGCCTCGACCGCGATGGCGGCGGGCATCCTGATCACGTTCCTGCCGGAGGCGGTCCCCGCCGCGGGGGTCGCGGCGGCGGCGCTGTTCGTCCAGCCGGCCGCCACGACGCTCACCCGCTGGCAGGCGGGACGCGCCGGGGACCGGCACGGCGCCGCCCGCCTGCTCGCGCCCGCGGTGCTCCTCGCGGCGGCGGGGATCGCGCTGCTGGTCCTCGTCCCGAACCCGGTCGCCGTGTTCGCCTCGATGATCCTGTTCGGCGCGGGGTTCGGGGTGACGCAGAACGCGAGCCTGGCGATGATGTACGAGCGGGCGCCCGTGTCCGGCTACGGGACGGTCAGCGCGCTGTGGAACATCGGCTACGACGGCGGCATGGGCGCCGGCGGCGTCGCGTTCGGCCTCGCCGTCGCGCACACCGGCTACCCGGCCGCCTTCGCCCTCACCGCCGCGGTGATCTTCCTGTCCGTCCCGCTGGCGCTCCGCCGCCGCGCCGGCGGTCCCCCCGCCCGCTAACCGCGGGCGGGACGCGGGGGTTCCTGGGGACGGGCCGGGCCGCTCGCGGGCCTGCGGCGCGGGACGCCGTCCGGGGAGCGGGTGGCGGTCTCCGCCGGCCGGGCGGGTTCGGCCCGGCGGCCGGGCCCGGCATCCGCGACGGCGTCGGCCTCGGGGCCGGTCTCGGTGCCCGCGGGGAGGAGGCCGGACGTCTCCAGGTACTGGCGGCCCCTCGGGGTGAGGTCCCACGCGTTGTGCCGCCACTCCTTGCGGCGCCACACGACGCCCGCGGACAGCAGCTTGCGCCCGACGCGGCTGATCTCGGTCTCGTCGGTGCCGAGTTCGGTGGCGAGCTGCCGGTTGGACATGCCCGGCCGCCGGGACACCGCGACCAGGAAGCGCGCCGCGTGGCCCTCGGGCTGCAGCGCGAGCTGGAGGCCGGACGGGAGCCGCTTCAGCGCCCAGTGCACGACGTCGATCAGCCCGAGGATGCGGCCGCGCTGCTCGCGCTGCGGGGCGTCGAGGGCGTCGATGTCCAGGTAGTGGCGGTGCAGCCACTGCAGCCCGTCCTGGCATTCGACCAGTGCGGGCTCGTCCGCGCTCAGCGACGCGTCGGTGATGAGCATGCCGAGCGCGCTGAAGTGGCCGTCGCTGATGACCTTGGCGTGTTCCATCGCGTCGATGAGGCGCCGGACCTCGGTCCGGCGGTTGTGGACGGAGTCGGTCGCGGAGTCGTTCAAGGCACTCATGGTCGCTCCCCTGGGTTCGACGGGCACCGCCGGACTCCCCCAGACTGCGCCCTTGCCAAGTGAATGTCAAGTGACACATGTCCCGGTTCTGTAGCGGACGACACGAAAAGCGGTGCGCGGGAGAGTTAGCATCGATGCACCACCCGTGACCGTGCCTGTCAACTCCCCCGGGGGCGCTTATGACGGATCAGTTGGCTGCAGCCGCCTACCCGGCCGAACCAGCTGATCTCTTCGTCCATCTCTACGACTCGCTCGCGGACGACGTCTTCCAGGGGTGGACGGCCACGCACTGGTACGCCGAGGAAGGGGTGCGCCGCGAGGCGAACGAGATCGCCGAGACGGTGCTGGAGCACGGCGTCCTCGACCCCGCGGAGACGGCGCGGATCATCGCCGCCCGCGGCGACCTCGGCGCGTTCACGATCCTGCTCGGGCTCGACACCGCGCTGGCGCACGCGAGCCCGTACGCGCCGTACCACGACGCGCCCGCGCTCTCCGGGGTCCTGGTCAACTACCTGACCGAGGGGAGGATGAACGGGCCCGGGACGACGGGTGCGCTGCTCCCCCGCTGCGCGTTCCCCGGCCGGCCGCGCGGGGCGCGCGCCAAGGCGGAGTTCTTCGGAGTCCACCGCGTCCCCCAGGCGCAGTGGGAGCGCATCGACCACACCGTGCTGCCCGCGGTGAACGACCCGCACTTCAGCCGGGACGAGCCCGTCACGGTCGGCTGCGCGCCCGTGCTGGAGACGTTCGACGACGTCGACATCCGGTTCGAGGAACGGGACGGGCTGACCGTCTACCGGCTCCGCCCGATGGACTCGTCCGGCATCCGCAGCCGCATCAAGGCGATCGTCCGGCGGCTGGACGAGTCCGGCGCGCAGCTCGCGGTGATGCCGGAGGCGTCGCTGTCGGACGCGCTGCTGGAGCACTGGAAGGAGGTCGCGTTCGACAGCGCCGGACGCGATCGGGACCGCCGCCCGCTGCGCTTCCTGCTGCTCGGCAGCGGCCCGCTCGGGCGGGACGACCCGCCGCCGAACCGCGCCGTCCTCCTCGACCGCTGGACGGGGCAGGAGCTCCTCGTCCAGGACAAGCTGTCCGGTTTCACGCTGGACGCCGGGCAGATGAGGCTGTGGCGGCTGCCGGACGCCCCGGCCGCCGGGACGGCCGTGGAGTACGCGCGGCGCGGCACGCGGATCCGGGTGCTCGACTCCTCGCTCGGCCGGCTCGCCGTGCTGATCTGCGAGGACCTCGGCCGGTCGACCGGCTGGGAGCGGGAGCTGGAGGCGTGCGGGGTGTCGCACCTGCTCGTCCCGATCTTCTCCAAGCCGATCCTGGAGCACCGCTGGGAGGACCAGGGCTCCGAACGGCAGGTGATGACGCTCGGCAGCTGGGTCACGGTGTCCAACAGCCTCGCGATCGGCGCCGCCATCCCCGACGACGACCTGCCCGGCCCCCGCTACACCTGCCTCGTGTCGGGGCCGCAGCGGCTGGACCGCGACGCCTACGTCACCGAACGGCAGTTCGGCGTCGCGCGCACGGGTGGCGAGCTCGGCCGCCTGCCCACGTCGGAGCTGCCCCGCGTGTTCCCGGGCGCCGCCTACGACGTCTGGCACCCCCACTGGCGGGACCCCGCGCAGGTCACTCGACCGTGAAGACGGCCGGGGCGGTCACCGCGCCGGCCGGGGTGAGTACCACCGGCGGTCCCGAGGTGGCGCCCGGCGGGACGGCGGTCCGGATGAGCGTGTCCCCCGCGTCGGTGATGCGCGACTGCGCGGCACCGAACCGGACCGCGGTCGCGGAGCCGAGTCCGCCGCCGTGCAGGGCGACCACGGTGCCGACCGGGCCGCTCGCCGGCTCGACCGCGGTGATCCGGGGCGCGAGGGCCTGGTCGCGTCCGTGCGGCGCCTGGGCGAGGAGCGTCCCGAAGACGCTGCGGAGCTTCTCGGACGTCTCGCGGGAGAACAGCCCGACGAGCGCGGCGATGGCCGCGATGCCGTACGGGTTGATGTCGGACGCGCCGCCCGTCGGGGACGTCAGGCCGCCGCGCAGCACGAGGTAGACGATCAGCCCGAGCAGCGCGCCGACGAACGGGAGCAGCAGGTACATCATCAGCCAGCTGCGCCGCAGCGCCCGGTTGCCGACGTACCAGTAGAACGACCGCAGCACGTGCACGGCGGCGCCCAGCGCGCCCGCGGCCATGACGACCACGAACAGGCTCGTCTCGCGGGACAGCGTGGGCGACCAGCCGGGCAGCTCGACGGTCGTGGCGCGCGCGGCCGGCTCGGTCCGGCCGTCCGGCGCGATCTCCGGCGCGGGCGGCCACGCCTGCACGAGGACGATCACGAGCAGGGCGGTGAGGGCGAGGAGGAGGATCGCGGCGACGATGATGTCCCGGGTGCGGGCGTACCCGGATCCGACCGGCGACTCTGTCACGGCTCTCCCTCGGTCGCGTCTCCCGCGGGATTATCGCAGGGGCATGGGACGGTCTTCCGGCGAACGGCGGACCGGGCCGCGGGCCGACGGCGCCGCGGATTCCGACAAGCCATTGCAAATTGGTGGAGTCTTCATTAACGGTTCGCAGGCGGACGAAGACCCCGTTCTACGCTCCGGCCATGCGCCGAACAGCAGCAGCACTCGCGACCGTCCTCGCCGCCGGGCTCGCCGGCGGTGTCCAGTCGGCCGCCGCGGCGGAGCCGCCCACCTGCGGCACCCCCGCGGACCACCGGATCGCCGAGGTCCAGGGCGGCGGCGACGCGAGCCCGGTGGCAGGGCGGACCGTCCGGGTCGAAGGCGTCGTCACCGCGGACTTCCAGCGGCCCGACCAGCTCAGCGGCTTCTTCATCCAGGACCCGGCCCCCGACCGCGACCCGCGGACCTCCGAAGGGATCTTCGTCTACTCGACGCGGGAGGTCGCGGAGGGCGACCGGGTCCTCGTGACCGGCCGGGCCGTCGAGTACAACGGGCTCACCGAACTGTCGCCCGTCTCGGCCGTGGACGTGTGCGGGAAGGGCCGGGTGGCCCCGGCCCCCGTCCGGCTCCCGCTCAAGGGCGGCGCCGGCCTTGAGCGGTACGAGGGCATGCTGCTGAGGTTCGGGCAGAAGCTCACCGCCACCGAGACCTACACCCTCGGACGGTACGGAGAGGTCACCGTGTCGGCCGGGGACCGCCTCTTCCAGCCCACCGACGGGCACGGCTCCACCCAGGCGGGCAACGACGCGCGCAGGCTCCTCGTCGACGACGCCTCGAACGTCCAGAACCCGGACACGATCCCGTACACCGACCCGCGCGTCCTGCGGATCGGCGACTCGACGCATGGGCTGACCGGCGTCCTCGGCTACGGCTTCGGCGAGTACCGCCTGCAGCCGACCAGGCGGGCCCGCTTCGCCAACACGAACCGGCGGCCCGCCAAGCCCCGGCACGTCGGCGGCAACGTGCGCGTCGCGAGCTTCAACACCCTGAACTGGTTCACGACGCTCGGCGAGCGCGGCGCGGACACGGCCGCGGAGCAGGAGCGGCAACTCGTTAAGCTGACCGCCGCGCTCAACGGCCTGGACGCCGACGTCGTGGGGCTCATGGAGGTCGAGAACAACGGCGACACCGCCGTCAAGGCGCTGGTCGACCGGCTCAACCAGGCCGCCGGCGCCGGGACGTACGCGTGGGTGCGGCACCCGTCCCCGGGGACGGACGCGATCCATGTCGCGCTCGTCTACAAGCCGGCGAAGGTCACGCCCGCCGGTGCCGCGCGGTCGTCGGCGGACCCGGTCTTCGACCGGCCGCCGCTGGTGCAGACGTTCCGGCCCGCGTCGGGCGGCACGCCGTTCACGGTCATCGTCAACCACTTCAAGTCGAAGGGGTGCGCCGACGCCACCGGGCCGGACGCGGACCAGGGCGACGGCCAGGGCTGCTACAACGCCCGCCGCGTCGCCCAGGCCACGGCGATCGGCGCGATCGCCGCGGAGTCGGCGAACCCGCTCGTCATCGGCGACCTCAACGCCTACGCGGCCGAGGACCCGGTCAAGGTGCTGGCCGGCGCCGGGCTCGCCAGCCAGACCAGGCGGTTCGTCCGCCCGGCAGAGCGGTACAGCTACGTGTTCGGCGGACAGTCGGGCGAGCTGGACCACGCGCTGGCCGGGAAGTCGCTGTCGCGGCACGTGACGGGCGCGACCATCTGGCACATCAACAGCGACGAGCCGCTGTTCCTCGACTACAACACCGAGTTCAACCCGCCGGAGTTCTACCGGCCGGACGCGTTCCGCTCGTCCGACCACGATCCCGTCCTGGTGGGGCTCCGCCTGCGCTGACCCGTATTGGGCCGGCCGTCCAAGAAGCGGCGGCCGGCCCCTGGAACACGGCGGGGGCCGCGCGTATGATCCGGGTCACATTCCTAGTGATCGGTGCGCTCACATGACCGAAGCCGTGTCCGCCGCCTCCGGGTCCGCCGCCTCCGCTCCCTACGCCGCTCCCCGTCTCGCGTTCGGCATCGGCCCGGACGGGGCCTACACCAGACCCGGGCAGGCCGCCGCGTTCGTCCTCGGCGTCCTCACGATGTTCGCGTTCCTGCCGCTCATGGTGGTGGCCGCCCTCCTGTACACCAAGGCCGAGACCGTGTTCCCCGAGGACGCCGAGCGGGCCCGCAGGCTGGTCAACTGGTCCTGGATCAGCATCACCGCGCCCGTCGCGATCGCCGCCGCCGCCGGTGCCGTCCTGGTCCTCATGGCGTTGGCGGCCTGACGGGAAGAGGACGGGCCCCGGGCGGGTTGGGGCACGGTATGAGCGTGTCCTTCTCCGTCCTCGACCTCGCGCCCGTCGTCAGCGGCGGCACGTCCGCCGAGGCGCTGCGCAACACCCTCGACCTGGCCCGGCGCACCGAGCGGCTCGGCTACCACCGGTACTGGCTGGCCGAGCACCACGCGATGCCCGGCATCGCCAGCTCCGCGACCGCCGTGCTGATCGGGCAGGTCGCGGCGGTGACGTCCACCATGCGGATCGGCTCCGGCGGGGTCATGCTGCCGAACCACGCGCCGATGGTGGTCGCCGAGCAGTTCGGGACGCTGGAGGCGCTGTACCCGGGGCGCATCGACCTCGGCCTGGGCCGCGCCCCCGGCACCGACCAGGCCACCGCGCGGGCGCTGCGGCGCTCCCCGGACGCCCTGTCGGTCGACGACTTCCCCGAGCAGGTCATCGAGCTGCGCGGCTACTTCGGCGCGGACAGCAAGGTCACGCCCGCCGCCGGCAACGAGCCGCCGATCTGGCTGCTCGGGTCCAGCGGGTACAGCGCGCGGCTCGCCGGCCTGCTCGGGATGCCGTTCGCGTTCGCGCACCACTTCAGCGCCGCGAACACGGTGCCGGCGCTGAAGCTGTACCGCGAGTCGTTCCGCCCCGGCGCGCTGGACGAGCCGTACTCGATGATCGGCGTCTCGGTCACGGCCGCCGAGTCCGACGAGCGGGCGCGGGAGCTCGCGATGCCGCAGGCGCTGGCTTTCCTGCGGCTGCGGCAGGGCCACCCGGGCCCGCTGCCGTCCCCGGAGGAGGCGGCGGCGTACCCGTACACGCCGCTGGAGCGCCAGATGATCGACTCGCGGCTGGCGGAGCAGGTGGTGGGCGCCCCGGAGACCGTCCAGAAGGAGATGGACGCGCTGATCGAGCGGACGGCCGTGGACGAGGTCATGGTCATGACGCAGGTCTTCGACCACGCCGACCGGCTGCGTTCCTACGAGATCCTCGCCGACCGCCTGCTCGCGCGGCGCGACGTTGAGGAGTGGGCCGGAAACCGAGGCCAGGGCCGGTGACACCCGTGGTCGGCCCGTGGCCGCGCCTACGATGGACCGTACGGGACGGCGAAAGGCGCCCCGCGAAATAGACACCCTGCACAAAGGATGGCGATGCCGCCCACGCTGGCCTCGGTCGCCGCGCTGCCTCAGCTCGGCCTGCGGTCGCTGACCGGCCCGCTCCCGGACACGGACGTCGGGTGGGTCGCGGTCAGCGAGCTCGAGGACCCGACGCCGTTCCTGGAGGGCGGTGAGCTCCTCCTGACGACGGGCATGCGGCTGACCCCGGCGAGCGCCGCCGGCTACGTGTCCCGGCTCGTCGGGCGCGGTGTCGCGGGGCTCGGGTTCGCGGTCGGCGTCGTCCACGACACCGTCCCGGGCGAGCTGCTCGCCGCGGCCCGCGACCAGGGGCTCGCCCTGCTGGAGGTGCCGCGCCCGACCCCGTTCATCGCCGTCGGCAAGGCGGTGTCGCGGATGCTCGCCGCCGAGTGGTACGAGGACGTGACCCGCGCGTTCCGGGCGCAGCGGGAGCTGACCCGCGCCGCGCTCACCGGGCGGGGCGCGCTGGTCGCCCGGCTGGCCCGGCTGCTCGGCGGCTGGGCGCTGCTGCTCGACCCGTCCGGCGGCGTGCTGCACGCCGAACCGGCGTCCGCCGCCCGCCGCGCCGGGGCGCTGACGCCCGAGCTGACCCGCCTCCGGGGGTCGCCGAGGGCGCGGGGCACCGAGCCACCGGCGGCGCGGGGCACGGAGCCACCGGCGGCACGGGGCACCGACGCCCCGTCCGCGAGCGTGGCGCTCTCGCTGCCGGGCGAGCACATCGCGGTGCAGCGGATCGGGCTGGGCGAGCGGCCCCGCGGGTTCCTCGCCGTCGGGACGGACGCGCCGCTCCCCCACGTCGCGCACACGATCGTGGGGGCGGCCGTCGCGCTGCTGACCCTCCAGTCGGAGACGCCGCGGACCGGCCGGGACCTGCGCGCCTCGCTCGCGGCGCTGCTGCTCGGCCGCCCGGAGGACGGCCCGGCGGTGCCGCGCGGCCCGGTCCGGGTGCTGGCCTGCGCGGGCGGCGCGGCCGTCCTGGACGTGCTGGAGTCCGATCCCGCCGCCGGACGCGGCCTCGCGCTCCCGCTGGACGGCCACGTCGCCGTGCTCGTCCCGGACGAGGCGAGCGGGGCGGTCGAGTCGCTGCTGGCGGGCACCGGCCCCGTCGGCGTCAGCGACCCGGCCTCGGGGGACCTGACCGCCGCGCTCCGGCAGGCCGGCGACGCGCTGGCGGCGGCCACCCGCTCGGGACGGGACGTCGTGCGCCATGCCGAGCTTCCGGGGCAGGGCGTCCTCGGCCTGCTGGACCCGCGATCGGCGCGCGCCTTCGCCGCCGCGCTCCTCGCCCCGCTCCGCGAGGAGGACCTGGTCGGCACCGTCCGGGCGTACGTCGCGGCCAACGGGCAGGGCGAGGCGGCGGCGCGGGCGCTCGGCGTCCACCGGCACACCCTGCGGTCGCGGATGCGCAGGGCCGCCGACGTCCTGGGCCGCGACCCCGACGACCCGGCGGTCCGCGCCGAACTGTGGATCGCCCTGGCCGTCATGTCCAACGACGACACCCGGATTCGACATCGTGGAGACTCGCATTCGTCCGCGCCGTAGGTAGCGTGAACGCATGAACGCGACCCCATTCTGGCTGGCCGGCCGGCCCGAGACCGGTGACGGCGAGCTGACCGTTACGCATCCCTACGACGGCCGGGTGGTCGGGACGGCGGCCGTGCCGACACCCGCCCAGGTGGAGGAGGCGGTCGCCGCCGCCGACGCCCTCCGCAAGGAGGCCGCGGCGCTGCCGCTGCACGTGCGGGCCGACGCGCTCGCGCACGTGTCCGCGCGGATCGCCGAACGGGCCGCGGAGATCGCCCGCCTGATCACCGGCGAGAACGGCAAGCCGCTGCTGTGGGCGCGCGGCGAGGTCACCCGCGCGATCTCCACGTTCCGGTTCGCCGCCGAGGAGGCCCGCCGCTTCGGCGCCACCACGCAGCGGCTCGACACCGACCCCGCCGCCGAGGGCCGGATGGCGTACATCACCCGCGTGCCGAAGGGCCCGGTGCTCGGGATCTCGCCCTTCAACTTCCCGCTGAACCTCGCCGCCCACAAGATCGCCCCGGCGATCGCGGCGGGCACCCCGATCGTGCTCAAGCCCGCGCCCGCGACACCGCTGTCGGCGCTGCTCCTCGGCGAGCTGCTCGCCGAGACCGACCTGCCCGCCGGGATGTTCTCGATCCTGCCGGTGCCGAACGACCGGGCGCCCGCCCTCGTGGACGACCCGCGCCTGCCGATCGTGTCGTTCACCGGGTCGGTCCCCGTCGGCTGGGCGATCCGGGAACAGGCGCCCCGCAAGCACGTCACGCTGGAACTCGGCGGCAACGGCGCGGCGGTCGTCCTGCCCGACGCCGACCTCGACTGGGCCGCCGGGCGCATCGGGCTGTTCTCCAACTACCAGGCCGGGCAGAGCTGCATCGCCGTCCAGCGCGTGTACGTCGATCGGTCCGTGTACGACACGTTCCTGCCGAAGCTCGTCGACACCGTCGCGTCGCTGGTCACCGGTGACCCGTGGGACGAGAAGACGCAGGTCGGCCCACTGGTCAGCGAGGAGGCCGCCGAGCGCGTCGAAGCCTGGGTGGACGAGGCCGTCGCGGCGGGCGCGAAGGTCCTGACCGGCGGCACCCGCGAGGGCGCCGCCTACGCCCCGACCGTGCTCGCCGACGTCCCGGCCGACGCCAAGGTGTCCCGCGAGGAGATCTTCGGCCCGGTCATGATCGTGCAGCCGGTGGACGGCGTCGACGAGGCGTTCGACCTCGTCAACGACTCCAAGTTCGGCCTCCAGGCGGGCGTCTTCACCCGCAACCTCGACATCGCGTTCCGCGCGCACCGCGAACTGGAGGTCGGCGGCGTCGTGATCGGCGACGTCCCGTCCTACCGCGCCGACCAGATGCCGTACGGCGGCGTGAAGGACTCGGGCGTCGGCCGCGAGGGCCTCCGGTCGGCCATGGCCGACTACACCGAGGAGAAGGTGATGGTCTTCACGGGCCTGCCGCTGTAGCCGCGTCTCCGGCCGCGTCTCTAGTCGCGTCCCCGGGGCCCCGCGTACAGACCGGTGCGCAGGGCCCCGGCCGCCTCCGACAGGGCCTCCTGGAACCGCCCGCCGAGCGACCACATGTTGGCGAAGCCGTGGATGAGGTCCTCCTGGCGCCGCAGCGCGACCGGCACCCCGGCGTCCGCGAGGCGCCTGGCGAACTCCTCCCCCTCGTCCCGCAGCGGGTCGAAGCCCGCGGTGACCAGGTAGGTCGGCGGGAACCCGGCGAGCTCCCCGGCCAGCAGCGGCGACGCCATCGGCTCTGTCCTGCGCTCCGGCGGGCAGTAGTGGTCGCTGAACCACGTCATGTCGGCGTCGGTGAGGTAGAACCCCTCCCCGAACAGCTTCCGCGACGGGCGCCGGGACGACAGGTCGGTCGCCGGGTAGAACAGCAGCGCGAAGTCGGGCCTGCGGTCCGCGGACAACCCCACGACGGCGGCGAGGTTGCCGCCCGCGCTGTCTCCGCCGACCGCGACGGCACCCGGGTCGGCCCCGAGTTCCGCGGCGTTCTCGACCGCGTACTCGTACGCCGTGCGGGCGTCCTCGGCCGCCGCCGGATAGGGATGCTCGGGGGCGAGCCGGTACCCCACCGACAGGACCCGCACCTCCGCGTGCACCGCGAGGTACCGGCACACGGTGTCGTGGCTGTCGATGTCGCCGATGACCCATCCGCCGCCGTGGTAGAAGACGAGGAGGGGCGACCCCTCCGGCAGCGCCTTCGGCGTGTAGAGCCGGCCCGTGACGGTGTCCGCGATGGCCACCTCCCGGGTCCGCACCGGACGGCCGGGCTCCCCGCCGAGCATCTCCTTGGCCCGCGCGAGCCCCGCCCGCGCGTCCTCCGGCGACCCGCCGCCCAGCGACCGCTGGTCGAGCTTCGACATCAGCAGCAGGAGCTGCGCGTCCAGGGCCAGCTCCTGCCCGTCCCGCCGCACGGGCGCCCCGGCGATCAGACGCCTGAGGGGGCGGGGCAGCGCGAACACGGCACGGAGCACGGCACCGGCCGCCGCGGGCGAAACCAACTCGGTCAACTGCGGCATGCGATCCTCCAAGCCCAGGGGGTCCCGCCAACCGTACTCTCCGGTAGTCCCGGCCACATCCCCCGCCCGCGGCCGGGGACGGGACGTCCGGTCAGGTGCCCGAGCGGGTGCGGCGGCGGTAGTACGCGTAGGTCACGGCGGCGAGCAGCGGCCCCCACGCCACCAGCGGCACGTACGAGACGACGCCGAGGACGCCCTTCCAGTCGTCGAGATGGATGGGGAAGCCGTCCGGCAGCGGACGTCCCTGCATGGTCTCCTGGAAGAGCAGGACGTTCACGACCGACAGCGTCCACATCACGGTCAGGATCGCGGCGCCGGCGGCGGCCGGGACCACCGCGGCCGAGATCGGGACGCGGCGGCCGCGCAGGCCCGGTATCCACCGGGGGAACACCTCGCCCCAGCGGGCGATCAGCCCGACGGCGGTGAAGGCCACTGCCTCCGACAGGACCGAGAGGAGCACCACGTAGCCCTCCATGGGGAACCACCCCGGGAGGTCGCCGTTCACGTCGCCCTCCATGAGGGCGCCGTCGGTGATCGGCAGGTGGAGGCCGAAGGCCGCGACCCGCCACAGCCCCGAGGGCAGCACGACCAGCGGGACGGCCAGCGCGGCGATCCGCGCCCAGCGCGGGACACCGGGAACGGGGTCGTGCGCGGCCGCCCACGCGGCGCGCAGCCGCCCGGTCGCGGCCGGCCGGGTGGCCAGAACGGTCATGGCTGCCTCCTTCGGCTCGGTTCTCGTCCAGAACCCAAGGTCACAGCTCGGCCGCCCGTCCGGATCACCCACCGGACGCAGCGCGCTCCCCCGCACGGGGGAATCCGCCCCCCAGAGCGGGTCTACGCGGCGGGTCTGCGGAGCAGCAGGTTGGCCGCCGGGAAACGGTCGTGCTCGGTCGGTTCGCGGATCAGGCGGGCCATCTCGACCAGCCCGGCGTCGCGCAGCAGGGCGGAGAGCCGGCCGGGCGGCCAGCGATGGGCGCGGACGACCTTGTGGTCGAAGGCCAGGGGCGCGTCGCCGTCGCAGGTCTGGAAGGCGATCAGGACGTGGCCGCCGGGCGCCAGGACGCGGTGGAACTCGGCGAACGCCGCCGGGACGTCGCCCGGGTCCAGGTGGATGATCGAGTACCAGGCGAGAATCCCGCCCAGCCCGGCGTCCGGCAGGTCGAGGGCCGTCATCGTGCCCTCCGCGAAGCGGAGTCCCGGGTGCTCCTCGCGGGCCAGCGCGATCATCTCCGGGGACAGGTCGACACCGAACGCGGGGAGCCCGAGCGACGCCAGGTGGGCGGTGACGTGGCCGGGGCCGCAGCCGAGGTCGGCGACGGGGGCGCCGCCGCCCCGCACCAGCTCCGCGAACGCGGCGATCAAGGCGCGATCCACGGGCAGGTCGTCGAGGATGTCGCGGAACATGTCGGCGTAGCGGCCGGCGACGGCGTCGTAGCCGGCCCGGATGGCGGGTTCGGTCATGCAGGGGGACGGTACCGGGCCTGGCGGACGGCCGGGCCACCGGGAACCAGGCCGGAGAGGCCCCGCTCCACGGCCGCCGCGGCGCGGCGGCAGAACGCCTCGGGCTCGTCCGCCGCGTCGGGGTGCTCGGGGACGGGTTCGTCGGCCACGCCGTCGCGCAGGAGGTCCGCGGAGCGGACGCCCTGGGCCGCCGCGATCTCGTCCGCCCGCGCGACGGTCCGGTGGACGATCAGCGAGGCGCCCTCGGGCGGGAGCGGGGACAGCCACGCGTGCCGCGCCACGAGCACCCGGTCGGTGGGCAGCAGCGCCAGTGCCGCGCCGCCCGTGCCCTCGCCCAGCAGCAGGCAGAGCGTCGGCGAGGGGTGGGTGATCAGGTCGGCCAGGCAGCGGGCGATCTCGCCCGCGAGGCCGCCCTCCTCCGCCTCCGCAGACAGGGCGGCGCCCGGCGTGTCGACCACGGTGACCAGCGGCAGCGACAGCTCCGCGGCCAGCCGCATCCCGCGCCGCGCGACGCGCAGCCCGGCGGGTCCGAGGGGGTGGCCGCCGCGCTGGCTGCTCCGGTCCTGGCCCACGAGGACGCAGGGCGCGCCGCCGAAGCGCGCCAGGGTGAGCAGCATCCCCCGCTCGGCCTCCCCCTGGCCGGTGCCCGAGAGGGGTGTCACGTCCGTGGCGCCGTACCGGAGAAGTTCGCGGACCCCGGGGCGGCCGGGCCGCCGCGACCGCTCGATCGACTCCCACGCCGTCGTCTCCGGGAGGGGTTCCACGGGGGGACGGGC
>NZ_SMLC01000279.1 GCF_004349245.1 Actinomadura sp. 6K520 | reverse complement strand
GGGCGTTCGGGCACACCGGACCCCGGGAGGGCCTCCAGGGCGGCGAACGAGCCTCGGGAGGTCTCGATGTTCGTCCGGCTGACGCCGGGGGGCAAGGTCAGGAACCGGGGCGTGCTCACGGGGGACCACCATACTCAATCGGCGGCAACGGACACCCGTGAAAAACCTTCGGTGGTAGCGTCGGCAGGGTGCGTCCGAAGCCTGCCATCTCCGCGCACCGCCGTGACGAAGCCGGGCTGACCGGCCTGTCCATGGCCGTCGAGTCCGGTGCGGAGTACGTGGAGATCGACATCCGGCGGACGGGGGACGGGCGCCTCGTCGTCCACCACGACGCCGACCTCGCCGGGTTGCCGCTGAACCGGCTCACCTACGACCGGGTGCAGGAACTGGCGCCGCGGCCCGTCCCGCTCGTCAGCGAGGCCATGAAGATCATCGGGGGCCGGGCGCAGGGCCATCTGGACCTCAAGGAGCGCGGCACCGAGCACGAGACGGTGGAGATGGCCATCGACGCGTTCGGGCCGGACCGCTTCGTCGTCACCACGCGCGAGGTGCTGTCGCTCGTGCAGATCAAGCGGGCCTTCCCCGACGTGCGGACGGCGCTGTCGGTGGGGCGCAACCTGTGGGAGCGCGGCGTCGCGCACGACTTCGCGCCGCTGCGCCTGATCCGCAAGGCCGGCGCCGACATGGTCGCCGTCAACCACCGGCTGGCCCGCGTCGGCGTGCTGCGCCAGTGCGGCCGCGCGGGGATTCCCGCGATGGTGTGGACGGTCAACGCCGAACCGGTGATGCGGCGGTTCCTCGGTGACCCGCGCGTCGCCGTCCTGGTCACCGACCACCCCGACGTCGCGATGAAGGTGCGGGACGGCCGGCCCTGACGAGACCGCGACTCAACCGCGAGACCGGCGGGAGGCCCCGCGGTTGATGTCGGACTTGCTGCTAGGCGCTCTGTGACGCCTCGGTCGTGCCGGTGGCCGGCTTGCCGGCGCGGGTGCGGCGGCGGCTCCGGCTGCGCTTGCGCTCGGTCGCCACGGCGTCGACCACGTTGTCGTCCGCGGCGCTTCCCCCGGCGGCGGTGTCCCGGTGGGACGACCCCCCACGCCCCCCGGCAGTTGAAGGGTCGGCCTTCACCTCGCCGCCCTCGACGGGCTTGCCGCCGCGGGTGCGGGTCCGGTCGCGCTTGCGGCGGCGCGGCGGCCGGGGGCGTTCCCGGTCATGGCCGCGGTCGTTGCCGCGGTCGTTGCTGCGGGTCCGGCCGGTCTCGCCGATGTCCTCCAGCTCCTCGGCGTCCAGCCCGGCGCGGTCGTGCCGCTTGTCCTTGGGCAGCCGGCCCTTCGTGCCCTCGGGGATGCCGAGGACGGAGAAGAAGTGCGGGGACGTGGAGTACGTCTCCTCCGGAGCGGCGAACGGCAGGTCGAGCGTGCTGTTGATCAGCTTCCACCGGGTGAGGTCGGACCAGTCGATGAACGTGACGGCGACGCCCTCCTTGCCCGCGCGGCCGGTCCGGCCGATGCGGTGCACGTAGGTGTCGGCGCTGTCGGGGCACTCGTAGTTGACGACGTGGGTCACGTCGTCGACGTCGAGGCCGCGGGCGGCGACGTCGGTGGCGACGAGAACGCCGATCTTGCCGCTGCGGAACGCGCGCAGCGCGCGCTCGCGCTGGCTCTGCCCGAGGTCGCCGTGGACGGCGGCGGCGTCGAAGCCCCGCTGCACCAGATCGGCGGCGACCCTGTCGCAGGCCCGCTTGGTCTGGCAGAAGATCATCGTGAGCCCGCGTCCCTCGGCCTGCAGGAGACGGGCCACCATCTCCGGCTTGTCCATCTGGTGGGCCTGGAACACGTGCTGGACGACCTGCGGTGTCGCGTCCGACTCGGTGTGCGACTCGGCCCGGACGTTGGTGGGACGGGTCAGGTAGGCGCGCGACAGTGCGACGATCTCGCCCGGCATGGTCGCCGAGAACATCATCGTCTGCCGCTTCGCCGGGATCCGCTCGATGATCCGCTCGATGTCCGGCAGGAAGCCGAGGTCGAGCATCCGGTCGGCCTCGTCCAGCACCAGGATCTCGACCTGCGAAAGGTCGAGGTGCTTCTGCTTGACGAGGTCGAGGAGGCGGCCCGGGGTGCCGACGACGACGTCGACGCCCTCCCGGAGCGCGTCGATCTGCGGCTCGTACGCCCGGCCGCCGTAGACGGACAGGACGCGGGAGCCGAGCTTGCCGCCGGCGACCAGCAGGTCGTCCGTCACCTGGAGGGCCAGCTCGCGGGTCGGCGCCACGACGAGCGCGCGCGGTGCGCGGCCGCCGTGCTCGATGCGCTGCAGCAGCGCCGCACCGAACGCGAGGGTCTTGCCGGTGCCCGTGCGGGCCTGGCCGATGATGTCGTGGCCGCCCAGCGCGATCGGCAGGGCGAGCTCCTGGATGGGGAATGCTTCTACGATGCCCTCTGCTTCAAGGGCGTCTGCTATCTCGGGTACGACCCCGAGTTCACGAAAGGTAGTCAGGGCTTCCAGCCTCCAATATGCGGGGTCTCCGCTCCCGGGTGCGGCGCGGCCCGCGAAGGGCGTCACCGCGTGGGCACGCCCGCCGAGCGTTTGCCATGGCCGCGCGCTCGCGCGGGAGGGACCAGCCGTTGCTCAAAATCTGTCGGCGACCGCAGTCAGGGGTTGAAAGCAGTCACTCACGGTGGCTGCGTGCGGTCACACTCCGCGACGCAGTGTACCGACCGTCGGTTGCATACACCAATAGCCGATCACCGGATCAAACGCAGCCGCGGTTTCATCTATTCCACCGCCCGCCCCGCCAGGGGGCGCCGAGCGTCCGCTGCGTCGGGGCGGAGCCGCTGAACGGCCCTGTCGCGGGGGCCGTCAAACGGCCACATCCGGACAGCCGTGCCCGGGAACGGGGGAAGCCCCCGCCCGGGTGGGCGAGGGCTTCCGGCCGTTCATGCCGCCGTGCTCGGTGGGTCAGTAGGAGCGGCGACCGGTGCGCCAGCCCCGGCGTCCGCTGCCGCGCGTGTTCAGCGACGTGAGCGCCACCACCCCGATGGCCGCGATCACCAGCGCGAACACGATGGCGACGAGGGTGCCCGCGCCCAGCGCGTCCGCGATGACCCCGCCGAGGACGGCACCCGCGATCCCGACGAGGATCGTGAGCAGAATGCCGATCGGATTGCGGCCGGGGACGAGCAGCCGCGCCAGGGCTCCGACGACGGCACCGACGACGATGAACCAGAGAATCGTCGTGAGCATATCGATCATCCATTCCTTTCGTGGGCCGGTGGCCCGTGGTCGGGAATCGATATGCCCTTCCTGTCGGATTCAAACAAAGTGGAGGTCAAGACACGGGCTGCCGCGCCGGAACGCGGTCAGGCGTACTGGGCGCCGAACCCGACGTTGCGCTGCTCGTCCTCGGTGATCTCCAGGTAGCCGACGCGTTCGGCCGGGACGACGACCCGCCCGGCGCGCCGGTCCTGGAGGGCGAAGACGCCGCCCGGCCGGGACAGCGCGTCCGCCAGCGCGTCCTGGACCTCGTCGGCCGACTGCCCGGTGTCGACCACGAGTTCCTTCGGAACGTTCTGCACACCGATGCGCACCTGCACGCGTTGCTCCCGTCGTCCGTCACGGCCCGCCGCCCGCCGGCGGGCCCTCCCACGATGGTCGCACGGAGCTCACCGGTACCGCCCGCACTCCCGTTTCACCGAGCGTGAAAGCCCGCGGCGGCTCCGTGGCGGGCGGGCGGGTGCGTCAGCCCTGCTCGGCGCTCATGGGGAAGCCGGAGATCCCGCGCCAGGCCAGCCGGGCGATGATCTTCTCGGCGGTGTCCTTGGGGATGGCCCGGTGCTGGGAGAGCCAGTAGCGGGCGCTGACCTCCGCCATGCCGACGAGGCCCATGCCCAGCAGGTACGCCTCGTCGGTGGGGGCGTTGGTGTCCTCGGCGATGACCTGGGCGATCATCTCGGCGCACTGCTGGTTGGCGCGGTCGACGCGCGCCCGCACGGGCGCGACGTTGCGGAGGTCGGACTCGAAGACCAGGCGGTACGCCTCGCCGTCGCCGGCCACGAAGTCGTAGAAGGCCTGCATGCTCGCCTGGACGCGCATCTTGTTGTCCGTGGTGGACGCGAGCGCGTCGCGGACGATCTTCACCAGGGCCTCGGCGTGTTCGTCCAGCAGGGCCAGGTACAGCTCCAGCTTGCCCGGGAAGTGCTGGTAGAGGACGGGTTTGCTGACGCCTGCGCGCTCGGCGATCTCGTCCATCGCCGCCGCGTGGTACCCCTGCGCGACGAACACCTCCTGGGCCGCGCCGAGCAGTTGCCTGCGGCGCGCCAGTCGCGGCAGCCTCGTGCCGCGGGGGCGTGCGTCCGGGGTCGCGGTCACCACACTCTCCGATCAACGATCATTGCGGCGGACGGGGGCCCCTCCGCCGCGCGGGAACAATCTCATCATCCTACGCGCGGGTAACTCCGTCGGTCACGGCCGAAGCACGCGGACGTTCCTTCACGCAGGTCAGTGTATTGACGGCGGGGACCCCGGGCACCCTCCTTCCGGCCGGGTTTCACCGGTAGTCGTCCTCGTCGAGCGGCACCTCGAACCGCTGCTCGACCGCGTCCGCCTCGTTGACGTCGTCCGGTACCTGCGCGGACCACTCCCGGGGCCCTTCCTCCTCGCCGATCGCGGCGCGCTGCTCGGCCGCGTCGGCCTCGTTGGCCTCGTTGGCCTCATCGGCCGCGGCGTCCTCGCCGGGGCCGGTGACCGCCGGGTCGAGGTCGTCGGTCTCGCTCATCACACGTCCTCCTCACAGGGCCCGCCTTCGCGGGGGGCTGCCTCACAGGTCCGCCGCCAGTTCCCGGAGCGGCGCCTCGACGGACTCGCCGTAGGTCGGGAACGCGTGGACGACGTCGGTGAGCATGCTCAACGGCGTCTCCGCGCGGATGGCCAGCGTGATCTCGCTCATCCACTCCTCGGCGTTGAGTCCGGCCGCGGCGGCGCCGACCAGCAGGCCCCGCGACCGGTCGGCGTACAGTTCGACCCGGCCGCGTTCGTCGGCCTCGACCGCCGCCCGGACCGTCGCGGCGAGGTCGTACCCGGCCGTGCGGAGGTCTATGCCGAGTTCCGCGGCCTGCACGGGCGAGATCCCCACCGAGTAGACGGTGGGCGTGGTGTAGACGACGCGGGGGATCGCGCGGTAGTCGGTCTCGCGGCGCCGCCCGAGGAGGTTGGACAGCACCACCCGCGCCTGGTAGCGCGCCGCGTGGGTGGCGGCGGCGATCCCCGTGACGTCCCCGGCAGCCCAGACCCCGCCCGCCCAGGCCCCGTCCGCTTCGCACGGCACCCGGCACGTCTCGTCCACCGGGACCCCGTGCCCCGGGGTGACGGCGACGCCGAGGTTCTCCAGGCCGAGGCCCGCCACCCGGGGGCGGCGCCCGGCGGCGACGAGGACGCGGTCGGCGTCGATCGTCCCGCCGTCCGACAGCCACAGCCGCAGCCCGGTGTCCTTGCGCCCGGCGTGGCCGACGGCGGCGCCGAGCCGCAGGTCGACGCCCGTCCGGCGCAGCGCGTCGGCGAGCACCTCCCCGGCGAACGGCGCCTCGGCGGTCAGCAGCCGCCCGGACGCCTCGACGAGCGACACCTGCGAGCCGAACGAGGCGTACACCTGCGCCAGCTCGCAGCCGACCGGGCCGCCGCCGAGGATCGCCAGCCGGCGGGGCAGGTCGGGCACCGACAGGGCCTCGTCGCTGGTCCACAGCGGGACGTCGGCGAGGCCGTCGACGGCCGGGATCACCGGCTCGCCGCCGGTGCAGACGACGAGGTCGTCGAAGCCGTGCGCGGTGCCGTCGACCTCGATCCGCCCCGGCCCGGTGACACGGCCCCGGCCGCGCAGGACGGTCACGCCCGCCTCGGCCATCCGCGCGACGGCGGGGTCGTCGCGGCGGCACCCGGCCAGCGCGTCGCGCCGGGCGAGCGCCGCCTCCCAGGTCTCGCCGCGCCGCGCCGACAGCAGCAGCGACTTCGACGGCACGCACGCGAAGTACGGTGACACCCCGCCGACCAGGTGGCTCTCGACGAGCGCGACGTCACGGCCCGCGCGGGCGAGCCCGGACGCCACCAGTTCGCCCGCCGTTCCCCCGCCCAGCACCACGGCGTCGTAGTGGTGGTTCTGCGTCAACTGCCCGGCCTCCCGCCCCGTGTGGTGTCCCCGGACCATGGTGACGGAATCCGGCGCCGGAGAGTGCCGCTTCGAACACATAGGGCACACGAAATGTCGCGGGCCGGGCGGGC
>NZ_SMLC01000278.1 GCF_004349245.1 Actinomadura sp. 6K520 | reverse complement strand
GGGGCTTCGGGGGGCGGCGGCCGGGCATCCACCAGTTGGCCTTGCCGCACAGTTCCATGACGGCGGGGACGAGGATCAGCCGGACGATGGTGGCGTCGATGAGGACGGCGACGGCCATGCCCAGGCCCCCCTGTTTCACCGCGAGGTCGGGGCCAAGCAGGGAGGTGGTGAAGACGGCGACCATGATGGCGGCCGCGGCGGTGATGACCTTGGCGGTCCGCGCCAGGCCCCGGGCGACGGCGGTGCGGGTCTCGCCGGTTCGCTCGTACTCCTCGCGGACCCTTGAGATCAGGAACACCTGGTAGTCCATCGACAGGCCGAACAGGACCGGGAACATCATTATCGGGACCCAGGTCGTGACCGGCATGGCGGCCGGGAAGCCCAGGGCCGGGCCGAGCCACCCCCACTGGACGACCGCCACCACCACGCCGTAGGCGGCGCCGATGGACAGGAGGTTCATCACGGCGGCCTGCAGGGCGATCGTGATGGAGCGGACCAGCGCGATCAGCAGCACCATGGACATCGCGATGACGACCGCGATCATCAGGGGCAGGCGCTGGGCGGACTCCTCGGCGGTGTCGATGGTGCCGGCGTTCGGTCCGCCGACGAGGACCTGTTCGCCGCCGGGCGTCCGGGGCAGCACGTCGTCGCGGAGCTCGTGCACCAGGTCCGCGGTCGCCTGGTCCTGATAGCCGGTCGTGGGGAAGGCCATGAAGGTGACGGCACGCCCGTCCTCGCTGACCCGGGGTGGCGTGGCGTGGGCGATGCCCTCGGTCTTGCCGACCGCTTCGACGACGGGACGCAGATCGGCGTTCTTGGAGTCGGTCTCGGCGGCGAATATCAGGGGTGCTCCGTAACCCGGGCCGAAGCCCTCGGAGAGGATCTCGTGCGAGATGTAGCTGCTCCTGTCGCGGGGCTGGACGCTGGCATCGGGCTGGCTGAGCCGCATCGACAGGGTGGGGGCGGCGAGCACCAGCAGGCTCGCGCCGGCGAGGAGCGCGGCGGTCAGCGGCCTGCGCTGGACCACGCCGGCCCAGCGCTCGGCAAGGGTGCGGTGCTCCGGGGACGGGGCGCCGGCGGGCCGGTCCCGGCGGGACGCGCGGCGCGGCAGGCGCAGCGAGTTGATCTTGTATCCGGTGAAGCCCAGGAACGCGGGCAGCAGCGTCACCGCGGCGATCATGGTGATCAGCACCGTGAGCGAGGTGGCGACGGCCACTCCGGTCATCAGCCGCTGCCCCATGACGACCAGGCCCAGCAACGCGATCACGACGGTCGTGCCGGCGAACAGCACCGCGCGGCCGGCGGTGGTGACGGCCCCGACCGTGGCGCTCTCGGGCTCGTCGCCGTCCGCGAGGCCGTCCTTGTAGCGGGTCACGATGAACAGGGCGTAGTCGATGCCGACACCGAGTCCGATCATCGCGCCGAAGATCACGGTGAAGTTCGGCGCGGGGAGCACGTGCCCCACCAGTTTCGTCAGCGCGAGGCCGCCCGCGATCGCCAGGAGCGCCGTCACGATCGGCAGGCCCATCGCCACCAGCGACCCGAAGGCGATGAACAGGATCACCGCCGCCGCCAGGATGCCCACGCCTTCGGCCGGACCCTGCGGAGGCGTCTCGGCCTTCTCCGCCATGTACCCGCCCAGGCCGAGCGTGACGCCGTCGCCGGAGGCGTCCTTGACGGTGTCCACCAAGGGTTCGACCTCGGTCTTCTCCACGTCCGCGTCGCTCAGGGGGATGGTCGTGCGGGCGATGCGGCGGTCCTCCGTCACCAGGTTCCCGTCCTGGTACGGCGAGACCACGGGCCCGGTGACGGGTGAGGCGGCGAGATCGGCGATGACGCCCTCGATCTTCTGCCGGGCCGCGGGATCGTCGACCCCCCGGTCAGCCTTGATCGCGAGGGTCAGCGTGTCCCCCTGCTGATCGGGGAAGTGCTTCTCGATCAGTTCCTGCGCCTTGGCGGACCCGGAGTCCCCGCCGGAGTAATCGTTGTCGGGAGCGGCGCCGTAGCCGAACCCGGCGAACGCCACGGCGGTCACGCCGACGATCCAGGCCAGCAGGACCAGGCGGCGCCGCCGGAAGCAGAATCGTGCCAGTCTCGCCAGAATTCCATGGGCGGCGGAATTCGTGGTTCTCATCATCTTCTTCTCGATTTCTCGGTTCTTCGTTTTCGAGGTAGCGGGCTGATCATGCCTGGCCACCACAATGCGCGTCGTCCGCCATGCGCGGGCTATTCGCGCTACGGCCGATGGCGCACCCTGTTGCCGCAGAAATGGCAGGCGCCGCGGAAGTACCGCGTGCGCGGTAGACGAGGCTCGTCCGCGCGCAGGAGCGGGCGAGCCGGGTCTGGCGCGGGTGGGCGGGTCAGGGAGAGGTTGGTGGGTGTTCTGAAGTCCTGCACGCTGACGGAGCGGCAGGCGTTCGTGAACGACGTCGTCATCACGCGGGGCGGGGCGTGGTTCACCGACTCGACCGATCCCGTGCCGTACCGGGTTCCCCTGCACGGGCGCGGACGGGTGAAGACCCGACGCCGCCCGCCCCGGAAACGCCTTACGACGTCATCGCGGTCCGGCCCTGAGTTCATGGTCCGCTGATAAATACGGCGGGAGAACTGTGTGGTCCGGCGGAATCACGCGCGGTGCCCCTTCGGCGATAATCCTCCCGTGCCCGCACCGCCGCTGAACGAGGACCTGCAGCTGGCCATGGCGCTCGAAGCGCCGCGGCCGGTCGAGGCCGGCCGTGTCACCGGGCTGGTCGAGTACGCCGAGGAGCTGCTCGGCGACCATGACCGGGCGGTCGAGGCCGTCCGGGCCGCGCTCAAGGCCCAGCCGGACGGGGACGAGGAGACGCTCCGCGACCGCCTGGACGAGCTGGCGCGCGACGAGCGTCCGGAGCCGCCGGTGCGGCTGCACCGGTGGCTGGTGGCCGCCGGGGTCGCGGCCGGGATCGTGCTGACCGCCGGGATGCTCGCCCTGTTCGAGTCGACGGACCGGGACGGGGCGGCGCCGGCCCCGCCGCCCGTGCCGTCGATCACGCCCGAGGCGCCGAGCCCCTCGCCGACGCCGTCGCGGGAGAAGACGAAGGAGGCCACCCCCGCCAAGGACGCCGAGCCGCGGAAGACGCCCAGGGCCGGCGGGCCCGGGCGGCTGTCGGTCGATGACTCGGCCTGCCGCGGGGTGCAGCAGGTGCTCGGGCTGCCGACGCGGTGCACCATCCGGCTGAAGGCGGCGGGCGGGCCGGTGAAGTGGTCGGTGGCGGCGGTCCGGTCGGAGGACGCGCGGATCAGCGCGGAGGGCGGCGGGAAGCTGGCGAAGGGGCGTTCGGCGTCGGTCGAGGTGACGGTGCGCCCGCGGGTGCTGTGCTTCGTGGACGGGAGCGGCACCGGGACGGTGTCGTTCGCGCCGGGCGGCACCGCGACCGTCACCTACACCTGCTGGGAGCGCTGACTTACCGGCGCTTAACCCCCGGCCGGTCATGCTCGGGTCCATGCGCGTATTGATCGTCGAGGACGAGCATGTGCTGGCGGACACGATCGCCGAGGGGCTCCGCGAGGAGGCGATGGCCGTCGACGTCGTGTACGACGGCGACGAGGCGCTGGAGCTGACCTCGTACAACGAGTACGACGTGGTGGTGCTCGACCGGGACCTGCCCGCCGTCCACGGCGACGAGGTGTGCCGGGAGCTGGTCGGGCGGCGCGGCCCGGGCCGCATCCTGATGCTGACCGCCTCGGGAGACGTCGAGGACCGGGTGGCCGGGCTGTCGCTGGGCGCCGACGACTACCTGCCGAAACCGTTCGTGTTCAGCGAGCTGGTGGCGCGGGTCCGGGCGCTGGCGCGCAGGTCCGGGCCGCCGGTGCCGCCCGTGCTGGAGCGGCGCGGCATCCGGCTGGACCCGCACCGGCGCAGGGTCGCGCGGGACGGCCGGGAGCTGCGGCTGACCAACAAGGAGTTCACCGTGCTGGAGGAGCTGCTGCGGGCGGAGGGCGGCGTGGTCAGCGCCGAGCGGCTGCTGGAGCGCGGGTGGGACGAGCACATCGACCCGTTCAGCAACATCGTCCGGGTGACGATGGCGACGCTGCGCCGCAAGCTGGGCGAACCCCCGGTGATCGAGACGGTGACGGGTTCGGGATACCGGCTGGAGGCGTGATGAGGGCACTCGGGAGAGCACCGGCGCTGAGCCTGCGGGCGCGGCTGACGCTGGTGTACGGGTCGCTGTTCCTGGTGACATCGGCGCTCCTGGTCACGGTGACGTACGTGCTCACCGTCCGGACCATGGGCCAGGGCCTCACGCGCTCCGGCGCGGTGGATCTCGAGGCGGTCTCGCGGCTGCGGGCCATGGCGGCGCGGGGGAACCTGTCGACGGAGGACGGCTTCGAGCAGCTGCTGGCGCTGCGGGAGGACGCCGACCGGCGGCTCGCCGAGCAGAAGCGCGACGTGCTGGAGCAGCTGCTGCAGAGTTCCCTGCTGCTGATGCTGGTCGTCGGCGTCCTCGCCGTGGTGATCGGGTACGTGGTCGCGGGGCGGATGCTGCGCCCGCTGCACCGGGTGACCGCGACGGCGCGGCGGCTGTCGGAGAGCACCCTGCACCAGCGGATCGCGCTGGACGGCCCGCAGGACGAGATCAAGGACCTCGCCGACACGTTCGACCGGATGCTGGACCGGCTGGACCGCGCGTTCGACGGCCAGCGCCGGTTCGTCGCCAACGCCTCGCACGAGCTGCGGACACCGCTGACGATCAACCGGACGGTCCTGGAGGTCGCGCTGGCCAGCCGCAAGAACCCGCCGGAGACCAAGGCCCTCGCGGACGTGCTGCTCGGCAACACCGCGCGGCACGAGCGGCTGA
Source organism: Actinomadura sp. 6K520 (assembly GCF_004349245.1). GTDB lineage: Bacteria > Actinomycetota > Actinomycetes > Streptosporangiales > Streptosporangiaceae > Spirillospora. The sequence goes on along the minus strand of NZ_SMLC01000278.1, from coordinate 1,441 downwards.
TCGACGGGCTGCTGACGCTCGCCCGGTCGGAGCGGGAGCCGGCCGCGCGGGTCGGGACTCCGCTGCCGGACGTGGTGCGCGGCGCTCTCGGCCAGCTCGACGACCAGGCCCTGGACGCGGAGGTGGACGTCGAGGCCAGGCTCGCGCCCGCCGTCGTGGCGGGCGATCCCGTCCTGCTGGAGCGCTGCGCGGTGAACCTGCTGGAGAACGCCCTGAAGTACAACGTGCGGGACGGGCGGGTGTGGGTCCGCACCGGCGTCCGGGACGGGGAGGCGTTCCTGCAGGTCGTCAACACCGGGCGGCCCGTCCCGTCGTACGAGGTCGGGTCGCTGTTCGAGCCGTTCCGGCGGCTGCGCGCGGACCGGACCGGGTCGCGGGACGGCGCGGGCCTCGGCCTGTCGATCGTCCGGGCGGTGGTGGACGCGCACGGCGGCGCGATCGAGACGGTGCCGCGGCCGGAGGGCGGGTTGTCCATCACCGTGCGGCTGCCGGTGTCCGGGGAGCCGGCGCAGGCCGCCGGCGCCACCGCCCGCCCCGGCTGACCCGGCCGGCCCGGCCGGCCCGCCCTCCTAACCCGCCTGGCCCGCGCCCAGGGGCGGCCATTCGACGCGGCCCTCCGGGTGCCGGCCGGGGTGCGCGGTGAGCCAGCGGTGCACGACCTTGCCGGTGGCGTTGCGCGGCAGCTCGGGGATGAAGCGGACGTCGCGCGGCACCGCGTACCGGGCGACCTGCTCGTGCACGTAGTCGCGAACGGCGTCCGCCTCCAGCCGGGCCCCGGGCCGCAGGACGATGTACGCGGCGAGCCGCTGCCCCCACTCCTCGTCGGGGACGCCGACGACCGCGACCTCGCCGACCTCCGGGAGCCGCAGCAGGGCGTCCTCCACGTCGCGCGGGACGACGTTCTCCCCGCCGGACACGACGAGGCCGTCGGCGCGGCCGTCCACGAACAGCAGGCCGCGGTGGTCGACGTGGCCGAGGTCGCCGGTGGCGAGCATCCCGTCGCGGACCTCCATCGGCTCGCCCCCGGTGTAGCCCTCGAACGGCAGCTCGTTCGCGGCGAAGATCTGCCCGATCGTGGAGCGGCCGACCCTGCGTCCTTCGGCGTCGAGGACGGCGAGCGAGGTGTTGCGCGGCGGCCGCCCGGCGGTCCGCGGGTCCATCCGCAGGTCACGCGGGGTGGCGATGGACACCCAGGACGCCTCCGTGGAGCCGTAGACGTTGTAGAGGCGGTCGCCGAACTCGTCCATGAAGCGGGTGGCGAGGTCGCCGGGCAGCGCGGCCCCGCTGACCGCCACGATCCGCAGCGAGGACGCGTCGTGGCCGGTGCGGGTCTCCGGCGGCAGTTCGAGGATCCGCTGGAGCATCACCGGGACGGCGAACACGGTGGTCTCGCGGTGGGACGCGATGGCCCGGAGCGTCTGCGCGGGGTCGAACCGCCGGT
>NZ_SMLC01000277.1 GCF_004349245.1 Actinomadura sp. 6K520 | reverse complement strand
GGCCGGGCGGGCGGCCGTGTACCGGGTGCGGTGGCCGGGACCGTGGCCCGTGGCGGGCGCGTCACTGGCGGTGGCCGGGGCGGCCGAGGCCGTCTACCGCACGCACGGGTCCGGGGCCGTGCTGTCCCTGGCGATCCTGGTGGACGTGGCCGCGACGTTCCCGCTCGTCCTGGCCCGGGACCGGATCAGCGCCGCCGCCGCCATGATCACCGTCGCCGCCGCGGCCGCGTGCGTCCTGCACGGCGGGGCCGCCGTCGCCGCCCTGGCCGCGCTGACCACCGCGTGGGCGGTCCTCGTCCGCCGCCGGATCGCGCGCCGCCGTGCCGAGGCCGCCGCGCTGGACGCGTCGCGGCGCGCGTTCGAGCACACCCTCCTGGAGCACACCGCCCGCGGCGAGCGCGCCCGCATCGCCCGCGAGCTCCACGACGTCGTCGCCCACCACATCTCGATGATCTCCGTGCAGGCCGAGACCGCCCGCCTCGCGGTCCCCGGCATGCCCGAGGAGGGCGCCGAGCGGCTCCTGGCCATCGGCGACACCGCGCGGACCGCCCTCACCGAGATGCGGCGGCTGCTCGGCGTGCTGCGCGAGGACGCCGGCGCCGAGCCCACCCGGTCGCCCCAGCCCGGCCTGCGGCAGCTCCTCGGCCTGGTCGACGAGACCCGCGACTCGGGCGCCGCCGGTGTCCGGCTGATCCTGCGCGGGAACGTCGCCGTCCTCGACCCGGGCCTGGAACTGGCCGCGTACCGGATCGTCCAGGAGGCCCTCACCAACGCCCGCAGGCACGCCCCCGGAGCCGCCGTCGACGTGGAGGTCGAGTACACCCCCGAGGCGTTGCGCGTGAGTGTCCGCGACAACGGGCCGGGGCCCGCGGCCGGCGGGGTCGCCGCCGGGCACGGCGTCCTCGGCATGCGCGAGCGCGCCGCCGCCGTCGGCGGCGACCTGCGTGCCGGTCCCGGGCCCGTCGGCGGGTTCCTGGTGGAGGCGACGCTCCCGGCGGGGCAGGCGCCATGACCGGCCCGGACGAAACGGCGGGCAAGAAGGACGGCGTGGTCCGGGTGGTCGTGGCCGATGACCAGGAGGTGGCCCGCGCCGGATTCGGCGCCCTGCTGGGAACCCAGCCCGACCTGGACGTCGTGGCCACCGCCGCGGACGGCGCGGCGGCGGTCCGCGCCTGCCGCGGGCACCGGCCCGACGTCGTGCTGATGGACGTGCGGATGCCCGTCATGGACGGCATCGAGGCCACCCGCCGCATCACCGCCGGTCCCGCAGGCCCCCGGGTGCTGATCCTGACCACCTTCGACCTCGACGAGCACGTCTACGACGCCCTGGTCGCCGGCGCCAGCGGATTCCTGCTCAAGGACGTCACCGCCGAGTGCCTGTTCGACGCCGTCCGGGTCGTCGCCGCGGGGGACGCGCTGCTGGCCCCGGCCGTCACCCGCCGCCTCATCGGCGAGTTCGCCCGCCTGCGCCCGCGGAGCCCGTCCCGGGGCCCCGACGTCCTGGCCGCACTGACACCCCGTGAGACGGACGTGCTCCGCCTGGTCGCCGAGGGCATCACCAACGCCGAGATCGCCGCCCGCCTCGTCGTGGGGGAGGAGACGGTCAAGACACACGTCAGCCGCATCCTGCGCAAGCTCGGTCTGCGCGACCGGGTCCAGGCCGTCGTGACCGCCTACGAGAGCGGCCTCGTCCTGCCGCGGACGGACCGCTGAAACGCCGGTGCCCGGACGTGCGGCCGCCCGGACATGCGGCGGGCCCGCACCGTCGCCGGTGCGGGCCCGTCCCGTTCAACAGATCAAAGATTCATGCGGACTTCCTGCGCCCCGCCCGCAGGATCTCCAGGCGCTCCGCCAGAACCTCCTCCAGGTCCTCGACGGTCCTGCGCTCCATCAGCATGTCCCAGTGGGTCCGCGGCGGCTTGCCCTTCTTGGCTTGGGGAAGCTCTCCGTCGACCCGCAGGGCCGTTACGCCGCAGTTGCGGCATTCCCAGGTCATCGGCACCTCGGCCTCGGCGGCGAGCGTCACGGTGAACCGGTGGCCCTTGGTGCAGGTGTAATCTACCTCTTGCCGAGGGGCGAGATCGGTGTTGCGATCGTTCTCGTAGCTCGTCGCTCCGAGTCGGGTGCCGCGAAGTGCGCGCTCGGCCATCGTCACGTGCCTCCCAGACGGCTTGCGGTCTTGCCCTGACCAACGCTGAATACCCGGACAAGATTCCCGCACCCAGCGTGATCCAACCCTGCTGTTTGCGGCCGCACCGGGCCGGGCGGGGGAAACGCCCCCCGCGGACGCTAGCCGCGCCTGGTGATCACCTCGTCGATCAGCCCGTAGTCCTTGGCCTCGGCGGCGCTGAAGAACCGCGCCCGGTCCAGGTCGCGGCGGACGGTCTCGGGGTCGCGCCCGGTCGCCTCCGCCACGATCGCCTCGGTCTGCGCCCGCAGCCGCAGCATCTCGCGGGCGTGGATGTCCAGATCGGTGGCGAAGCCCCTGGACACCTCGATCGACGGCTCGTGCAGCAGGATCCGCGCGCCGGTCAGCGCGGCCCGCCGGCCCGGGGCGCCGGCCGCGAGCAGGACCGCCGCCGCCGAGCCCGCCTGCCCGATGCAGGTCGTCTCGACCGGCGGCGCGATGTACCGCATCGTGTCGCAGATCGCCAGCATCGCCGTCAGTGACCCGCCCGGCGAGTTGATGTACAGGGCGATGGGCCGGTCGGCGTCCATGCCCTCCAGCGTGAGCAGCTGCGCCGCGACGTCATTGGCGCTGATGTCGTCCACCGGCGCGCCGAGGAAGACGATCCGGTCCTCGAACAGCTTGTCGTAGGGGTTGGTGTCCTTGCGCCCGTAGTTCGTCCGTTCCTCGAACTCGGGGACGAGGTAGCGCCTCTCCGCACGTGTCATGTGCCCACCCGGTCGGTGCTGTCGATGACATGGTCGACCAGACCATAGTTGCGGGCCTCCTCCGCGGTGAACCACGCGTCCCGGTCGCTGTCGGCCTCGATCTGCTCCAGCGACTGCCCGGTGTGGAGCGCGGTCCGCTCCGCCAGGGTCCGCTTGAGGTACAGCGACTGCTCCGCCTGGATCTTGATGTCGGACGCGGTGCCGCCGATCCCGCCGTGCGGCTGGTGCATCATGACCCGGGCGTGGCGCAGCGCGTAGCGTTTGCCCGCCGTTCCCGCGCACAGAAGTGTCTGTCCCATGGATGCGGCCATTCCCATCGCGACGGTGGAGATGTCGTTCGGGACGAACTGCATCATGTCGTAGATCGCCATGCCGGCGTCCACGACCCCGCCGGGCGAGTTGATGTAGATCGTGATGTCGCGCTGGGCGTCCTGCGCCGCGAGGAGCAGCAGCTGGGCGTTGATCCGGTTGGCGATCTGGTCGTCGATCTCGCTGCCGAGGAACACGATGCGCTGGGCCAGCAGGCGCTCGAACAGCTGCACGTCCGCCAGCCGGGGGACGCCGCCGGTGCTGGTCCGCGACCGTCCGATGTAGGTCTCCGCCGGCCGGTCGCCTTCGCCCTGCCCTGGTTCTCCGTTCACGTGCACCTCCGAGATTGATCTGTACAGAACGTACACTACGTACGTATGAAGGCTAATGCCGCTGGAGGAGGCGGACCAGGGGACCTTCCCTCGTTTCGCTATACGATGAATCACGTGGATGTTCCGGTTACCGAAGCACGGGCCCAGTTCGCGGATCTGGTCAACCGGGTCGCCTACACCGGCGATCCGGTCCGGCTCACCCGCCGCGGCAAGGTCATGGCGGCCCTGGTGTCCCCGGAGGACCTGGAACTCCTGGAGCTGGTGCGGTCGCGGCGCCTCGACCTGGCGCACGACCTGGCGCATGACCTGCCAGGCGATCCGGCCCAGCAGCAGGGCCAGCCCGCCCCGCCTGCGGAGCGTCCGCAGCCGTCGCCGCTGCGCATCGCGGCCGAGTACCGCCCGCCCGGCTTCAACCGCTGACCGGGCGCGTCAGGGGGCGGGGGCGGGGCCCCGCCAGAGTCCGCGGGACGCCATGATCCGCCGGAGCGTGTCGATCTCGTCGGTCATGATGCCGTCGATGCCGAGGTCCAGGAGGCGTTCCATGTCGGCGGGCTCGTTGACCGTCCAGGCGTGGACCTGGAGGCCGAGTTCGTGCGCGTGGGCGATGAACGACTCGGTGACGAAGGGGAGGGGCCCGAGGCCGTAGGGCACCTGGGCGCAGGCGACGCCGGTGGCGGCGAGGCGGACGAGCTTGGCGGCGGGGCCGCCGTAGGACCTGGCGCGCAGCGCCATCACCCCGCGCGGTCCCAGGGCGGTGCACACGTCGCCGTTGGTGAACAGGGGGAGCCGGGCGCGCATCTGGGCGAGCCGGCGGGTGGAGAAGGACGTGATGCACACCCGGTTCCAGGCGGCCGTACGGTGCAGCGCGGCCGCGAGCGGGCCGATGACGGGGGCGTCCTTGATGTCGATGTTGACGCGTGCCTCGGGGAAGGAGCCGAGGACCTCCTCCAGGAGGGGGACGGGCTCGGTGCCGCCGATGCGGGCCTTGGCGACCTCGGAGTAGGGGAGCTGGGCGATGGCGCCCGCGCGGTCGGTGACGCGGTCGAGGGTGCGGTCGTGGAAGGCGACGACGACGCCGTCGGCGGTGGCGTGGGCGTCGGTCTCCAGGTAGCGGTAACCGAGGTCGATGGCGTGCTGGAACGCGGCCAAGGAGTTCTCGGGCCCGCCGCCCGCCCCGCCCCGGTGTGCGAAGGGGATCGGCGCGGGATGGTCGAGGAACTCGTACGAGCGGCGCACCCGTCCGATTATGGCGGACTGTACAACCGGACCGTACCTTACTACGTAAAGGCGCCGGGTCGGTTGTACCGCTGCTACCGTCGGGTTCCCGAAAACCGACCAGCGAGGGAGCACGCGCATGGCGGACGTGGAGGACTACCGGGCGACGTTCGAGCTCGTGGACGCCGACGGCGACGGGTACATCTCGACCGGTGAGCTGAAGAACCTCATGGCCGCGCTGGGTGAGGAGGTCACCGGCACGCGTGCGGTGGAGGTGGTCGTGGCCGCCGATGCCAACCGCGACGGCAAGATCTCCCTGGAGGAGTTCACCGCCCTCATGCAGCGGACCGCCCCGCCCTGATCGCCGCCCTGACGCGGACCTCCGGACGCCGGATCGTCGGTCAGGACGGGCGGCGCCGGAGCTTGAGGGCGTTGTCGGTGCGGGTCATGACGCGGCCGTCCGGGGCCGTCTGGACGCGCTCGTGCTCGCCGGCGCGCAGCACGTCCCATTCACCGTCGGGCAGGTCCAGCGACTTCAGGACCTCCTCGGCGGTGGGCAGGTGCACGTCGTGGTGGGCGTCGGGGTCCCAGGGGGGCGGGCCGGCGTGCCCGATGACGAGCAGGATGCCGCCCGGCGCGACGGCCGCGGCGGCGGCCCGCAGGATCTGCTCGCGCGGCATGCCTTCGAAGGGGGAGTGCAGGAACGCCGCGGAGACCAGGTCGTAGCGTCCCCCGGGGAAGGACGTTCCGAGGTCGTGGCGCTGCCATTCGACGCGGTCGGCGACGCCCGCGGCCTCGGCGTGGCGGGCGGCCCGTTCGAGGGCCACGGCGGAGATGTCGCTGGCGGTGACGCGCCAGCCCCGGCGCGCGAGCCAGATGGCGTCCCCGCCCTCGCCGCATCCGAGGTCGAGGGCGGTGCCGGGCTCCAGATCGGCGGCCTCCTCGACGAGGACGGCGTTGGGGTCGCCGCTCCAGACGCGCTCGTGCTCGGTGTAGCGGGCGTCCCAGAATTCCTGGTCGGTGGTGTGTTCCATGGCCTGATGATGCGCCGGCACCGCGCGATGCGCCGAACCGTGTTGCCGTTCCGGCAACGCGCGCGGTCAGGCGCTCCATTCGCGGCGGCGGGCCTCGGCGAGGGCGATGGCGGCGGCCACGGCGACGTTGAGGGAGCCGACGCGTCCGATCTGCGGAATGTAGGTGACGGCGTCGGCGGCGGCCAGGAGGGCGGGGGAGCAGCCGTGGTCCTCGCCGCCGACGGCGAGGCAGACGTCGCCGTCGAGGGGCGCCTCGTGCAGGGGGACGGCGTCGGTGGTGAGCTCGACGGCGACGAGGCGCAGCCCCTCCTTGCGGACGGCCGCGGCGGCCTCGGCGGGGGTGCCTGCGTGCTCCCAGGCGACGAGCCGGTCGGTGCCGAGCGCGGTCTTGGCCGCGTTCCGGTGGGTCGGCGGGGTCGCGTTGCCGGCGAGCCAGAGGTGGTCGACGCCGAACACGGCGGCGGTGCGGACGATGGAGCCCATGTTGAACGGCTGGGTGACCGATTCGACCAGGAGACCGAGGCGGGCGCCGGTGCGGCGGCGCCATTCGCGGTTGAGGCGCTTGACGTCGGTGGCGCGCAGCTGCCTGCGTCCCTGGGCGGGGTCGGGGGC
>NZ_SMLC01000276.1 GCF_004349245.1 Actinomadura sp. 6K520 | reverse complement strand
GTGGGGAGGGGTCGATGGTGCGGTCGGGGTCGGGCTCCAGGCGGCGTTCGATCTGGGCCGAGGTGAGGCCGAGGCCGCCCAGGCGGAGGTCGTCCCAGCCCTGGAGGCGGTTGGTGGCGCGGCTGAAGTACAGGACGGACAGTTCGATCGGGGTCGGTTCCTCGTGTTCGAGGCCGCGGAGGCCGGCGCCGCCGGTGGAGCCCTGGACGAACAGGCGGGTTCCGGTGGGGAGGAGCTTGGTGGAGCGGGCGTGGGTGTGGCCGCCCAGGACGAGGGGGGTGACGCCGGAGAACGCCTCGCCCTCGGTCGGGTCGTGGGCGGCGACGATGTCGGGGACGGTGCCGGTTTCGCGGAGTTCGGCGGCCAGGCGGAGGCCCTCGGCGCGGATCTGGCCGGCGCCGGTGAAGTCGTCGCGGGTGCTCTTGTCGGGGGTGTAGCGGGGGTCGCCGACGCCGTAGATGCGCAGGCCCTTCACCTCGCGGGTCTCGTTGTCGAGGACGACGGCGTTCTCCTGGTCGGCCACGGCTTCCTCGGTGCCCTTGGAGTCGTGGTTGCCGCGTACGTAGACGTAGGGGACCTTGAGGTCGGAGATGTCGTCGGCGAATCGGTCCTCGGCGGCGCTGCCGTGGTCCATGAGGTCGCCCGTGTCGATGATCAGGTCGACCTTGAACTGGGTGGTGACGGACTTGATGACGTTCCAGGCGGCCGGGTTGAGGTGGATGTCGGAGACGTGCAGGACGCGGAGGGTGGACGGGTCCGGCTCGTAGGTCGGCAGCGTCGAGGTCGTGGTGTAGAGCTCGGAGACGTTGCCGACGAGGCGGGCGAGTTGGGCGCGGTATTCGGAGAAGCGCTCGACGATGCTGCGGGCGTCGCCGACGATCTGGGGGGCGTTGGCGAGCAGTCCGGTGTAGCGGGGCTCGGCGATCGAGTGGGGGTTGAACGTCGCCCAGCTCAGGATGATGACGCCGGTCAGGCCGAGGGCGGCGGAGGCCATGCCGAGGAAGGCGCGGCGCCAGGAGCGGAAGACGACCAGGCCGGCGAGGAAGCCGGCCAGGAGGGCGATCAGGGCGGCGCGGACGAGGACGGTGACGATGCCGTCGCGGATCTGTTCGGTGATCTGGTCGGTGAGGCGGTCGACCTCCGTGCCGTTCTCGATCAGTAGCTGCGCCTGCTCGGGACGGACGTCGGTGATGCTCGCCTCCAGCGAGACGGGTGCCCAGTGGGTGTCGAGCTGGAGGGAGCCGAGCGGGGGGAGTTCGAGGGTCGTCCCGCCGTGCAGGGACGGGCGGAGGGAGAGTTGGACGTCCGTGGGACCCACCGGGGTGACGGTCCGTCCGCCGAGGAGGAGGCCGGCGTAGCCCGCGGCGAGGCCGACGGCCATCACGAGGAGGACGCGGGAGGTGCGGCCGGTGACGACGGGGCGGACGCGGCGGGTGACGGGGGAGCAGAAGTCCCGGACGGGGGCGGTGCGGCCGTGGAGGGCGTCGCGGGTTCGGGTGACGCGAAGCCGCAGGGGCGCGAGGACGTTGGTCAGCGCTGCGCGGACCTTGGGCACGTGTTCCCCTTCTGTCGTGCAGGATGGCCAGTGTGATCGAGTTGTCGCGGGACGAGTTCGAGGACCTGGTGGGTGAGGCCCTCGACACCATCCCACCCGAGTTGACCGCCCACATGCGCAACGTCGTCATCGTCGTCGAGGACGAGGCACCCGAACGCGGCCTTCTCGGGCTGTACCAAGGCGTACCCCTCACCGAGCGCGGTGACTGGTACGGCGGCGTCCTGCCCGATCACATTTCGATCTACCGAAAAGAGATTCTCAAAATCTGCGACACCCCGGATGACGTGGTCGAAGAGGTGAGGATCACCGTGGTTCATGAGATCGCTCACCATTTCGGGATTGATGACGGGAGGCTACACGAGCTCGGATATTGACCCTGACGAATGCGCACTGTAGGTCACACAACTGCCACACAGCGTGAGTTAATAGGGAGGTCGCCCAACACCGGGCGGGCTGAACTGGAGCGTGCGTGGCGGGAAGGCAGGCCGGCAGGCATCGCCGTCCGCCGGAGGAGCAGGCGACCTACCGCGAGGTTTTCGCGGTGGGTGAGTTCCGTGCCCTCTGGCTGGCGCAGGCGCTGTCGTTCGTCGGCGATCAGTTGGCGCAGGTGGCGCTGGCCGTGCTCGTGTACGACAACACCAGGTCGCCGCTGCTGACCGCGCTGGTGTACGCGCTGACCTACATTCCGCCGATCGTGGGCGGGCCCGTGCTGTCCGGGCTGGCCGACCTGTTCCCGCGCCGCACCGTCATGATCGTCAGCGATGTGGTGCGCGCGGTGCTGGTGGCGCTGATGGCGGTGGTGCCGATGCCGGTCGGCGCGCTGTCGGCCCTGGTCTTCCTGACGGTCCTGCTGGGCGCGCCGTTCTCCGCGGCGCGCGCCGCGGTGCTGCCGGACGTCCTGGAGGGCGACCGGTTCGTGGCGGGGACGGCGATCAACAACATCACCCACCAGGGCACCCAGATGCTGGGGTTCCTGGCGGGCGGCGCGGTCGTCGCCGCCGTCGGGACGCACGAGGCCCTCGCCCTGAACGCGCTGACGTTCGGCGTGTCCGCCGTCATCCTGATCGGCGGGGTGCGGCGGAGGCCGGCGTCCAAGAGACGGAGTGCCGGCGACTCGCTCGGCCTGTGGCGCGGGACGCGGGACGGCGCGCGGCTGGTGTTCGGCGACCCGGTGCTCAGGTCACTGGTGCTGTTCGCATGGCTGTGCGCGTTCTACGTGGTCCCCGAGGGACTCGCCGCGCCGTACGCGGCGACGTTCGGCGGAGGCCCGGTCACGGTGGGCCTGCTGCTGTCGGCGATGCCGACGGGGATGGTCGTCGGCGCGTTCCTGTTCAGCCGGTTCGTGCGTCCCACGAACCGGCTGCGCGCGATGGGGTGGATGTCGATGCTCGCCTCCCTGCCGCTCATCGGGGCGGGCGTGCACCCGCCGCTGTGGGGCGTCGTCGCGCTGTGGGCGCTGTCCGGCGTCGGCAGCGCCTACCAGCTCGCGGCCAACGCGGCGTTCGTGACCGCGGTGCCGGCGGCGGGGCGGGGGCAGGCGTTCGGCCTCGCCCAGTCCGGCATCCTCGCCGGGCAGGGCGTCGGCATCCTCGTCGGCGGCGCGGCGACGCAGGTGCTCGGGCCGGAGACGGTGGTGGCGCTCGCGGGCGTGCTGGGCCTGTCGGCCGCCGCGGTCCTCACGCTCGTGTGGAACCAGGTCCGCGGCGACGTCATCGGGGGCGGGCGCCCCCTCGGCGCACCCGTGGTCGTCACCGCGTCCCACTCGGGCGGTGACCTGACCAGCGGTGTCAGCCGCTCGGCCTCCTAGGCGTTCGTGCGGTTCTTGTTGAAGGCGTTCTTGGACTTCTGCACGGCGTCCTGGACGGTCGGGGAGTCGCCGGCCTTCTTGAACAGGTCCTCCGCGATCGACTTCGGGGCGCCCTCCTCGGGGATGAGCACCCACGCGACCACGTAGAGGGCGATCCCGGCCCCGCCGAACAGGGTGAACACGGCGAGCCCGAGGCGGATGATGTTGGCGTCGATGCCGAGGTACTGCGCGGCGCCCGAGCAGACGCCGGCGAGCATCCGGCCGTCATGGGTGCGGCGCAGCTGCTTCTCCGGGGTTCCGGTGGTGTTCTTCTCCATGTCCATGCCTCGATCATGCCCATCCAGGAGCGTCTCTGACATCCGGATTCGCCCTGATCCGCCCCTGAGTGAACCCCTGCCCGTTCCGGCCGCCGCCCCCGACGTACGCTCGTGGGCGGAAGAACCCCTCGGGAGGAGGTCCGGATGGACGTGCTGCGGATCGACGACCAGTTCACCGACGAGGAGCGCATGGTCCGCGACACCGTGCGGACGTTCGTGACGGAACGGGTCGTGCCGCACGTGCCGGAATGGTTCGAGGACGGCACGTTCCCCGTCCGGGAGCTCGCCCCCGAACTGGGCAAGCTCGGACTGCTCGGCATGCATCTGGAGGGCTACGGCTGCGCCGGGATGAGCGCCGTCGCGTACGGGGTGGCGTGCCGGGAGCTGGAGGCCGCCGACTCGGGCCTGCGCAGCTTCGTCTCCGTGCAGGGGTCCCTGGCGATGACGGCGATCCACCGGTACGGGTCGGAGGAGCAGAAGGAGCGGTGGCTGCCGGGGATGGCGGCGGGGGAGGCGATCGGCTGCTTCGGCCTGACCGAGCCCGACCGCGGCTCCGACCCCGGCGACATGCTCACCCGCGCCCGCCGCGACGGCTCCGACTGGGTCCTGAACGGCGCCAAGATGTGGATCACGAACGGGTCGGCGGCCGACGTCGCCGTCGTCTGGGCGCAGACCGACGAGGGCATCCGCGGTTTCCTCGTCCCGAAGGACACCCCCGGGTTCACGACCGGTGACATCCACCGGAAGATCTCGCTGCGCGCGTCGATCACGTCCGAGCTCGTCCTGGCGGACGTGCGCGTTCCCGCGGACGCGATGCTCCCCGGCGCGCGGGGCCTCCGGGGGCCGCTCGGCTGCCTGTCGGAGGCGCGGTACGGCATCGTGTGGGGCGCGATCGGCGCCGGACGGTCCTGCTACGAGGCGGCGGTCGCCTACGCCAAGACCCGCGAGCAGTTCGGCAAACCCATAGCCGCGTTCCAGCTCACCCAGGAGAAGCTCGCCTGGATGGAGGTCGCCCTAGGGCAGGCGGGCCTTGTCGCCCTGCACATCGGGCGCCGCAAGGACGAGGGGAGCGTCACGCCGCAGCAGGTCTCGTTCGGCAAGCTCGCCAACGTCCGCGCCGCCATCGACGTCGCCCGGCAGGCCCGCACGGTCCTCGGCGCCAACGGGATCACCCTCGAATATCCCGTGATCCGGCACATGAACAACCTGGAGAGCGTCCTGACCTACGAGGGCACCCAGGAGGTGCATCTCCTCACGCTCGGGAAGGCGGTGACCGGGCTGGACGCGTTCCGTTAAGTGACACTGGACCCCTCCGCGTAGGGTTACTCAGTGGACGCCCGGCCACGGAGCTGGGCAGACTCGCCAGGTCAAGCGATCAACCCAGAGGGAGCGGCATGAGAGTCGGCATCGTGGGGGCCACCGGACAGGTCGGGGCCAAGATGCTCGAAATCCTGGCCGAACGCGCATTTCCCATCGACGAGCTGCGGCTGTTCGCCTCGGCCCGGTCGGCGGGCCGCAAGCTGCCGTGGAACGGCACCGAGGTCACCGTCGAGGACGCGACGGCCGCCGACTACTCCGGCCTCGACATCGTGCTGTTCTCCGCGGGCAAGACCACCTCGAAGGAACTCGCCCCGAAGGTCGCCGAGGCCGGCGCCGTCGTGATCGACAACTCGTCGGGCTGGCGCCTGGACCCGGACGTGCCGCTCGTGGTCGCCGAGGTCAACCCGCACGCCGCCGCGCACCGCCCCAAGGGGATCATCGCCAACCCGAACTGCACCACGATGGCGGCCATGCCCGTCCTGCGGCCGCTGCACGACGAGGCGGGTCTCGCCGCCATGGTCGTCTCCACCTACCAGGCCGTGTCCGGCAGCGGCCTCGCGGGCGTCGCCGAGCTGCACGACCAGGCGTCGAAGGTCGTGCAGGGCGCCGACAAGCTCACCCACTCCGGCTCCGCCCTGGAGTTCCCCGAGTCGTCGGTGTACGTGCGGCCGATCGCGTTCAACGTGCTGCCGATGGCCGGGTCGATCGTGGACGACGGCCTCGCCGAGACCGACGAGGAGCAGAAGCTCCGCAACGAGAGCCGCAAGATCCTGGAGATCCCGGAGCTGAAGGTGTCCGGCACGTGCGTCCGGGTGCCCGTGTTCACCGGTCACTCGCTCCAGATCAACGCCCGCTTCGAGCGCCCGATCACCCCCGAGCGGGCCGCCGAACTGCTGGCCACCGCCCCCGGCGTGGCCCTGTCCGACGTCCCGACCCCGCTGCAGGCCGCGGGCCAGGACCCGACGTTCGTGGGCCGCATCCGCCGCGACGAGACCGTCGGCAACGGCCTGGCCCTGTTCTGCTCCGGCGACAACCTCCGCAAGGGCGCGGCGCTCAACACCATCCAGATCGCGGAACTGCTCGTCGACGCCTAACCCGCCCGGCTGCCTCGCACCTCCAGGGAGTCCAGGAGGGCGGCGGTGCTGCGCGCGATCTCCGCGACGGCACGGTCGAACGCCTCCGCGTTGTGGGACGCGGGGGCGCGGAACCCCGAGATCTTGCGGACGTACTGCAGCGCCGCCGCCCGCACGTCGTCATCGGTCACGTCCGCCGAGTACGGCGGACGGAGCGTCTTGATGCTTCGGCACATACCCCCCATTGTGCCCCCCGCCCACGACATTCCGGCGCCCCCACCACGGACATCCGCATGCGCGAGGACCCCCAGGGCCCTTGTGCCTGACCAAAGCCATAGGCACAAGG
>NZ_SMLC01000275.1 GCF_004349245.1 Actinomadura sp. 6K520 | reverse complement strand
CCCTCCGCGCCGACCACGAACGCCTCGCCGAATGCCTGCGCCGCTTCCCCCGGCACATCCGCGTCGCCGTCGAACCCCGCCACGCCTCCTGGTGGACCGACCAGACCCGCCGCACCCTGGAACACCACGGCGCCGCCCTCAGCTGGACCGATCGCCTAGGCCAACCCCAGACACCCCTCTGGAGAACCACCGACTGGCTCTACCTCCGCCTCCACGAAGGCCCCGCACAACCCTGGCCCCACTACGACGACGAAACCCTCCAAGCCTGGGCCGACGAACTCGGCGCCGCCGAGGACGCCTACGTCTACTTCAACAACGACCCCGGCGGCGCCGCCGTCCGCAACGCCCTCCGCTTCACCGAACTCACCGCCCGCCCCTGACACCCCGGGGGAGAGGCGTCACCCCCGCGGCGCGTACATGATCACAGCCACTCCCACCAGGCAGATCAGCGCACCGGAGATGTCCCAGCGATCCGGACGGAACCCGTCCACCACCACACCCCACGCCAGCGACCCCGCCACGAACACACCACCGTAGGCCGCCAGGATCCGCCCGAAATCGGGGGAGGGCTGGAACGTCGCCGCGAACCCGTACGCACCGAGCGCCAGCACACCACCGACGATCCACAGCGCCCCGCGCTGCTCACGCCATCCCTGCCACACCAGCCACGCCCCGCCGATCTCCGCCACCGCGGCGACCACGAACAACCCGACCGACCGGAGCACGCTCATGCCGCACACCCTACGGAACCCGCACGCAGCCCCACGCGGGCTCTGACGCCCTCCCAAAGGCAGACGACACCGGAACGGAATCCCCGGGCGCCAGGGCGAAGCAGTCAGCCGCGCCGGGTGGCGCGCACGACCACGTCGTCCAGCGGAACCGCACGGCCACCGGGACCGGTGAGCATGCGGTGCCGCTCTTCGGCGACAACGATCTCCCACTCGGCGCCGTCCAGGCGCGCCACGACGTCCGCGGCGGTCGCCGACGCCTCGGCGGGAGGCGCATGGCCGTGGCCGGCGTGGCCGGCGGCGCCGGGGGAGTGCAGATGCCCGACGATCAGCAGGGTGCCGCCGGGGGACACCCACCCGGCGACGCGCTCGTAGAACTCCAGTTGCGGCATCGCCGGATGGGCATAGTGGGTGGTGACCAGGTCGAACCGCATCCCCGGTTCCCAGCCGCCCAAGTCCGCCTCGACCCACCGCACACGCGCGCCGACCCCGCCCGCGGCCGCCCGGTCAGCCGCGCGGGCCAGCGCCTCGGCCGAGATATCGACCGCGGTGACCTCCCAGCCACGCGAGGCCAGCCAGACGGCCTCGGCGCCCG
This sequence comes from Actinomadura sp. 6K520, assembly GCF_004349245.1. GTDB lineage: Bacteria > Actinomycetota > Actinomycetes > Streptosporangiales > Streptosporangiaceae > Spirillospora. The sequence continues at coordinate 5,217 of NZ_SMLC01000275.1, read as the reverse complement.
CGCCGCACCCCGCGTCCAGCGCCGTGCCCGGCACCAGTCCGCCGACCTCCCGGTCCAGGTACGGATTCGGAGGAACGCGGTGCGGGTTCTCGGGACCGTCGCTCCGTTGCCAGTGCCGCTCCCAGTAGTCCTTGTCGAACGCATGGTCGGGCCCGTGCGCCATCCGCCATCCTCCTCGGTTACGACGATCTCCACCGGGGTGCGCCCCTCGGTGCGGCCTTCACGATGCTGGTGGAGGGCAGCGAACCGCAAACCTTGTTGCCGAATGGCAAAATCCTGAGGTGGATGAAGCCGTCGACCGCACCCCTGGACGCCGTCGGACCGCGACTGAGCAGCACCCCAGCCGCCGCTCGGACGAATGAGAGGCCCGAAAAGTACTGGTTCACGAACTTCATCCCCAAACCAGACAGAATTCACCTTCTGTCTGGTTTGAACATCTTCCGGCTGGCCCCGTCCAGGCCTTGGGAGTCTCCGAGCACCTGCCACCGGACTCGTCGTGCTCGCCCTAAGTGGTCTGCGCCGTAAGTTCCTCGGGGGCTGAGTGCGGTCAGTTGCCGAGGTAGAGGCCGCAGGCGCAGTCGAGAGCTTCTTGTGGGGTGCCCGCGGTCATGCCGTTGGGCAGGATCTGGTTCTCGTATTTCCCGCTGCTGGCCAGGTAGACGCCGAATCCCCAGGTTGAGGCCGATCCGCCGTAGCGGAGCCGGAGGAGGGGCTGCCGGTGGCCGTCGGGCCGTTCTCCTTCGACGTAGGCGAACTGGCCGTGGTAGCGGATGTGCAGGTCACGCAGTTGAGGCCAGTGCTGGCGGGCGTGCGAGCGGAGCCGCTGGGCCAGCGAAGTCTTGGTCGAGGCAGGAATCGCAGGCGGCATGCGGCCATCTTGCCTGCTGCGGCGTGTCCGGCGTGAGTGCCGGGCACGGGCGGACAAGATCGGATCTCCCCGTGCACGATCTTGTCCAGAAGGCTCTCCGGTGCCCGCCTCTCATGCTCGCCAGATCACCCTGACCGGCCCCGAACGGCGTCGGCTGACCAAGCTCGCCTCCTCCCGCACCGCTGCTCACCAGCACGTGGTCCGGGCCCAGATCGTGCTGGACGCCACCGATGGCTGCTCCAACGCCCAGATCGCCCGCCGCCGGGGCATCAGCGTCGACACCGCCCGGCTCTGGCGCGGCCGGTATGCCGACCAGGGCGCGGCGGGCCTGGCCGACCGGCCCCGGTCCGGGCGGCCGGCCCGTTTCACCCCGGCCCAGGTCGCCGAGGTCAAGGCGCTGGCCTGCCAGCTACCGGCCGAGACCGGGATCCCGCTGTCACGCTGGAGCTGTGGTGACCTGGCCGATCAGGTCGTGGCCCGCGGCGCCGCACCGGCGATGTCGGCCTCCACCGTGCGCCGCATCCTGGCCACCGACGCGCTCAAACCCTGGCAACACCGGTCCTGGCTGTTCATCCGCGACCCCGCCTTCGCCGTCAAGGCCGGCCGCGTGCTGGACCTGTACGCCCGAATCTTCGACGGCGTCCGGCTCGGCGACGACGAGTATGTGATCTCCTCCGATGAGAAGACCTCGATCCAGGCGCGCTGCCGCTGCCATCCCACCCTGCCGCCGGGCACCTCACGCACCATGCGCATCGAGCACGAATACAACCGCGGCGGCGCACTGGCCTATCTGGCCGCCTACGACGTCCACCACGCCCAAGTCATCGGACTATGCAGCGAGACCACCGGGATCGACCCGTTCACCGACCTGGTCGACGAGGTCATGACCCGCCAGCCCTACGCCTCGGCCCGCCGGGTGTACTGGATCGTCGACAACGGCTCCTCCCACCGCGGCCAGGCCGCGATCGACCGGCTGACCAGGCGTTACCCGAACACAGTCATGGTCCACACACCGGTGCACGCCTCGTGGCTGAACCAGGTGGAGATCTACTTCTCCATCCTCCAGCGCAAGGTCCTGGCCCCCAACGACTTCACCGACCTGGACCAGGTCCAAGACCGGCTGACCGCCTTCGAGCACCGCTACAACCAGACCGCCCGGCCCTTCAACTGGAAGTTCACCCGGGCCGACCTGCAGAACCTACTGGCCCGAATCCAGCAGCACGAAGAAGCCGAACACGAAACCCAGCACCAACATCAGCCCGCTCTACCAACCGCAGCCTGACCCCCGAGGAACTTACGACGCGGACCACTAAGGCGCCCGGACGCACACCGGGCCCGTCACCACCCAGTCCGATCTCGACCGGGGAGTAGACCGAGTGGGCGGAGGTGCGGCGGACGGCGCCACATGGGTTGCCGGCCCTGCAGGGTGGGTGGAAGTTCGATTCGAGAACCGGCTGACGCGATGAGTGACGCCGGCACGTGCGCGCTGCCGAATGACGACATCTACGCACCACGCGAATGCCGTCCGAGCGAACTGATGGAAAGCCGCCGTCCTGGTCGGCAAGCGCGTCCGTCGACTACACCGGCAGCAGGTCAGTCTCCGCAGCGACGGCCCACGGGTGATGCGACCTCGGCGACGAGAACGAACGTGAGCGCGTGCGAGCCCCGGCCGGATGCGTCCGGATCGCCCCGCTTCCAGACGCCTTGATCGCTGGTCGATAATGTGCATTATGTTAAGTTAAGGTGATCTCGGGCGAGGTCTCCCCAGTAGCCCCTGCCTCGCCGGCCGCGGCCGCTCTGTCCGCCACGCCCTCACCCGTCACCCTGCCTGGCGTCCGCTGAGGCTCGGCGCCGGGGCCTGATTCGTTCGCGCCCTGGACGGTTTCGAGGCGGTGCTCGTCGCGACGCCGCCGGACAGGTGGCTGTCGCCGTCGCCGTGTGAGGGCTGGTGCGCGGTCGACGTCGCGGGGCACGTCACGGCGGGGCTGCTGGTGATCGAGATGCGTGCCGCCGGTCGGCCTCTCCCCCAGGACGATCCTGACTGGCGTGAGGTGGCCGGCGAGGATCCGGTGGCGTCGTGGCGTGCGGTGCGCGCCCGGATGACCGCCGAGCTGAGGTCCGGGCGGCTGGAGCGCCGGATCCGGCTGGCGACGGGGCAAGAGACCACGTTGCGGGAGTGGCTGGAGACGTATCCGCTGGAGCTGCTCGTGCACACGTGGGATCTCGCCCGGGCGACCGGGCAGTCGGTGGTGTTCGATGCCGATCTGGTGGGCCCCGCGTTGGAAACGGCGAGGCGATTGGCGCCCGTGGGGCGTGCGGCGGGGCGGGTCGGTCCCGAGCGTGCTCTTCCGGAGGACGCCGATGACCAGGCGCGGCTGCTGGCGTTGTTCGGTCGTGATCCGTTCGGTGGTTGATTCGCGGGCCGCTCCCCTCCCCCCGGGGCCATTGACGGTGCGGTGGGATCATGGCTCGACGCGATTGATCTTCACCTGAGGCGGGGCTCGCGCGCGGGCTGTACGTCTCCGCGTTCCTCGAGGATTTCGTTCTCCTGTACTCGGTGTACGCGGTGCTGTCACCGAGGCCGGGTTGTCCCCCGCCGCGATCTCGTCGTGGTTCGTGATCTGGTCGGTCACGGCGTTTCCCCCCTTGAGTTCCCGTCCGTTTGTGGGCGGCTGCGTTCTCGCGCCGGTGGCTGCCGGTGACCGCTCCCCTGTCGGTGCCGCTTCTGCCGCTGCTGGCGCTGGCGCTGGTGGTGGTCGTCCTGGGGTTGGGGGGCCGGGGTGGTCGAGTACATCCCGGGTTGTAGTGGCGGGGCGGGGGCTGCGCGAAAGGTGCATGGCGGTTGACCGCTTGCGCCTGATTCGCCGGTGAGGTGTGCGCGCCGAGGATTGGGGGGTCGTTTTCGGAGTGATCGTTGGGGCGTGTGCTGATGGGTGCGGACGCGTTGTTGCTGGCGCGGGTCCAGTTCGCGTTGACGGCCGGTACGCATTTCATGTTCGTGGCGTTGACGCTGGGGTTGGCGACGCTGGTGGCGTTGATGCAGACGCGGGCGGCGGTGTCGGGCAGTGCGGTGCATGCGCGGATGGTGCGGTTCTGGGGGCAGTTGTATGTCGTCAACTATGCGGTGGGGATCGTCACGGGCCTGGTGATGGAGTTCCAGTTCGGGCTGAACTGGGCGGGGATGTCGCGGATGACCGGCGGGGTCTTCGGGGTGCCGCTGGCGCTGGAGACGATCGTGGCGTTCTTCGTGGAGTCGACGTTCCTGGGGTTGTGGATCTTCGGGTGGGATCGGCTGAACCGGTGGGTGCATCTGGGGCTGATCTGGGTGGTGACGCTGACGGCGTACTTGTCGGCGTATTTCATCCTGGTGGCCAATGGGTGGCTGCAGCGTCCGGTGGGGTTCGAGATGGTGGACGGTGCGGCGCGGCTGACCGACGCGGGGGCGTTGCTGACGAATCCGACGGCGGTTCTGGCGTTCTTCCATGTGCTGTTCGGCGGGTTCTTGACGGCGGGGTTCTTCATGGCCGGGGTGAGCGGCTATCACCTGCTGCGGCGGACGGCGGAGGTGGAGTTCTTCCGGCGGTCGATGCGGGTGGGGTTGCTGGCGGTGGTGCTGTCGGTGATGCCGGTGGTGATCTTCGGCGGGGTGCAGTTCGCGTATGTGCAGCCGACGAAGCTGGGTGGTGAGTCGGCGGCGGCGGAGGTCGCGCGTTTCACGGCGCGGTTCGGGCCTGACGAGTACCTGGCGCCGGGGCTGGCGGGGGTCGGTGAGGCGCTGATGGTGACGATGTGGTCGCTGATGATGCTGGTAGCCGCGGTGGCGCTGGTGAAGCTGCCGTTCGGGAGGTGGCTGGTGCGTGGGCGGGTGTTCCACGTGCTGATGATCGTGTCGGTGCCGTTGCCGTATGTGGCGATGGTGTCGGGGTGGGTGTTCCGTGAGGTGGGGCGGCAGCCGTGGACGGTGTACGGGGTGCTGAAGACGCGGGACGCGTTGTCGGCGGGTGTGGGGCCGGGGACGCTGGCGGCGTCGTTCGCGGCGTTCACGGTGCTGTTCGGTGTGTTGTTCGCGGTGAACGCGTGGCTGCTGGTGCGGTTCGCGCGGCGGGGTCCGGAGGGTGCGGGTCTGGGGGCCTCTCCCCCGGCGGAGCCGACGCCGGTGCTGAGCGGGACGTTGTGACGGGAGCCTGGTGATGGAGTCTGTTGCGGTGGTGTTGCTGGCGGTGTTCTCCGGCGGGTATCTGGTGCTGGCCGGTGCCGATATCGGGGTGGGGATGCTGCTGCCGTGGCTGGGGCGGGATCAGCGGGAGCGGCGGCTGGTGATCGCGTCGTTCGCGCCGTTCTTCCTGGGC
>NZ_SMLC01000274.1 GCF_004349245.1 Actinomadura sp. 6K520 | reverse complement strand
CCCCGCCCGCGTCCCCAACGCCGTCCATGACGATCATCATCAGCCGCCGCTCCCCCTCCGGCAAGGCCCCGCTTCCCTTACTGCGGCGGCGCCGCCGCGTCGGCTACCGTTGAACCACCCGGATCTTGACGAGGACGCAGCCGTGAACCTGCAGGACATGATGGTGCAGCACGACAGCTCGTCGCGCACCGTCGACAAGTACCTCATGTCCCACGAGGGACGCGTCATCGCCGTCCGCCACCACCCCGCCGTCCTCATCCCCTCGGTCGCGCTCGTCGTCGGCGGACTGGTCGCCTGCGCCGCGATCGCCGTGGTCACCGGCGTCCTGTGGATCTGGTGGCTGTGGCTGCCCACGCTCGGCTACCTGCTGTGGAAGATCATCGCCTGGTCGCTGGAGTTCTTCCTCGTCACCGAGCACCGGGTGATGCTGGTCAAGGGAGTGCTCAACCGCAACGTCGCGATGATGCCGCTGTCCAAGGTCACCGACATCACGCTGAACCGCTCGATGGTCGGCCGGATGCTCGGCTACGGCGAGTTCCTCACCGAGTCCGCGGGGCAGAGCCAGGCCATCCGCGCCGTCAACTTCATGCCGTACCCGGAGCAGCTCTACCTGGAAGTCTCCTCCGTGATCTTCGGCACCATAGACGAGTCGCCCGACTGACCCAGCCCCGGCCGCCCCCGGGCCGCGCGACCAGCGCAGAGATCACTCCCTCCGCCGTCCGGCCGTGCCGGCGGTCGTCGAGGACCCCTACGCACCCTCTTGGACGCGGGTCGTAGCCGTGTCCGCCGGATAGTTCCCGGCGTGGTGATTCTCGTCCTCTGTGGGGATGCCCCGACATGTCCCCCGGGCGTACTTTGAAATGCCGCATGGAAGGAGACCGGCCATGTCTGAGTCGGTTCGCCAGGACCTTCCCGCCCCCCACACCGACGATCACATCGCCTTGCGGCTGTCCGCGGAACAGCTCCTCGTGATCCGTAAGGCGGCCGAGCTGGCCGGCTGGACGGTCACCGACTACGTGCTGTGCACCGTCCTGGACCGTGCCGAACGAGACCTCTACGAACACGCCGCCGCCCTGGAGGCCGCAGCTCCCACCGACTTCACCGACACCGACCCGGCGAACCCCTTGCTAGCCCTCCTGTCAGCCTTGACCTGACCCGTCACCGCCTCCGCCCCGGGGTCCCGCCCGGATTGGATCTACGGGGTGGGGATGGCGGTGGACAGGCGGGTGGCGTAGTCGGCGGCTTCGGTGTCCGAGGCGTACTTCTGCCGAGGCCAGAAGAAGCCGCGGAGTCCGTCCTTGGGCTTGCGCGGGACGACGTGGACGTGCAGGTGAGGGACGCTCTGGCTGATGCGGTTGTTCATCGCCACGAACGAGCCGGCCGCCTCCAGCACCGACTCCATCGCGGCCGCCAGGCGCTGGGCGTGGCCGAAGAACGGGCCGAGCATCTCGCCGGGCAGGTCCGTGAGGGTCTCGTAGTGCACGCGCGGGATGAGCAGCGTGTGCCCCTTGAAGAGCGGCCTCGTATCAAGGAACGCCATGGCGTCCGGCGCGTCCATCACCACATGCGCGGGGCGCTCCCCCTTGGCGATCTCGCAGAACAGGCACACCTTCGAATCACCCATGGCCATATTCTCCCCCGGCGTCACAGCGCCCCGGAGTGGGCGTCAGGCGGCCTGGAGGGTCAGCCAGGTCTGTTCGAGGGGATCGTCCGGTCTGGAGCAGAAGTAGACGCGGCCAGGGTCGCCCCAGTACCAGCCGAGGCGATCGTCGGAGTCGAGTTGGAGCAAGAGACGCCACTCGTCCACGGCGTGCTCCTCGTCCGGGCGCAGGGGCGGAGGGGCCACGGAGTCCAGGGGGCGGCCCGTCGAGGCGTACAGGCAGTCGGGGCCGAGGGGACGCTGGACCAGGGCCGGCCAGCCGCCCAGCTGGTGGGCGGGCATCTCGCGGGGCCAGATGTGCTGCGACCAGACGGCGTGCAGTTGCTCGTAGACGGGCAGGAGACCGCTGTAGGTGGCCTCCAGCCGGCGCACAGCGGGCTCCTTAGGCGAGGGCAGGGAGAGGAACGGCGTGGCGTGCAGGCGCGTCCGGGGGTAGGTCAAGGCGCTGGGTGGTGGGGCCGCTTCACGGAGGTCGCCGGTGAAGAGGCGCCAGCCGTCGCGTTGCGCCGCCGCGTCGCCCCAGGGGCGCGGGATGTCGCTGGCGTAGTAGAAGGCGGCCTTGCCCGACGACGGGATTCCGGAGATCTCCCCGAACGGGGCGAGGTCGGCGAAGTCGATCGCGCCGAGGAAGTCCAGGGGCCGTTCGTTCCACCGCGGCCAGGGTTCACCGGGCGGCAGGAGCGGGGCGCCGCCGAGGTCGACGGGTGCGCCGCCTTCGGCGCCGAGCCTCAGCGCCCGGCGGGCCAGGGGCAGCAGGGCCGCGGTGACCTCCGGGGGCAGGAAGGCGGCGAAGAGCGCTCGGAGGCGGGCGTACTGTTCCGCGAAGTGATCCATGCACGTAGCCTCACCTGGCGCGGGAGCGGCGCGCAGCGTCCCGCGAACATGTGGATAACTTCGTCAGCGGCGTTCGAGGGCGCTCGCGAGCTGCAGCAGGAAGCGGTCGACCTCCTGCTCGTCGTAGCCGGGCCCGAGGCGGACGACGCGGAACGCGCTCTCCCGCACGTCGCGGGCGGTCACCGGCGGCGCCGCACCGCGCAGGCCGGCGATCACCCGGTCCAGGAACGCGTCCACGTCCCGGACGTCGTAGCCGGAGCGGACGCCCGCGCCCGAGAAGCGGGCGTTCTGGATCCAGTTGATCAGCCAGGCGGGCTGGGCGCGTGACCGTCCCGGCCGCTCCCTGATCGGCGCCCTCGCCTGCAGTTCCCTGATGCACTCGCCGACCAGCTCGTCGACGGAGCGGGGGTCGTAACCGCGCAGGACGACGTCGAACCGGATGCCCCGCACCTCGTCCGCGGACATCGGCGGCCCGCCGTTCAGCGCCCGCGAGATCCTCGTCAGCAGTGCGTCCACCTGACCGCGGTCGTAGCCGCGCAATACCACCGGCAGCCCCGCACCCGTCTTCACCGGTACCGTGCTCCTCAGCCCGCATCAGCGCGGCCGCGGGGCGGCGGTGACACGCCCGCGGCGCGCTCAGTCCTTGGTCGCCGCGGCCAGCTGACCACAGGCCCCGTCGATCTCCCTGCCCCGAGTGTCGCGCACCGTCACCGGAACCCCGTGGGCCTCCAGGCGGCGGACGAACTCGCGCTCGTCCTCGGGCCGGGACGCGGTCCACTTGGAACCCGGTGTCGGGTTCAACGGGATCAGATTGACGTGTACGAGATTCCCGCGCAAGAGCCTGCCGAGGAGATCCGCCCGCCACGCCTGGTCGTTGACGTCCTTGATGAGGGCGTACTCGATCGACACGCGCCGGCCGCTGCGTTCCGCGTAGGCCCAGGCGGCGTCCAGGACTTCGGCGACCTTCCAGCGGTTGTTGACCGGGACGAGGTCGTCGCGTAGTTCATCATCGGGTGCGTGCAGGGACACCGCCAGCCGTACCGACATGTCCTCCGCGGCGAGCTTCTCGATCGCCGGTACTAGCCCGACCGTTGACACCGTCACCGAACGCTGGGAGATGCCCAAGCCGGCGGGTGCCGGGTCGGTGATGCGGCGTACCGCGCCTATCACGGCCTTGTAGTTGGCCAGTGGCTCCCCCATACCCATGAAGACGATGTTGGAGACACGTCCGGGCCCGCCGGGGATGCGCCCACGCGCCAGTGCGCGCGCGCCCGCGGTCACCTGCTCGACTATCTCCGCCGTGGAAAGGTTGCGGGTGAGCCCTGCCTGACCGGTCGCGCAGAAGGGGCAGTTCATGCCGCACCCAGCCTGCGAGGAGACGCACATCGTCGCCCGGTCCGGGTAGCGCATCAGCACCGATTCGAACAGCACGCCGTCGAACGCCTTCCAGACGGTCTTCAGCGTCGTGCCACCGTCGCAGTCCATCTCCCGTACCGGGGTCAGCAGCGACGGCAGCAGCTCGGACACGAGACGCTCGCGGACGGCGGCCGGCAGGTCCGTCATCTTCGCCGGGTCGTCGACCAGCCGGGCGAAGTAGTGCCGCGACAGCTGGTCCGCGCGGAACGGCTTCTCCCCCAGCTCGGCGACGGCCTCGCGGCGTTCCGCGGTGGTGAGGTCGGCAAGATGCCTCGGCGGCTTACCGCGCCTGGGGGCGGCGAAGACGAGCTTGGCCGGGGTCTTCCCGGACGCGGGGCCGGCGGTGGCGGGCTGGGTAGCAGACATGGTGCCTCCAGTGTCGCAAACAAGCCCGTGTGCATCGTCCGTCCGCCGCCACCGCGTCCGGTGCTGCGGCAACGCCGCTCGATGTCTACGACGACATTCCTGCACATGACCTTGTGTGCGACTAAGGTGCCGATCATGTCGGTATTGCGTAAGGGCGCCGCCCCGTCCCGGGGAGCCAAGGCCACGGTCGTCCACGCCGCTGCCAGCCCCTACGGCAGTCGGCGGCTCATCATCGAGACCGACGGTGACGTCACCGCGGCCTACCTGAAGGACGCGCGCGACTCGGTGGTCGGCGCAACGTGGGTCGGCAACCACCGCAAGGCCCCGGCAGAGCTCGACCGGTCCCGGCTGGAGGCGGGCCGTGCCCCGCTCCTGCCGGAGTCCCATGTTCGCCATCCGGAGGGACGCAAGGAACTCGACGCCGGAAGCATGGAGGTCGTCTGGTTCGAGGAGGGCGACGGTGTGGCCGTCCTTGAGGCGGGCGACGCGCTGTTCGTCATCCCCGGCTGGTCCGACATGGGGCGCGGCATCCCCGGATACGCCCGCGACGCGACCCGCCAGAGCCCTTTCGCCTTCCCGCTGGACGAGGAGATCGAGGACTTCGGGCCACGGATCGACCGTGCGCGCGAGCACTGGAAGCTGTGCCGTGCGGACGACTCCTGGGCGGACTTCCAGCAGGCAGTGCTCGGCCATCTGCTGCAACGGCTCGGGCCAGGTGGCCACTACTGGCACGATGTCGGCCGGCAATTGGGCAGCACGCGGACGGGCGTGGCCCCGACCGTAGGGGTGTCCGAACGTCCCGCACGGGGCGACCGCGAGTTCACCGTGATGAGCACGGTCGGAATGTGCCGCCAGCGGATGCCGACCGTCGAACTTTACGAGGACGACGTCGCCCCATTCGGCCGGATCGAACTGGCCGTCGCGAGCACCCTCCCCAGCCAGCGCGCCGGCAGCATTTTCCCGTGGCTGGCGCAGTACCCGTGGCGGTCTGTGACCTGGTTCGCCCCAGGGGACGTCGTCAAGTGGTACCACGAGGCCCGCACGTTCCCCCTCGGCGGCGACGAGGCGAAGTGGGAGGGCGTGCTCCTGCTGGACGATCCGAGCCGTTTGGCCGGCCCTCAAGGCCCAGCCTTGACGGGGTTCACGCTCAATGGCGATCCCGTCCGGTGGCTCTGGCTCGTGCCCATCACCGGTGAGGAACACCGCTACGCCAAGAGCGAGGGATCGGACGCGCTCATCCGGCGCCTCGCCCAGCAGGGAAGGTCGTGGGTCGTCTCCTGACGCCCCGGCTCCCTCCCGAGTCCGGGGCGTCTGACGCCCTGTCTGACGCCCGAGTCGTGCCTTGGCGCCCGCTAGCTCGGGACGAACAGCTCCAGTAGGAGCCAGACGACGGGAGCCGTCGCGACCAGGGAGTCGAGACGGTCCATCACTCCGCCGTGGCCCGGCAGGAGCGTTCCCATGTCCTTGATGCCGAGGTCGCGCTTGACCATCGACTCGACGAGGTCGCCCGCGGTGGCGGTGACCACGGCCGCGAGGCCGACCAGCACGCCCTGCCAGATCTGGCCGCCGTCCAGCAGCCACCACACCAGCCAGCCACCGACGATCATGCACATGACGGCCGAGCCGGTGACGCCTTCCCACGTCTTCTTCGGGCTGATCGTGGGCGCCAGCTTGTGCCTGCCCAGGAAGGACCCCGCGAAGTAGCCGCCGGTGTCGCTGGCGACCGTGATGGCGATGAAGATGACGGTGCGGTGGTCGCCGTCGTCGGGCCGCATGAGCAGCGCGACGATTCCGCCCATCAGCACTAGGTAGCCGGCCAGAAGCGACCCTGCGGCGACGTCCCGCACGTAGCCGTCGGAGCCGTCCAGCATCCGCGTCATCAGCAGCGCGAGGATGGTGAGGGAGACCGCGGCGACCGTGGCCGTCGGCCCCCACACGTAGGACACGACCGGTGCGCCGACCATGCCCGTCGCCAACGGGATGAACGGGACGCCGATGTCGCGGCTCCGGAACGCCTCGGCCAGTTCCCGCATCCCGAGGAAGAGGAACACGACCATGACGGCAAGGAAGATCGCCTTGACCGTGTAGAGAGAGAGCAGCACCAAGGCGCCGAGAGCGGCGCCTACGGCGACGGCCAAGGGAAGGTTACGGCCCGTCTTGCCTACGTGCTCGCCGCCCTCGGGTGCTCCAGCGGACGCGCCCGCGGAAGCCTCATCGGCAGCGGGCGCGGGGGGCTCCTCAGCGGAGGACTCGTTCGCGGGCGAGGGGTGTGCGCGCACGTCGGGGG
>NZ_SMLC01000273.1 GCF_004349245.1 Actinomadura sp. 6K520 | reverse complement strand
CGCGAAGGGGTCGAACGGCCGGCCGCCCGGCGGGGTGCCGCCCGCCGGGCCGGCGGAGGGGGAGGGTGCGCCGCCGGGCTGGGAGGCGCCGAGGAACGTGTAGGGCGCATCGGGCTCGCCGCTCTCCGGCAGGTTCCGCGGTGCCCACTCGGGCACGTCGTCGTGTCCGCTCATCGCCGTTCTCCGTTTCCCGGGCGGGGGCGCCGGGTCCTGTCTCGCCGTGTCGTGGCGGCCCGCCGGTGAGACACATGCGGAAAGTGTCTCAAGAGGGCCAGATGTGATGTTCGTCTCATCGGCGTCCTCCGTCAAGGGTTCCGGCGGCTCAGGAACGGATCGGGCCTCCGGGGCGCCGGCCCTGGGCGCGGCGCCGCTCGGCGCGGCGCTCCGTCCGGGTGCGGCCGTCCGGCCGGGAACCTCGGTCCACGGGACCTCCCCTCGGGCGCGGGGTGTTGCCGCCGCTCATCAGTACGCAGCACGTCCCGGAATGGATCGGTGCGCGTCCAGGTCTTTCTGACGGACGGTGCCCGCCCGGAAACGCCGCGCTGCACACGGATTCCCCGGCGAAAAGTTCGGTTCGGCCGCTTTTCGGGCCATGGCCGGAGTAGGCCATGGCCGGGCCTTGCTTTTTCGCCGGGATGTGCTCAGGCCCGCGGCGGGGCGGTCAGGGGCGGGCCGCGACGTCAAGGGCGGGCCACGCGCGGTTCCGCGCGGAGCCAGGGAAGTGCCAGGGAAAGCCCCCGGACATGAAAAGCGGCGCCGGGTGGATACGGGGGCAATCCACCCGGCGCCGCATCATCGGTGTTCCGACGGGGGCCCGGAACACCGGCACGGGCGCTCCGACGGGGGACCAGAGCGCCGGTACAAATCGTACACCGAAACCCCCCGCGGTTAGTCAAGAGAATGTCACGACCCGATTTCCGGTCGCTGTCCGGAAACCGGCTTCTGTCCCTGCTTCGTGCGGTCGCCGAAGCTCGCGGGCGCCACCGGCTCCCGCCCGCCGTTGGCGACGACGACGGCGACGTAGGGGAGCACCAGTGCACCGGCCACGAGGATCAGCACCGCCCACGCAGGCGCACCGGCCACCGCGGCCAGTACCGCGCCGACGAAGCAGACCGTCCGCACCCCCATGGACACCAGGTAGCGCCGCTGCCGGTGCTCGATGTCCTCCGACATCGGGCGGGGGGCGTCGGTGACCGTGTAGACGTCCGGCCCCCGCTGGTGATTGACCTTCACCATTCCACGGTAAGCCCATGGAGTCCGGCTGGCGACAGCAGTACGGGTCAAATCATCGGAGGAACGACATGACCGATCGCACCTACCGGGTGACGGAGATCGTGGGCACCTCGCCGGATTCGGTCGAGAGCGCCATCCGCAACGGCGTCCACCGCGCCGCGCAGACCCTGCGCCACCTGGACTGGTTCGAGGTGACCGAGGTCCGCGGCCACATCGAGGACGGGGAGGTCGCCCACTTCCAGGTCTCCATGAAGGTCGGCTTCCGCCTGGAAGACGCCTGAGCCGTCGCTGAGCGCCGGGGGCCCGCCCCGGCCCGGGGCGGGCCCCGGCGCTCAGGTCGCCTGGCTGACCGTCGACATGTGGAAGTCGGGGACGCGCAGGGCCGGCATCGCGGCGCGGGTGAAGTAGTCGGACCACTCGCGCGGCAGCGTCGGGCCGGTCTCGCCGACCTCGGTGAGGCGGGACAGCAGGTCGACGGGGCTCTCGTTGAACCGGAAGTTGTTCACGGCCCCGACGACCTCGCCGTCCTCGACGAGGTAGACCCCGTCGCGGGTGAGGCCGGTCAGCAGCAGGCTCTGCGGGTCGACCTCGCGGATGTACCACAGGCACGTCAGCAGCAGCCCCCGCTCGGTGCGGGCGACCATCTCCTCCAGCGACGCGCCGCCGTCCGGCCCGGCCATCGCCAGGTTGTCGACGGCCGGGGTGACCGGCAGCCCGGTGCGCGCGGCCGAGTGCCGGGTCTGGGTGAGCGAGGTGAGGACGCCGTCCCTGATCCAGTCGGTGGCGCCGAGCGCGAGCCCGTTGTCGAACACCGACGACTCGCGGCCGGAGGCGTGCGCGACGACGAACGGGGCGCACTCCAGGCCCGGCGCGGCCGGATCGCTGGACAGCGTGACGGGCAGGTCCGCGAGCCGCTCCCCGACCCGGGTGCCGCCGCCGGGGGCGCTGAACACCGTCCGGCCGTCGTGGGCGTCCTGCGCGCCCGCCGACCAGTACAGGTAGATCATCAGGTCGGCGACGGCGGACGGCGGCAGGATCGTCTCGTACCGCCCCGCCGGCAGGTCCACCCGCCGCCCGCCCCACTCCAGCCGCCTGGCGAGGCCGCCGGTCAGCGCGGGGACGTCGACGTCGGTGAAGTCGCGGGTGGCGACGCCCGCCCACGCCGAGCCCCCCGCGCCCTTGGCGTTGACCTCCAGCAGCCCGGTCGGCTGGTCGTGCCGCAGCCGCAGCCCCGCCGAACTGCCCAGGAACGTCGACGTCAGCATGTGGTTCGCGAACCCGTACAGGCGCCGGTCACCGGCCTCCGCGGCGGCGAACGCCTCGCCCAGCGCGGGCGCGAACCCCTCGAACACGCCGATGCCGGTCTCCGCCGGGTCGTCGTCCCACCCGGCCGCGGGCGGCCCCTCGGTGATCAGCGGGGCGGCGTCCTCGGCGGGCTCGTTGCCGGCGGCATCGGCCTCGGCGGCGCGCACCAGGTCCTCGACGCCGTCCGCGCCGACGGCCGACCGCGACACCACGCCCGCCGCGACACCGTCCGCGGTGCGGCGCAGCGCGATCACGGTCAGGCGGCTGGACCGGGTGACGCCGTTGGTCGTGAGCGTGTTGCCCGCCCACCGCAGGTTCGCGGTGCTCGACTCCTCGGCGATGACGACGCAGTCGTCGGCCCGCGACGCGGCGAGCGCCCGCTCGACGGCCTCCTGAGCCCTCACTGGCCCGCCTCCTTCAGGGTGTTGAGGATGTTGACGCCGCGGAACAGCGCCGACGGGCAGCCGTGGCTCACCGGCGCGACCTGCCCCGGCTGGCCCTTGCCGCAGTTGAACGCGCCGCCCAGCACGTACGTCCGCGGGCCGCCGACGGCCTCCATCGAGTTCCAGAAGTCGGTGGTGGTCGCCTGGTAGGCGACGTCGCGGAGCTGCCCGGCCAGCCGCCCGTTCTCGATCCGGTAGAACCGCTGGCCGGTGAACTGGAAGTTGTGGCGCTGCATGTCGATCGACCAACTCTTGTCGCCGACGATGTACACCCCGCGCTCGACACCGGAGATCAGCTCGCCGGTGGACGGGCCGTCCTCGGCGGGCCGCAGCGAGACGTTCGCCATCCGCTGGATCGGCATGCTGGACGCGGCGTCGGCGAACGCGCAGCCGTTGGAGCGCTCGGCGCCGGTCAGCCGGGCGATGCGGCGGTCGGTCTGGTACCCGGTGAACAGCCCGCCGGAGATGATGTCGAACGACTGCGTGCGCACACCCTCGTCGTCGTAGCCGATGGTGGCCAGGCCGTGCTCGGCGGTGCGGTCCCCGGTGACGTTCATGACCTCGGAGCCGTACCGGAGCCTCCCGAGCTTGTCGGGCGTGGCGAACGAGGTGCCCGCGTACGCGGCCTCGTACCCGAGCGCCCGGTCGAGCTCGGTGGCGTGCCCGATCGACTCGTGGATCGTCAGCCACAGGTTCGAGGGGTCGACGACGACGTCGTACACCCCCGCCTCGACCGACGGGGCGGCGAGCTTCTCGGCGAGCAGCTCCGGGATGCGGGCCAGCTCACCGTCCCAGTCCCAGTGCTCGCCCGACAGCCACTCCCACCCGTACCCGGCGGGCGGCGCGAGCGTGCGCATCGTGTCGAACAGGCCGTCCCTGATGCCCACGGCGTTCACGACCGGGTGCAGCCGGACGCGCTGCTGGGTGGTGACGGTGCCCGCGAGGTCGGCGAAGAACTTGTTCTCCCTGACCTGCAGCAGCGTCGCGTCCACGTGGTCGACGCGGTCGTCGCCGAGCAGCCGGCGGCTCCAGCCCGCCAGCAGCGCCACCTTCTCGGCGGTCGGCACGTCGAACGGGTCGACCTCGTACGCCGAGACCCAGGTGCGCTCGCCGTGCACGGGCTCGGGGGCCAGCTCGATGGGTTCGCGGTTGACGGGCCCGGCCACCGCGGCGACCTCCACCGCGCGGGCGGCCAGGCCGGCGGCGCCCTCGGGCGTCAGGTCGATGCCGGCGGCGAAGCCCCAGGTGCCGTCCTTGACGACGCGGACCGACAGGCCGACGTCGTCGGCGTCCAGCGCGGTCTCCAGCGCGGCGTCGTGCAGGCGGATGGTCTGGCTGCGGATGCGCTCCAGGCGGAAGTCGGCGTGCTCGGCGCCCAGCTCCCGGGCCCGGGACAGGGCCGCGTCGGCCAGCGCGCGAAGCGGCAGCGCGGTGAAGGCGGGATCGATGTCATGCACCCTTGGCAACCTACCCGCCGGGTCCGGCGCGGAGCCGAACAAACACGGATGGCGGATCTTGTCGGTTCGGCACATCCGCAGGGTGCGGGAAGGCCGCTAGTGTCGTGCGCTGTCATCACCGTGCGACGCGGTGCACCGTGAACAGCAACGAGAGGGTCGTGATGAGTCGCTCTGTCCTCGTCACCGGGGGGAACCGGGGCATCGGCCTGGCGATCGCCCGCGAGCTCGCCGCCGCGGGCGACGCGGTAGCCGTCACCTACCGGTCCGGCGAGCCGCCCGAGGGCCTGTTCGGCGTGCGCTGCGACGTGACCAGCGCCGAGGACGTCGATGCCGCCTTCAGCAAGGTCGAGGCGGAGCAGGGCCCGGTCGAGGTGGTCATCGCCAACGCCGGCATCACCAAGGACACCCTGCTGGCGATCATGAGCGAGGAGTCGTTCACCTCGGTGCTCGACACCAACCTGACCGGTGCGTTCCGCGTCGCCAAGCGCGGCGTGAAGGGCATGATGCGCAAGCGCAGGGGCCGCATCGTGCTGGTCTCCTCGGTCGTCGGGCTGTCGGGGTCGGCGGGGCAGACCAACTACGCCGCGTCCAAGGCGGGCATGGTCGGCTTCGCGCGGTCCCTCGCCCGCGAGCTCGGCTCGCGCGGCATCACGGTGAACGTGGTGGCGCCCGGCTTCGTCGAGACCGACATGACGGCGGTCCTCAGCGAGGACCAGCACAAGGCCGTCACCGCGGCGATCCCGCTGGGCCGGATCGCGCAGCCGGACGAGGTCGCCAAGGCCGTGCGGTTCGTCGCGAGCGAGGACGCCGCCTACATCACCGGGGCCGTCATCCCGGTCGACGGCGGCCTGGGAATGGGGCACTGACGGCATGGGAATCCTCGAAGGCAAGCGCATCCTGGTCACCGGCGTCCTCACCGACGCCTCGATCGGCTTCCACGTCGCGCGGGTCGCGCAGGAGCAGGGCGCCGAGGTGGCGCTGACCGCCTACCCCCGCCCGACGCTCACCGCCCGGACCGCCAAGCGCCTCCCGTCCGGCCCCGACTCGCCGCCCCCGGTGATCGAGCTGGACGTGATGAACACCGAGCAACTCGACGCGCTGACCGGCAACCTGCGCGACAACGGGTTCGACCACCTGGACGGCGTCGTCCACGCGATCGGCTTCGCCCCGCAGACCGCCCTCGGCGGCAACTTCCTGGAGACACCGTGGGAGGACGTCGCGACCGCCGTCCACGCCTCCGCCTTCTCCCTGAAGTCCCTGACGATGGCCTGCCTGCCCCTCATGAAGGACGGCGGCTCCGTCGTCGGCCTGGACTTCGACGCCACCAAGGCATGGCCCGTGTACGACTGGATGGGCGTGGCCAAGGCCGGCCTGGAGTCGTGCGCCCGCTACCTCGCCAAGTACCTCGGCCCCCAGGGCATCCGGGTGAACCTCGTCGCCGCCGGTCCCCTCGCCACCATGGCCGCCAAGAGCATCCCCGGCTTCGAGGGCATGACCGAGATGTGGCCGAAGGCGGCCCCGCTCGGCTGGGACATCAAGGACAGCGAACCGACCGCCCGCGCCTGCGCGGCCCTGCTGTCCGACTGGTTCCCCGCCACCACCGGCGAAATAGTCCACGTAGACGGCGGCATCCACGCCATTGGCGCGTACTGATTTTGCATTGCCCTTGGCGGTCAGGCGCTAGGGCGCCTTCCCTTCAACGGGCAATGCGCGCGATCGCTGCATCGCTCCGGCTCGCCTAGCGGCTCGCTGCGCGATCAGGTTCCTCGCAAGCTCGAAACCTGCCTTCGGACGCGATCGCAGGCGTTGGAGTGGTTGCGTGGTTGCGGGGGTGGCTGAGGTCTGCGAACAACCGACCGTGGGCTTGGGCCTTGGTCAGCGAGGGGTGTGGCGGCGGCGCAGGGTTCGGGCGGCGACGGTCAGGTTCAGGGCCGTCACGGCGCCGGTCACGCCTGCGGCGGCGGCGATCAGGAGGATGTGGCGGTTGTCCTGCTGCGGGACCGCGGCGGGGGAGATGAGGCGCGTCCGCGGCATCGTGGCCGTGCTGGCCTGCAGGGTCTGGTAGGCGTTCGGGTCGGCGGCGATCTCCGGGGTCGGCAGGACGCCGGGGAGCCCGGGGGTGGCCGGCGTGGCGCCCGGGTAGGCC
>NZ_SMLC01000272.1 GCF_004349245.1 Actinomadura sp. 6K520 | reverse complement strand
CCCACATCGGCGCGCTGCGCGGCATCATCCACGCCGCCACCGTCGCCTCCACCGCATTCGGCCCCATCCTCCTGGCCCTGGGCCACGACCTGGCCGGCTCTTACACACCACCACTCATGCTCTCCGCAGCCCTCCCGGCACTGATCGGCCTCCTCGTGACCCTCATGCGGCCCCCGCGGTACCCGGACGGTGGCCGGGGGGCGACGGCCGATGCGGATCTCGAAGCCCACCGGTGCGGACGTCAGGGTTAGAGCGCGGCAGGCCCCGTCCGAACGCGGCAAGAACAACAGGCCGCCGCTGCTGCGTCCAGGCTCACCGGGCGTTGTTCGGCGTTCGCCTTGGCGTTCCGGTCTGCACGTTGGGCAGGTACTTCAATCCGGACGGACTCTCCACCGGCGGATCCAGCCAGCCATGGTCACCGCCGGAAAGCTCCAGCCGGCGGTGAACGTCCAGAATCTCCGCCAGCGGCAACCGCAGGACGACCACCCATGGCGGGGACGCTCCCATGCGGCAGTTCTCGGCGTACACACAGAGCTCGTCCATTCGAAGCCGGTGCGCCTCCACCCGATGCTCCGCCCCGCCGACCATCCGAAACCGATAGAGGGGCATCCGGAACCTCCGAGAGTCTGACACTCTACACTCACGTTAGTGTAGAGTGTGCTCGTTACAGTACTCCCAATAACCCGCCCCGGCCAGGTGCAGTACGGACCGGCGATGCAGAGGAGGGGCCATTGGCGGGCTATCGCATCTACCTGGTTGACGGCGCACGACAGGAGCTCCTGGCAGACCGGTGCAGGCGCGCAGGTACACGCTATGTCTTCGAACGGGAAAACACGTCCGGGAGCTGGCGCGTCGTCCACGAAGTGGACGTGGCGGATGTCGCCCAACTCCAGGACGGAGTGGACGTCGACGACCGCTCACACACCTAGCCGTCTCGTCCCCGCACCTGCACTCTCACTTCACGTAAAACTAGGCCGAAGCACCAGTCTCCCAAGTGAAAGAGACAGAGCCGTGCCGCGAAACATCGCCTGTCCGCACTGCGGTGAGGAGGAGAACCTCGCCGGCCGACCTGGACCCGACGGCATTCAAATCGACTGTGAGGCATGTGGCGCCTCGTTTCCCCGCGACGCCGCCGTGAGCTGCGCCACCTGCGGCGGCGCCGACCTGGTCCAGCGCCCCCGCGCCCTCACCCAGTACTCGCGAGGCACCCAGCTGTCCGTCACCAGCTGGAACCAAGCCCTGCTCTGCAACTCCTGCGACGCCGCCATGCTCGCCCGCTCCAGCGAGGGGAAACCCATCCCGCCGCATTACCAGCCCGCCGCCGCCTTCAACGCGATCCCGAATCACCGGACGACACCCAGATCATCCCTCGCTGACCAGGGCCTCATAGGGCGCAGCCCGACCGGACAAGGACTGTGATCCTGCAGGCGCGCCTGGCGGCGCTCCCGCATCTGAGTCGACCCAATGGTGAAAGTGGTCGCCTGCACATGGGCTGACGAGGTGAGCTTGGAGCTGGATCGTCCCGCTACGCCGAACCGCCCCTGAATGAAGCGGATGCGCTGGCCGGCCCGCGGCGGTTGGGGGAACTTCGGACGGTTTGCCGACCTGAGAACCTACTCTTACGTGAGAGTAGTGACCCGGGTCGTTTCTGATCATGACTCGCATTCGCCGGGGAAGGGGCTGGACGTTGGCCGAGAAGGGCCTGGACATCGAAGAGGTGGTGGTGCGCACCGGCCTGAGCCCGCGGACCATCCGAGATTACGCGCGACTGCGCCTCGTCGTGCCCTCCGTGGTCGAGGACACCAGACGGCTGTACTCCGTGGACGACGTGGCACGGCTGCATCTGCTTCGGCGGATCCGGCCGATCGGTTTCACGCTGCGTGAGATGCGGGAGCTGCTGGTCACCCTGCAGGTGATCGACAATCCCGTGGTCACCTACCAGCGGCCCTATTTGCTGGAACGTCTGGAGATGTTCCAGGAGGTGGCCCGGTTCCGGACGGCGCGGCTGGCCGAAGAACTCCAGCAGGCCCGTCAGTTCACCGCGGCCATGGACGCCGAAATCGCCCGCTGCCGCCAGGACCTCGAACAACGATGAGAGACCCGGCGTGCCACAGCGGCTACTTCCCTGGTCGGCTTGGCCTTCTTCGTTCCCACCGTGATCGCTGGACGCCGTTGTAACGGCTCTCCAGGCCGGGACGGACGTTGGCAGTAACCCTGAGTGTCGCGGGTCACGGAGGCTCATCCCGAGGATCTGTCCTCTGAGCTTGTCGATTACCTAGATGTCCTCTGCCCAACGATCTTTCGACTCGCGCCAGCGCGCGGCCCAGCCAGTCTCCCGCTGGGTCCCGGCCCCGTGGACGACCGCTGCGTACAGCACGAGGATCCCGGGGATCTGCGCGAGGTGGGACAGGGACGTCGGGTTCAGGCCGATGTGGGTGGTGACGGAGTCGGGCAGCACGAAGGCGATGCCCGCCAGCCCGTGCGCCAGGAGAGCGAGGATCATACCCGTGGCCATGCGGTGGTGGATGGCCGCCGCGTAGATCCACAGCCCCAGAATGCAAGCCATCGTGACGCTCTCGGCCATCACCAGCACGAGCAGCTCGGTATGGCCGCGCACCACCGCCACACCGTACGCCGCGATTCCCGCGGCACGGACGCCCATCACGATCCTGACCGCGCGCGGGCTGAGGATCTCCTCGGCGGAGCCGATGAGCAGGTAGGAGATGGCGATCACGACCAGCACGCCCACGGCGACCCAGCCGGCGGTCGAATGGAACAGGCCGTGGTAGGCCGCCCCCGCCAGGGCACCGCCCCCGGCGAACCAGAACGTCATGTGCCAGGCACGGATGACGCCGGGGACCCGCAGCAGCGCCAGCGCGCAAGTCCAGGTGACCAAAGCCAGGATCAGGTTGCTGATCGCTTCCACAGTCCGCGTATATCCGGCCTGCCTTGGCTCAATCTCACTGGCCTCGGCCAACGAGACCAGGTGAATGTGTCTTCGCCCGCTACATGCATGCCCTTGACGGGTGTGATGAATGTCCGTCTATAGGCGGCGATAAGCTCGGCGAGGGTTTGTCGGATCAGCGATCCGTGCCCGATTCCTGGCGTTCGCGGTCGGCCACCATCTGGCATGAGCGCGGCGGCAAGCTCGCCGGCCGTTACCTGCCCATGGCCCCGGTCGGCTCGGCCAACGGTCTGGATTCTCCACCGAGGCCGCGCGGCGTCGGAACACCAGAACGCCACATGCCACGGCGGTGGATTAGGCGGGGCGGAGCCGTCTGTCGTTGGTGGTGTGTTGGGCGATGGTCAGGTCGGCGATCAGGCCTCGTAGGTGGCTGATCTCCTCGTTGGCTTTCGCGAGTTGGTCGTCGAGCGGCTGCTCTGGCGACGGTTCGGGTTTTGGTGCGCTTCGGATCTTGTCGAGGGCGGTGAGTGCGGTTTCGTCCGCTGTGGGGAGGGTGTGGAGGTACTTCTCGGTCGTGGAGAGCTTGAGGTGTCCCAGGCGTTCCTTCACGACTTGGAGGTCGGCGCCGCCGGCGAGGAGCCAGGAGGCGTGGGCGTGCCTGAGGTCGTGGACGCGTGGCTTGAAGGTCAGGCCAGCGGCTTCACGAGCCGGGTACCAGCAGTGGATTCGAAACCAGTTCGCTGAGATGTGCGGGTCGGGGTCGACGATCCGGGGCTTCCGTGGGTTGTCCATGCCTTGCGCGCGTCGCTTTGCGCGGTACTGGGCGTAGGCGCCTCGACAGCGATCGCATTTGCACTTGCCGAGGTTGTATGCGGTGATCGTCCCGTGGGTGTAGGTCCGTCCGTTGGATGCGATGAATGTCGGCGGTTCTTCGACCGGCTGAAGGCATGGCTTGGCGTCCCCTGTTGATCGGCGCGCGAAGAATAGGTCCTCCGGCCCCAGGTTGTACGCGCTCACATGTGCTTTGAGCTTGGCGACGATTTGGGGGCTGAGCTTGAACCTCCGGTGCTTCTTGTTCTTAGGGTACTCCTTGACGAGGAATCGCTTGCCCTCAGGGTGGTTCTTCCGGCTGAGTTCAACGACTGCCCGGCTTACGGTGAGGATGCACGTCTGGAAGTTGAGGTCTTTGACGCGAAGTTCGCTCAACTCTCCCCAGCGGAGTCCGCTTTCGATATCGGTCTCGACGAGGAGTTGCGCATCCGCGTCCGGGAGATTTCTGTAGATGGCGTTGAACTGTTCGGCCGTGATGATCTCGCGAATCTTCTCGGGCACGGGGTCGGTCTTGATTCCTCGGCTCGGATGGATCGCGATGATGTTGTCTCGCAGTGCCGTGGTAAAGATTGCGTTGAGGACCGAGACCTTGCAGTACTGGATTCGGCGAGGTTTCACGCCGCGCGCCTTGAGCCATGTGATCCACTCCTGGATGTTTTCCGGGTAGATCTCGCGCATCTTCATGTTCCCGAAGTACGGCATGATGTGCTTGTAGATCGCGGAGGTGTAGTCCTGGCGTGTGCTTGGCTCCATGACGTGGTTCGGTAGCCACTTCTCTTCGACGTAATATCGAAACTTCTGTTTCCCTCGTTGCGGGTCCCATGGTCGGCCGGTGCGGATCTTTGCCTCGGCGTCTCGCCACGCGCTCTCCGCGTCCTTCTTCTTCGAGTAGGTGCCCGCGGAGCGCAACTTTCCCTGGAGGTCGAAGTACAGTGCCTGGTATCGGACGATTCCGGCTTTTGTGACACGTGCCCGCGTGCTGCCCATTTTGGACGGCCTCCGATTCGGTTCCCGTGGCAATCCCATGTCAATGGATCAACTGTGACGCATTGACATGATCTTGAACAATGTGACATGTGATCATGCCGCTGACCTGGATTTTAGTCGGTAATGAACCGGAGTGCCAACGTCTAAAAAGGACGCTAATTGTTTTTCCCAAGCTGACAGCGCGGGTTCGATTCCCGTCACCCGCTCCACAGTTTTCGCAGGTCAGCGCTCTGATCACCCTTGAGTTGGTCTTCGGATCAAGATCTTTTATCACTCATCCATCACTCAGGGCCATCCGCGATCGCGGCGGACACAGTGACAACGGGTGCCCGATTTGCCCGAGATGTGGCAGGAGCGTGATCGGCCGCCACCGTACCTCGTCCTTCCGGATGTTCTGCCCCGCCGCGGACCGACTCTGGTGACCCCACCACGCGGTCATTGCAGCACACCTGGCCGCCCTGATTTGCGCTGGCGGCAGGGGCGAGGACGCTCAGTTCGTTGCACAACCGACAAATCGGGAGCGGTTCCGTCAAGCGGCCGAACCTGACCGTAGGTCCCGCCGCCATGATCACTCGGCTTGCTGAGTCAAGCGACGGTGCCGCCGCGCGGCTCGTGGCCGTAACTGAGTTTCGATACTTCTAGGGGCCCTGCTCCCGGCCGGTGGTCTGCTCGGTGCCGGGCGTCTGGCCGGTGTTGGGACGCGGGGCGGCCGTGCCGGGCTGCGTGGGTTGTGCCGGGCTGGCCAGCGGGTACGTCGCGTACTCCTGCTGGCGCGGGACGAGCGGGATCCGGATCGTCGCGGCACCGGCCTTCTCGAACTGCAGCCGGACGGGGACCAGAGCGCCCGCGACGAGTTCCTTGTTGAGATCTTGCAGCACTACGCGGGGCTGCCCCTGGCCCGTGGTGCCGGGGCCGGTCGGTTGCGGGGAGATCTCGCCGGCCTCGGCGGGAGGCGGGGTCTCCGACTCGTCACCACGGTCCGGCGAGGGTTCCGCGGTGTTCAGGGCACCTTCGTCGTGAAGCTTGACCAGTCCGCCCTCGCCGTCCGGCTGCGCGGCCGGGATTTGCACGGCGCCGCCGTCGATCCGGGCGCCGGCGAACAGCGGTGAGCTGACCGAGGCCAGCCGGTCGGCACGGCCGATGACCTGGTTGATGAGGACGCCGTACAGCGCGAGTGAGGAGCCTGTGGGCGTCGGCTCGCCCGGGTTCGGGCCGAGCAGGAACATGTTCCGCAACGCGATCTGCACCCGTCCCTCCTGGGGAACGGACGCGTCGATGGCGGCGGTCAACCGCGTGGAGAGGGCGCTCTCTGGCGCCCTACCTGCGGTGCAGCCGGAACTCCACGGCGTAATGATGGCGGCGCTCATGACGGCGAGCGCCACTACTGGACGGCGGTTCCGGACCACGGCGTCGGTCTCCTCATGGACAAGGCGGTAAGCAAGGTCTGAATGAGATTCGCCAGGTGACCTGGTGCTCCTTGCCTGTTGTGCGGCTCCTAACCCCCGCCGCCACGCTGTCGCCCCGCGTGCGGGAACCGAGGCAGAGAAGCTGGTGCGGCCCGCGGACGCCGGCGGCACTGAGATCAGCCTCCAAGGGCGCGCCCGATCGGCCGGGCTTCGCTCCGTCCGCGCGGCTGAGTCCTTTAACCGGCGGGTGTCCCGGCCCGGACCGTGACGCCGTCCACACGGGAGATCATGATGCGTATCCGTCTGCTCGCCGTTGCGGCGTTGATGGCCGCACCCGCGTCATTCTGTTCCACACCCGGAGCGCCGGCCGTTACACGCAAGACCGCTGAGAAGCCCCGATGCCTTCGTGATGGGGCCGGGGGAGGCGTCGAGCGGCGATAGTTGCTAGTACGGCAGTTGGGGGGTCCAGAAAGGCCCAGCGTCTGGGGGGTCCAGAAAGGCCCAGCGTCTGGCCGGTGTTGGGACGCGGGGCGGCCGTGCCGGGCTGCGTGGGTTGTGCCGGGCTGGCCAGCGGGTACGTCGCGTACTCCTGCTGGCGCGGGACGAGCGGGATCCGGATCGTCGCGGCACC
>NZ_SMLC01000271.1 GCF_004349245.1 Actinomadura sp. 6K520 | reverse complement strand
GCCAAGTTCCCCACCAACACCGCCCACCCCGGCGTCCCCAAGACCGCCGCCGTCTACGCCACCCTCGTGCACGGCGGCACCGAACGCGGCGTGTTCGTGTTCGTGGTGCCGCTGCGCGGGCCCGACGGCGCCGTCCCGCCCGGCGTCCGCGTCGCCGCCGCGCCCGAGACCACCGGCCTGCAGGTCGACTACGCCGCCGTGCTGCTGGACGGCCTGCACGTCCCCTACGAGGCGTGGCTGCGCGACGGCGCGTCCATCGACGCCGCCGGCCGGTTCCACGACCCCGCCGGATCCCCGGCCGCGCGGCTCACCCGCTCGATGGGCATCGCGCCCGCGGTGTGGCGGGCCGTCATCTCCGCCTCCGCCGCGATCACCCGGGCCTCGGCGGGCATGCTGCTGGCGCACTCGGCTGGCCGCGCCACCCTCGGGCGGCTCGCGCCGCAGCGCCCCCTGACCGACTACCGCAACCAGCAGGAGGCCGTCCTCGGCGCGCTCGCGGCCGGGTACGCCCTCACCGCCGTCGCCGCCCACGCCCAGGCCCGCCGCACCGCCGCCGACGCCCCCGCACCGGGCGGGCCGGACGGGGGGCCGGACACCGCGTGGGCGCCGTGGTCGGCGGTCGACCGCGACCTGGCGCTGCTGAAGGCCGCCGCGACCACGCAGGCGCAGCGGACGGTGTCGGCGTGCCGGGTGCACAGCGGCGCGCCCGGATTCGCCGCCGTCGAGCGCCTCAACGCCTACCGCGGCCTGTCGCACGCCTACCTGAACGCCGGCGGCGACAACGAGCTCATCCGCTACGACACCGCCCGCGCCATGGCCGACCTGGACCGCTACACCCCGCCCGACCCCGGCGCGGGACCGCCCGACGACGGCGACCTGCGGTCCCCGCGGGTGTGGCTGTTCCTGGCCCGCGACACCGAGCGCCGCATGCGCGACCGCCTCGCCGCGCGGATCCGCGACGCCGCCGCCGGCGGGCAGGACGCGTTCACCGCCTGGAACGGCAACCTGGCCCTGGCCGCGCGGACCGCGTCGGCGTGCGCCGACCGCCTCGTCCTGGAGATCTGCGCCGCCGCCCTGGACGACGGGCCGCCCGAGCTGCGGCCCGTCCTGGGCCTGCACGCCCTGGACCTGCTGGAACGCCGCGCCGCCGACCTGCTGAACGAGGGCGCGGCGCCGCCCGGCATCCTCGACGAGATCTGGGCCGCGCGGCGGCGGACCTGCGACGAGCTGGCCCCCCGCGCCGGCGACCTGGCCGCCGCGTTCGAGTTGCCGCCCGAGGTCACCGCCCCCGCCGCGTTCCTCGGCGGCCCGTGACCCACCGGAACGACCACCGGACGCATGGTGACGGGCCCCTTCCCGCCCGCCTGGGGCCGGGCAGGAAAACGGCCAAGCCACGCCGTGAATTCGCCAAGGAGGCGGGGGAACCAGCACGAGGTGACTACCGTTCTCGTAAGACAGACGAACCGTGCGCGGGTGGACAGCACCCGCGCAGGCCGATACGGAGGTAGACACAGTGGGAGTCAGTCTGAGCAAGGGCGGCAACGTCTCGCTGACCAAGGAGGCTCCCGGACTGACCGCCGTCGTGGTCGGGCTGGGCTGGGACGTGCGGACCACCACCGGGACCGACTTCGACCTCGACGCCAGCGCCCTGGTGTGCTCGGCGGAGAACAAGGTGCTGTCGGACCAGCACTTCGTGTTCTTCAACAACCTCAAGAGCCCCGACGGCTCGGTCGAGCACACCGGCGACAACCTCACCGGTGAGGGCGAGGGCGACGACGAGCAGATCAAGGTGAACCTGGCCACCGTGCCCGCCGAGATCGCCAAGATCGTGTTCCCGGTGTCGATCTACGACGCCGACAGCCGCCAGCAGAGCTTCGGCCAGGTCCGCAACGCCTTCATCCGGGTGGTGAACCAGGCCGACAACAGCGAGATCGCCCGCTACGACCTGTCGGAGGACGCCTCGACCGAGACCGCGATGGTCTTCGGCGAGCTCTACCGCAACGGCGCCGAGTGGAAGTTCCGCGCCGTGGGCCAGGGGTACGCCTCGGGCCTGTCGGGCATCGCCTCCGACTTCGGCGTCAACGTCTGAGCGGCGGCGGGGCGCCCCGGGACCCGGTCCCCGGGCGCCCCCGCCACCGTCCGGCCCGCAGCGGGCCGCCGCAGCGGGCCGGCGCGGTCAGCCGAGGAGTTCCTCGCGCAGCCGCGTCTTGAGGATCTTCCCGCCGGGGTTGCGGGGCAGGCCCTCCGCGCGGAACCAGTAGTGGACGGGGACCTTGAACCCGGCGATCCGCTCGCCCAGGAACCCGCGCAGCTCCTCCCGCGACACCGAGGCGCCCGGACGCGGCACCACCACCGCGCCGACCTCCTCGCCGAGCACCTGGTGCGGGACGCCGATCACCGCGCAGTCGGCCACGGCGGGATGCTCGTAGAGCGCCGCCTCGACCTCGGCGCAGTAGATGTTCTCCCCGCCCCGGATCAGCATGTCCTTGGCGCGGTCGACGATGTAGACGAACCCGTCCTCGTCCAGCCGCGCCAGGTCCCCGCTGTGGAACCAGCCGTCCACGAACGCCTGCGCGGTCGCCTCGGGCCTGTTCCAGTACCCCTTGATGACGTTGGGGCCCTTGATGAGCAGCTCGCCCACCTCACCGGGCGGCAGCTCCGCGCCCGCCGCGTCCACCACCTTCACGTCGCACACCGCGACGGGCGGGCCGACGCTCTCGGGCCGCTCCAGATAGTTGACACCGCCGTTGTAGGTGGTGACCGACGAGGTCTCGGTCAGCCCGTAGCCGTTGCCGGGGACCCGCTCGGGCAGCCGCTCCCGGATCTTGTCGACCAGCGCCGGCGCCGCGGGCGCGCCGCCGTAGCTGACGCCGGTGAGGCTGGAGGTGTCGTACCTGTCGAAGTCGGGGGAGGTCAGCACCTGCCACGCCATGGTGGGCACCCCGCCGAACCCGGTGACGCGCTCCCGCTCGATCAGCTCCAGCGCACCCCGCACGTCCCACTTGTACATCATCACCACGGTGCCGCCCTGCAGCGCGCTGGTCACCAGCACCGAGTGGCACCCGGTGGCGTGGAAGAACGGCACGCTCAGCAGCGTCACCCGCCGCTGCGGCGCCGCCAGTTCCTCCAGGGTGCGGCCCGCGCGGACACCGGCGGACAGGAGCCCGTAGGCGAGGCTGACCGGATTGGTGGCGATGTTGCGGTGGGTGCCCAGCGCGCCCTTGGGGCGCCCCGTGGTGCCGGAAGTGTAGAAGATGGTGGCCTCGTCGTCGGGATCGATCGCCACGTCCGGCAGCGACGCCGCCGCGGGGTCGCCGATGTCGCCCAGGACGTCCTCGAACGCCGCGCACCCCTCCGGGACGGCGCCGTCCCCGCGGGCCACCACGCACGGCACGCCAAGGCCCGGCAGGACGCCCGCGAGGCGCGCGGCGCGCTCGGCGTCGGCGACCAGGACCTTCGCGCCGCTGTCGGCCAGCCCGTACTCCAGTTCCGCGGCCGTCCACCAGGCGTTCAGCGGCACCACGACCGCGCCCGCGACGGCCGCGCCGAAGAACGCCACCGGCCACTCGGGATAGTTGCGCATCGCGATCGCGACCCGGTCGCCCTTGGCGACGCCGTACCGGTCGATGAGGACCCGCGCGAACGCCGCGGCCCGCGCGTAGTGCTCGGCGAAGCTCAGCCGGTCGCCCTCGTAGACCAGGAACGCGGCGTCGCCGTGCAGACGGGAGATGTCCAGGATCTCCCGCAGCGTCGGCGGGGCGTTCTTCCACACGCGGGTCCGCACGCCGCGGACGTCGATCTCCTCCATCTCGAACAGCCCTCCGGGCGCCGTCATCGCGGCCCGGACCTCGGCGATGCCCGGCAGCGTCTCCGCCGCCGCACCGGCTGCGGCACTCCCGGTCGCCGCAGTCCCGGTCGCCGCTGCTCCCGTGGCCGGTGGTTGCTGGTCGTGCACGTCGCGCCTCCCGCGGGATCACCGGCGCGCCCCGCGCGGCCCGATCGCCGAACACGGTTCGGTGCGCCGTGCCCGAAATCTATGATCCACGTCACGCGCAGGTCAACGCCCCTGCCGCACCCCCTGCCGCCCCGGGTCGCGCCCTGCCGCCGCGGTGCCGTGGGCCGTGGGGCCGCGCCCGTGCGGGGCCGCCTCGTGCCGGTGCCCGTGCGAGACGCCGGAAAGAGACGGTCCGGGGGAAGATCTCTGCCTGCGACAATGGGGGCATGAGCGAACGCGGGCCGATCGAATACTGGCTGTCGGACATGGACGGCGTCCTGGTGCACGAGGGCCGTCCCGTCCCCGGTGCCGAGGAGTTCATCCGGCGGCTGGCCGCGTCCGGCAAGCCGTTCCTGGTCCTGACCAACAACTCGATCTACACCCGCCGCGACCTGGCGGCGCGCCTGGCCGCGGCAGGGCTGGCGGTGCCCGCCGAGTCGATCTGGACCTCGGCGCTGGCGACCGCCCGGTTCCTGGCCGACCAGCGGCCCCAGGGGTCGGCGTACGTGATCGGGGAGGCCGGGCTCACCACGGCGCTGCACGAGGCGGAGTTCGTGCTGACCGACATCGACCCCGACTACGTGGTGCTCGGCGAGACCCGCACCTACAGCTTCTCCCAGATCACCCGCGCGATCCGGCTGATCGAGGGCGGCGCGCGGTTCGTGGCCACCAACCCCGACCCGATCGGCCCGTCCCCGGAGGGCTCGCTGCCCGCCTGCGGCGCCGTCGCCGCCATGATCACCCGCGCGACGGGAGTGGAGCCCTACTTCATCGGCAAGCCCAACCCGCTGATGATGCGGACCGCGCTGAACCGCGTCGGCGGGCACAGCGAGTCCACCGCGATGATCGGCGACCGTATGGACACCGACATCGTCGCCGGCGTCGAGGCCGGCCTGGAGACGATCCTGGTGCTGACCGGCGTGACCGGCAAGGACGAGATCGCGCGGTTCCCGTTCCGCCCCAGCCGCGTCGTCAACTCCGTCGCCGACCTCATCGACCTGGTCTGACCCGCACCGCCCGGCCCGGGGCGGGCCCGACCGGTGCCGCCGGCCTCAGCCGATGGCGCCCAGCGCGGTCATCATGCCCATGACGTCGGAGACGACCCAGTACTCGGCGAAACGGCCGTCCCGTGCGCGGAAGATGTCGTGGCCGCGGAAGGAGACGGCGGTACCGGGCTCGGCGGTCGCGCCGGGGACACCGCCGCGGTAGGTGCCGTGGAAGGTCCACCCGGCGGCGACCATCCCGGCCCCCTCCGTACCGGCCCCGTCCCTGCCGCCGCCGGGCCCGCCGGGGACGGGCCCGACGACGGGCCCCACGTCCAGGGTGGTGCGGACATCGGCGAAGTACTCGTGGGAGCGGCGGACCTGGTCGGCGGCCTCGGCGGGGCCGTGCACCTCCAGGCCGGGCCAGTGCCCGACGAAATCGGGGGTGAGGATCTGGCCGGCGACGGCGAGGTCACCGGTCCACACCTCGAACAGCCAGCGGCGGTACAACTCGTCCAAAGCGTCCATGATCCTACGCTCGGTGCCCCCGGCGCCCCGCGTCAAACCGCCCGCCGCCGGGCACCTCTATACTCGGGGACGACCATGCGCACGATCAGGCGGGGCGGCTCCCGCGAGCTGGAGATCCGCAGATCCCGTTTCATCTGCACGCTCGCACGCGCCGCCGACGAGGCCGAGGCGGTGGAGTTCCTCGCCCGGCACCGCCGCGCGCACCGCGGCGCCACCCACAACTGCACCGCCTACGTCGTCGGCGAGCACGGCGAGATCGCCAAGAGCAGCGACGACGGCGAACCCGCGGGCACGGCCGGGATCCCGATGCTGGAGGTGCTGACCCGCCGCGGGCTGACCGGCACCGCCGCGGTCGTCACCCGCCACTTCGGCGGCGTCAAGCTCGGCGCGGGCGGCCTGGTCCGCGCCTACGCCAAGGCCGTCGCCGACACCGTCGACGCCGTCGGGGTGGTGGAGCTGCGCCCCGTCGTGACCGTCACCGTCGGCGTCGGCCACGCGCAGGCCGGGCGGTTCCTCGGCGACCTGCACGCCCGCGGCGCCCAGCCCGCCGACGTCCGCTACGAGCAGGGCGTGGAGGCCGACGTCGCGGTGCCCCTCACCGAACTGGCCGAGTTCGAGGCGTGGGCCGCGCGGGTCACCGCCGGCCGCGCGACGGTGCGGCGCGGCGCGAGCGGCCACATCGAGGTCCCCGTCACCCCGTGACCACCTCCGGTAAGACAGCCTGTCTCTTCGGTGATACAGGCGGTCGGGAAATGGGACGGTGGTGTAGCGTGCCGCGCGATGACCAGGAACATGATCCTGCGCGACCATGTGCGGGCGGGGATCCTCGACGTCGCGGCGGCGGTGCTGGCCGAACGCGGCACGTCGGTGAGCATGACCGAGATCGCGCAGGCCGCCGGGGTGGCGCGCGCGACGCTGTACCGCTACTTCCCCAACCGGGAGGCGCTGCTGTACGCCCTGTACGAGGCCGCGCTGACGGATCTGACCGGGCGGCTGGCCGACGCGCGGCTGGACGCGGTGCCGACCGAGGAGGCCGTGGCCCGGATGACCCGCGCGACGATCGCGGCGACCGCCCGGTACCGCGCGCTCGGCCTGTTCGACAAGGCGCCCCGGGAGGCGCGGCGCATCGAGCGGCAGCTCGCCGCGCCGCTGCGGGCGGTGTTCGAACGCGGCGCCGCCAGCGGCGCGTTCCGGCGCGACCTGCCCGTCCACACCCTGGCCGAGCTGTACTTCAGCCTGCTGGAGGGCGTGGTGTCGCGGGTGATCCGGCACCGGCTGAGCGTGGAGGAGGCCAGCGCGTCGGCCACCACGCTGTTCCTGTCGGGAGCACTCGCCCCGCCGCCCGCAC
>NZ_SMLC01000270.1 GCF_004349245.1 Actinomadura sp. 6K520 | reverse complement strand
GCCCGGGGCAGCCGGGGGGCGGCCCGGGGCGGCCGGGAGGCGGCGGTGCCGCGAAGAAGAGGTTCGTGACGCCGCTGCTCATCACGGTCGCCGTGCTCGTGGTGGCGCTCATCGGCGGCCTGATCCTCGGCACGCTGTTCTCCGGCGACGAGGGCAAGGACAAGGACGCCAAGGCCAAGCTCCCCGGGGACTTCGCCGCGGTATCCGACGACGCGGGCAAGATCAAGACCGCGGTGCCGAAGGCGTGGCCCAAACAGCCCGAGCAGACGTGGGAGCCGAACACCGTCCGGCTGGAGGACGCCCAGCCGCGTCCGGTGCTGCGCGCGACACCGGACAAGGCCGCGTTCCTCGGCGACGGCGAGGGCCCCGGCGTGTTCATCGGCGTGACGACGGACGTGCGCGCGGGGCAGCTTCCCCCGCCGTCCGCGGCCGTCCATCCGCAGTGCACCAAGGCCGAGCCGGAGAACTACACCACCCCCGACAAGGCCCTCAGCGGGACGATCACGCGCTTCACCGACTGCAAGAGCGGTACGCCGTCCGTCACCGAGGTCGGGCTGACCGACAAGGGCGGCAAGTTCGGGCTGTGGATCCGGGTCAAGGAGACCGACGACCGCAAAGCCACCACGGACATCCTGGACAACCTCCAGGTCACCGGCCCCTGACCCGCACCGTCCCAGCCATTCGACATATCGTTGATGCATCGCAACTGATCACCAGCCTGAGGAGCCCGCGATGCGCGACACGACGACGCGACGGCACGGAGGGCCCCGAGGCCCCCGGGAGCGCCGGCGCCGCGGGGACCAGTTCGGCCCGTGGGGTCCGGGCGGCCCGATGTTCGGTCCCGGAGCCCACCGCGGGCGAGGGGGCGCCCGCGGTCGCCGGACCCGGCGCGGCAACGTCCGGGCGGCGCTGCTCGCCCTGCTCGCCGAGCGGGCGATGCACGGCTACGAGATGATCCAGGAGCTGGACGGCCGGACCGGCGGCGTCTGGCGGCCGAGCCCCGGCTCGGTCTACCCGACCCTCCAGATGCTGGAGGACGAGGGACTGGTCAGCAGCCAGGAGCAGGGCGGCAAGCGGCTGTTCTCCCTCACCAGCACGGGCCGCGAGGTCGCGTCGGCGCAGGCCACCGCCCCCTGGGACGAGGTCACCGCAGAAGCGGGCGAGAACGTCATGCGCGGCCGGGAGGCGATCGGCCAGCTGATGGGTGCGCTCCAGCAGGTCATGGCGGTCGGCAGCGAGACGCAGAAGGCCCGCGCGCTGGACGTCGTCAACGACGCCCGCCGCCGCCTCTACGGAATCCTCGCCGACGACCCCGAGGCCGAGTGAACCGGCTCGCGCGGAGCCGTCGCGGGGGTCAGCCGGGGAGCCGCGGGGGTCAGCCGGGGAAGGGCGCCGGTTTCGCGAGCTGGTCGGCCATGTAGAGCTGCTTCCACACGTACAGCCCCATGTCGGCGCGGCCGATGCCGCTGTCGACGGGGACGTCCACCGTCGCGCGCACCAGGTACGTCGAGCCCGGCGGCATGTACTTGTCGCCGCCGTCGCCGGACACCAGCCCGCCGCCGGCCAGCCGCCGCACGACCTCGCTCTTGGTCGGCGGCGTGCACATGTCCTCGGGGACGCCCGCCTGCGGCATGCAGCGTCCCCGCGCATCGGGCGTGACGAGGTCGCGCTTGACGAACACGTCGCCCGGGAAGTCGAGGAGGACGTTGTCCCTGGTCGGGTTGGTGAGCAGGTACTCGATGTAGGGGAACGACGTACCCGACGGCGGCGTGGACTGGAAGTTGGTCACGGCGCCTTCGCTCACCCCGCTGTCCACCGCGGCCAGCCGGTACTTCGCGCCGTCGGCGGTGCCGACCTCGATGGGGCTTCCCGCCGGCGGCAATCCACCGCCGGCCGGTCCCGGCTCGCTCGCGACCGTGCTCGTTTCGCCGTCCCCGGATCCGCCCGTCAGCAGGACCCCGGCCGTGACCAGCCCGGCCAGGACGAGCACGCCCGCCGCGACGAGCCCGCTGCGGCGCCCGGCGGCCCGCTGCCGCGCCCGGCGCTCCAGTTCCCGTTCCCGCGGTCCCAGCCGGACCTGCACTCCGCTGGTCTCGCGGACGCCCATCGGCCCGGTCGTGGACGAGACCTCCTCCACCTGTTCCAGGTACGCGTCCTGAGCCTCGGACGCACCCGCCCAGGCCGCGGCACCGCGCGGCTCCGTCCCGGGCCGGACCTCCGGAGCCGGAACCTGGACGCGCGGCTGCGGCGACGTCGGCGGACGGCCCCAGACCCGCGGCGGCTCACCGCGGGCGGGAGCCGCGTGCACGATGGGGTTCGCCGGGGCGCCCGGCGGAATCGGCGCACCCGGTGCCGTCCGCGCGCCGGGCCCCGGTCGCGCGCCCGGCAGCCCACCCGGTCGCAGCGACGGCGGCGGATGGATCGGCGTCCCCTCGACGGGCGTGGCCTTGGCCGCCGGGATCCCGCGGGCAGGCGTGTTCCCGACCTCGCCGGGACGGCGCGGGAGTACCGGTTCCGTGTTCACCGTCAAGCCTCCCCAAGTCTCGCGCGGCTCCCCCGTGAACCACACCTACCGCACTTCATCATATTTTGGCGCAATTGGACTAATAGTCCACAGGCGCCCCCAGAGTCTCGCGAGATCCGACAAATCCGTATACCGCTCTTGTCATCCGCGCGACAACCGGGGAGATCAACACAGGAAAGTCGTCATCGGCGCCAGTCAGATCGAGGATCAGGTGCCAGTGAGGGAACGCCGCACACGGCCGTCGCGCGGCGTCCTACATCGGACAGGGACGGTCAGGGGAAGGGAACGTGCTTGGCGGGTTCCGTGCCCACGAAGATCTGCTCCGCCACGTACAGGGCGACGTCCTCGGAGGTGACGTCGCGGTCCACCGGGGCCTGGGAAGTGACGCGCACCAGGTACGTCGAGCCGGCCGGCATGTACTTGTCGCCACCGGCACCGTCGACCAGTTCCCCGCCGATCAGGCGCCGCACGATCTCGCTCTTGGCCGGCACGATGCACATGTCGTCGGGGGCACCGCCCTGCGGCTCGCACCGTTCCCGCGCGTCCGGCGTGACGAGCTCGCGCTTGACGAGGAGGTCGCCCGGGTATTCGAGCAGCGCCTCGCCGCCGGTCGTATTGGTGAGGAGGTAGTCGATGTAGGGGAGCGACGTGCCCGACGGCAGCGCGGTCTGGGCCGCGGTCACCGCGTCCTCGTTCAGGCCGTTGCTCACCGCGGCGATCCGGTACCGGAACCCGTCGGCCGTGCCGAGATCCAGGGGCTTCCCGGCCGGCGGCGGCTCGACGTCCACCGGCTTCGCCCCGGAGCCGCCGGCCTGCGAGCCGCCCCCGCCCGATCCGGGCGTCAGGACGATCCCGATCGTGACCAGCCCCGCCAGGACGAGCACGCCCACCGCGATCAGCAGGCGCCCCTTCGCCCGGCGTGCCTCGCGCTCCCTGCGGGCCCGTTCCCGTTCGCGCGCCCGTGCGCCGAGCCGTACCTCGACGCCGCCCGATTCCCGGGCCGACCTGTCGGCCGCGAACGGTCCACTCTGGTCGGGATACGGCTCCCGATCCTCGGGCGCGACGGACCAGGGCCCCCAGGGCTCCGATTCAGGCATCGAGCTCCGGCTGCGGGACTCGGGCCATCCGGTCCGGGGCCGCGGCGACGCCCCGGGCGGACGACCCCAGGCACGCGGCGGGTCCTGCGGCTCCGGGGACCCCTCGTACGGACCCAGCGGTATCTCGTACGGGTCGACCGGTCCCCGCTGGACGATGGGACGCATCGGGGCGTCCGGCGGGATCGGGGCACCCGACGGCGGCGTCCCGCCGCCCGGCCGCTCGGCCGCCGGCGGATGGGGCGGAGGGGAAGGGGGATGGGCCGGCATGCTCTGCCCAGGGGTCTCCCGGGGTGATGGGGTCCCCCCGGGAGGCGTGTACCTGAGATCGCCCGGACGGCGCGGGAGTCCACGTTCGGTGTCCACCGTCGCCTCCCCTCATCCTCGCGCGGCCCCGAAGAACCGCCCACTTACCGCAAGTCGCCACATTTTGCCCCACCGGAACCAGTGACCTGGACATGCCGAACGAATCGCGCGTGGAGCAACAAATTCGACCAGCACTCTTGTCACTTCGGGACAAGGAATCGGGTGACGGGGTGATCCGGACCGGACGAGGCGCAGCTCAGCGGCCGGTTCAGGGGGCCGAACCGAGCAGCGTTTCGAGGAACCCGACGACGCCGGACGGGCCGTCCACCACCAGGTCCGCCCGGTCGGCCAGGGCGGTGACCTCCGCGGACCCGCTGCACACGAGCAGCCCGGGCACTCCCTCCGCGCGCAGGGACTCCACCGCGTCGAACGCGGCCAGGTCACCGAGGTCGTCCCCCGCGAAGAGCACGGCCGACGGGCGGGTCCCGCGGTCGGCGATGAACGAGCGCAGCGCCATGCCCTTGTCCATCCCGTGCGGACGCAGCTCCAGCACGAGGCGGCCGGGCTCCACCGTCAGCCCGGTACGTTCGGCGAGCGCGGCGAGGATGCTCCGCAGGCGCTCAAGCGCGACCTCCGGTTCGGCGCACCGCCGCGTGTGCACGGCCAGCGCCTGCCCCTTGTCCTCGATGAACGTCTCGGGGGGCGCGCCCGCCGCCGCCAGCACGCCGGGCAGCTTGGCGCGGGCCTCCGCCACCCCGGGCGGCGGCTCGGGCACGGTCAGGACGCCCGACTCCCAGCGTTCCAGCCCGTACTGCCCCAGCACGACCAGGCCGTCGATGCCCTCGAAACCGCCGTACTCGACCGCCACCGCCGCGGGCCGCCCGGTGACCACCACCAGTGCGCCCACGCGCGGGGCCAGCCGGGCCAGCGCCGGGGCCGCGCCCGGATGCGCCCGCGCCGCCGCCGGATCGTCGACGATCGGCGCGAGGGTGCCGTCGAAGTCGAAGCCGAGCACGGCCTCCGCCGGGGACTTGCGGATCGCGTCGAGGCCGTCGGCACCGGCGGCCGTCACAGAACAGGGAGAGTTCACTCGACCAGTGAACCTTCTCACCGGGGGGTGTCGCCAGAACCCACCTGGCGCGAGTCGGGCGCACAAGCGGGCCCGGGGCCGCTGCCGGCCGGCCGGGGACCCGGGCCGATCCGGCGGAGGTCAGGGGCGGATGCCGAGACGGCGGGCGGCGCGGCTGCGCTGCCGCTGCGTCCGCATCCGGCGCAGGCGCTTGACGAGCATCGGGTCGCACTCGAGCGCCTCGGGACGGTCGATCAGGATGTTGAGGAGCTGGTAGTACCGCGTCGCCGACATGTCGAACCGCTCGCGGATGGCCTGCTCCTTGGCTCCCGCGTACTTCCACCACTGCCGTTCGAAGGCGAGGATCCGGCGGTCGCGCTCGGAGAGCAGGTCGGCGGGAAAGGCGGCTTCGTCCGTCCCGTCCTCATCGGTCGCGGTCTGGGGGGCTGGGCCATCGTCCATGCTGGTGTCCTGTGGGGGGACGGCACCGCGCGGGTCACCGGGGGCGTTCGCCGCTCGCATCAGGTCCCCTCTGTGGTTACTGATCCCGGGTCGTCCGGGTTCGGGCGGGTGTCATGTTACGCGTCCGCGCCGACAAGTTCCGGCGGTTCGCGGGGAACGGCGGCCGGCGGTTCAGTGCATCACATCCCCCTTCACCAGGGGATCTTCAGCGCCGCGTGTCCCTTGGGAACCGCGCGTCCCGGCGGTGCCGAACGTGTGCACACTGCATTCGTTAGAGTGGAACCCGCGGCATCCGGGAGGCAGCGGGACCGGCACGGGAAACGGAGACCTGGAATGGCGACGGAGACCTCCGCCACGAAGCGGCCGGACGGACGAAGCGCGGCCGGGCACGACACGTCCGGACACGGGCCGGGCACACCGGGCGCGCCGGGGCCGCACGACGAGCCCGCCCCGGACCCCGTCCTCGCCGCCATCGGCGCGGCGTTGCTCCAGCTTCGCCGGTCCTGGGCCAAGCCCGACCTCATGAAGCGGATCCGGGCGCAGACGCCCGCCGGGACCGGCGGGCGCCCCCTGCAGATCTCGAACCTCATGGTGGTCAACGCCGTCGCCGCCCTCACCGCCGAGGCGAGGCCGGACGACCCGCCCAGCGAGATCACGGTCGGCGCGGTCGCGGATCGCCTGGAGATCGACCCGTCCACCGCGAGCCGCCTGGTCGGGCACGCCATCGACGCCGGGCTGCTGTCGCGGCGCCCGTCGCCCGTCGACGCGCGGCGCGCCAACCTCGGCCTCACCGACGCGGGGCGGCGCGTCAAGCAGGTCGGCGACCGGTTCCGCCGCGCCTACCTCGACGAACTCATGGCCGGCTGGACGGCGGACGAGCGGGCCGAGTTCGCCCGGCTGCTCACCCGCTTCACCGACGCCGCCGCCCGGGCCCCGCGCTACTCGGACGGCATCGACAAGATCTTCGAGGAGGCCCGCGCCGACTAGCGCGGTGCGATGCGCACCGGCCGCCGGGGCGGGCCTCCGGTCAGTCCCCGTTGCGGAGCGTCGAGGCCCGCCGCAGGTACTCGTCCTCGTCGATCTCCCCCCGGGCGAACCGCTCGGCGAGCACCGACCGCGCCTTGGCCATCGGGTCGGCCGCCGCCGCGGCCACCGCGGCGCCGCCGTTCATCCGGCGGCGGATCAGGTAGAACGCCGCGCCCAGCACGGCCAGCCAGAACAGCCCGAAGGCGATCGGGAAGACCGGCCAGAACGCGGGGGCGTCCCCGCCGTCGTGCCAGCCGCCCGGGCCCAGCTGTGTCACCAACGTCGTCAGCATCGTTCATCGACCCTTCCTGTGTTCGGATACGTCGATGCTCGGCGACGGGTCCGGGGGCCCACATCGTCCGGCCGGAGACTCTCGCGCTACGCCCGGCGGAGTATCGCGCGGCCGCCGACGCTCACCCGCCGGGCCGGTCACCTCAGCGGGCCGGTCACCGGCGGGTCGTCACCACCAGGGCGGCCGGTAGTCCTCGTCGTCGGAGGGCCGGGCGCGCCGGGTGGGCCGTCCGTGCTGCTCGCCGTCCGGCCGGTCCGCGGGCTCGCGCGGCTGCCCGGGGTCGGCCGGCGGCGACTCGGGCAGCGCGCCGGTCGCCCACCCGTCCGCGGGCGGGGG
>NZ_SMLC01000026.1 GCF_004349245.1 Actinomadura sp. 6K520 | reverse complement strand
CCTTCCCGGAACCGGCCGAGCCGCTCCCGCCGGCGCCCCCGCCCTGCTCGCCCTGGCGACCCGGGTGGCCGAGGCCATCGGCGCGAAAGGCACGATCCCCGCCGTCGCGGACGTGGCGGCACGGAGCGGTTCGAGCCGCCTGGTCAAGGAGGCCGCCCGCCTCCACCGGACCCTTGCAACGTGAGGACGGCCCGTGGTGTTCACCCCATGGGACGCTGGAGACACCGGAAGGAGCGCGCATGACCGAGACACTCGCGTTCGGCACGGTCGAGACCGTGCTCGGCCGCCTGCTCGTCGCCGAGACCGAGGCGGGGGTCGTGTCACTGCACTTCCGCGACACGCCCGCCGCCCGCGCCCGCACCGCGAAGGCCGCGGGCCTGCCCGTCGTGGAGGCTCCGGGGCGCCTGGCGCCGGTCCTGTCCGGCCTCCGCGACTACTTCGCGGGTGATCTGAAGGACTTCGAGTTCCCGATCGACTGGCGCCTCACCTCCGACGTCCAGCGGCGGGTCCTGGCGACGCTGTACGAGACCGTCCGGTACGGAGAGGTCGTCACCTACGGCGAGCTCGGCGACCGCAGCGGCACGGGCGTCCACGCGCAGGTCATCGGGCAGGTGATGGGCGCCAACCCGGTCCCGCTGATCGTCCCCTGCCACCGCGTGGTCGCCTCGAACGGCCTCGGCGGCTACAGCGGCGGCTCCGGCGTCGAGGTGAAGCGCTGGCTCCTCACCCTGGAGGGCGCGGTCCCGGCCACCCTCGACTGGGACATCTCCCGCGGCCCCTGACGGCGCCGCGGGTCCGGTGGCGCACCCTGCGGGAAGCCCCGAAACGTAGGATGGCGGCGTGCCGAAGATCAGTGAGGCGACCGTCGCGGAGCACCGGGCGCGGCAGTTGCGGACGCTGCTCGACGCCGCGCGGGCGCTCGTGGCCGAGGAGGGCATCGAGGCGCTGTCGCTGGCGGAGCTGGCGCGGCGCGTCGGGCTGTCGCGGCCGAGCCTGTACGAGTACTTCCGGTCCAAGGACGATCTCGTCGCGGCGATCGTCGAGGCCGAGCTGCCGCGCTGGGCGTCCCTCGTCGAGGAGGCGCTGCGCGGCCCCGGCGACCTGGAGGGCAAGGTCGGGGCCTACATCCGCGTGCAGCTCGGGGTGATGACCGACGGGCGGCACGCCGCCGCGGTCGCCCTGGCCGAGCACGCGCTGGCGGAACCGGCCCTCGAACGCATCCGCACCGGGCACGCGCAGCTGCTGCGGCCGCTCGTCGACGCGCTGGAGGAGGCCGGCGTCGCCGAGCCCGCGCTGCGCGCCGAGCTGGTCCAGGGCATGGTCGACGTGGCGGCGCGCCTCGCGCAGCGGGCGCCGGGCGACGCCGAGACCATCATCGCGGCGACGCTGGCCCAGGCGACGCGGGGGCTTCGCCAGGAGCCCTAGGGCGCGGCGGCCGCGTAGGCGACGCCGGTGAGGGTTTCGGAGACGTCCCAGAGCCGCTCGGCCTGCCCGGGGCGGTTCGCCTGCGGGGGCGTGACCACCTCGGTGGGGGCACCGCGGTACTGGAGGATGCGGGGGCCGTAGCAGGCGCCTCCGTGGACGTCCGGGGCCGTGGCGGCGTAGAGGGACGGCAGGGCGCCCCCGGCGGCGGACTGGGCCACCACGGCGTTGCCGATGCCGACGGCCTTCTCCATGAGCGTGCTGCCCTGCATCCGGGGGCCGGTCTGCTGGAGGTTGGTGGCGGCGTAGCCCGGGTGCGCGGCGACGCTGGTCACCTCGGAGACGCGGCGGTCCAGCTCCCGCGCGAAGACCAGGTTGGCGAGTTTGGACTGGGCGTAGGCGGACCACTTGCGGTAGCGGCGCTCGCTCTGCAGGTCGTCGAAGTTCAGCCGCCCGGACCACGCGAACCCCGAGGTGACCGTGACCACGCGGGGCGACGGGGCGGAGCGCAGCGCGGGCAGCAGGAGCCCGGTGAGGGCGAAGTGCCCGAGGTGGTTGGTGCCGAACTGCATCTCGAAGCCGTCGGCGGTCGTGCGGTGCGGGATGGCCATCACCCCGGCGTTGTTGACCAGCAGGTCGAGGGGCGCGTCGCCGTACCGGGCCGCGAACGCGCGGACCGACGCCAGGTCGGCGAGGTCGAGGGAGGCGAGGACGAGGTCGGCCTCCGGCGCGGCGGTCCTGATCCGGTCGAAGGCCGCCTGGCCGCGTTCGGCGCTGCGGCAGGCTAGCACGACGGACGCGCCGTGCCGGGCCAGCTGCAGCGCCGTGTGGTAGCCGAGGCCGCTGTTGGCTCCGGTGACGATTGCCCGCCGGCCCCGCAGCTCGGGGATGTCGCCTGCCGTCCACCCGCGCATCGGGCACCTCCACGTCATATCGCGACTTCGCAAGAGCGCGGCTACTCAAACTAGACGCGTTCTCGAATAGCGGACAACCGGATCGGGATGTGGCGCGATTCACACCGCCGGACGCGCCCTCCCAGGGGGGAGGGCGCGCGCCGGTGCTCAGGCCGGGAGGTTCTCCTCGATGGCGGCGACGACCTCGGCCGTCTCAGGCTCGGCCTGGGGCGCGAAGCGCGCCGCGACCGTGCCATCGGGGGCGATCAGGAACTTCTCGAAGTTCCAGCGGATGTCGCCGGTGTGGCCCTCGGCGTCGGGGGTGCCGACGAGGCCCCGGTAGAGCGGGTGGCGCCCGTCGCCGTTGACCTCGACCTTCTCGGTCATCGGGAACGTGACCCCGTAGGTCGCCGAGCAGAACTCGGCGATCTCGTCCGCCGTGCCGGGCTCCTGGCCCATGAACTGGTTGCAGGGCACCCCGAGGACGGTGAAGCCGCGTTCCGCGTACCTCTCCTGCAGCCGCTCCAGGCCGGAGTACTGCGGGGTGAGGCCGCACTTGGAGGCGACGTTGACAATGAGCACGGCTTTGCCCCGGTACTGGCCGAGGTCCGCGGGTCCGCCCCGCAGGCCGTCGATCTCTACGTCGAAGACAGACATGAGGCCGATCCTAGGAGATCACCCCCCGTGACCGGCCACATCCTGCTGCATCATCCGGCCGCCGCCGGACGGGTCCGGCGGCGGCGCGGCCTCAGGTGCCCAAGGCGTTCACGAACGCCGCGAGCTGGTTGCCCGCCTCGCCGAGCTGGCTGAAAGCGTTGTTGACCACGTTGGCCGCGTCCGTGGGCGAACTGAGCAAGTAGAAGATGACGAATGCGATCGCCACATAGCGGAGGTTTTTCTTCATCCGTACGCCGTCCCTGGTTGTAGCGCAGCGACACAACTGACCCGATCCAATTGTGCCCAGGCGCGTCTGCCCGCAAAGCGCGATTTTACTGTGACGCCGAGGCAACCGCTTGGTGGCCGCACACGAAGAAGCCCCGCACCGCACGGGGTACGGGGCCAGGGAGCCGTCCGTCAGCTCGGGATGGCGCTCATGAACTGCGACAACGACTCGGCGGCGGTGCCGAGCCCGCCCAGGGCGTTGTTGACGAGTCTCGCCGCGCCCTCGGGTCTGCTGATGACGTACCACACCGCGAAGGCGATGCCGGCGATCTTCATGTGCTTCTTGTTCACTACAACCACCCTCTGCGGTCAGATGACTACGGAGAGTGTTTCCCAGTGTCGCCCCATCAGAGATCAACGGCACGCAAAGAGACCGTCAGGTCCCGTTGGCGTGCTCGGCGAGGTAGCGGATGTAGAGCGGGCGGAGCGCCTCCGCCAGCTCCCCCTCCCCCGCGTGCGTGAACTCCTCCAGCAGCGACAGGCCGTGCACCATGTCGAACTGGGCGCGGCCGACCTCGCCCAGGGACGCCGCCGCGGCGGGGATCGCGCGCAGCAGCTCCCACAGGAAGCCGACGTCGCGCCGCTCCCTCGCCACGGCCATCGCACGCTCGTACAGTTCCTTGGACGGCAGCTCGTCCAGCTCGGCGGCCCCGCCGGGCGTCACATCGGACATGCTCCGACTCTAACCACGCCGGTGCCGTCCGCGCGGTCCGGTGCCGCGCACGTCTCCCGGAGCGCGCTCACTTCTTCTGGATGACGTCCTGCGGGATCGCCTGGTCCTGCTTGAGCGCCTCGAAGAGCCTGGTCGCCTTGGCCCTGTCCCAGGTGATGTACGAGCCGACGCCCGCCGCGCTGCCGCCGCCCCCGATCGGGACCGTCGTCGACACGCCGTCGCCGCCGCTGACGCCCTTCATCGCCCACATCATGCGGACCAGGTGATGCAGATGGTCGCCGTCGTCCACCAGGAAGTTGCTGGTGGAGTTCATCGCGAGCGGGATGCTCTTGAACGGGTTGAGCATCGTTCCGGGGCTCGCCGCCTTCTTCATCAGCGCGCCGAAGAACTGCTGCTGGTTCTCCACCCGCTGGAGGTCGGCGCGGGCGTAGGCGCGCGTCCGCACGTAGCCGAGCGCCTGGGCGCCGTTCAGCGTCTGGCAGCCGGCCTTGAGGTCGAGCCCCGCCTTCGGGTCCTTGATGTCCTCCTTG
Source organism: Actinomadura sp. 6K520 (assembly GCF_004349245.1). Taxonomy (GTDB): domain Bacteria; phylum Actinomycetota; class Actinomycetes; order Streptosporangiales; family Streptosporangiaceae; genus Spirillospora. The sequence goes on along the minus strand of NZ_SMLC01000026.1, from coordinate 57,334 downwards.
ACGCACATGTCCACGCCGCCGATGGCGTCGACCACGCCGACGAAGCCGCCGAAGCCGATCTCGGCGTAGTGGTCGATGCGGATCCCGGTGGCCCCCTCCACGGTCTGGACGAGCAGCTTGGGGCCGCCGAACGCGAACGCCGCGTTCAGCTTGTTGCGGCCCTTGCCGGGGATCGGGACGTAGGAGTCGCGCGGGAGGCTGATGAGGGACGTCCCTCCGGAGCCGTAGTGCAGCAGCATCATCGAGTCGGTCCGCCGTCCCGACGCGAAACCGGTCTTCAGCTTGCGCTGCTCGGCCTTCGACAGGCCCTCGCGGCTGTCGGAGCCGACGATCAGCCAGTTCGTGCCGGGGGTGTCGGCGACGCGGCCGGGGTAGTCGACGAGCACGGCCTCCCGCTTCAGCCGCGAGTCGAGGTAGAAGTAGCCGCCGACGAGGACCAGCAGCAGGACGACCACGATGGCGCCGAACACCCGCCCGGCGCGGCGCCGGCGGCGCCGCCGGGGCGGGGGCCCGCCGTACGGGTCGCCCTGGTCGTACCGCCCTCCGCCGCGAAGCTGGTCGCCGGCGTACGGGTCGTCGTACGGATCGTAGGAGTCTCCGTGCCGTTCCCGCCCGTAGGCCGCGGGCTGGTGGTGCTCCGCCCGAACGGAGTGATGCCTGCTGCGAGCCACGCGTTCGCCCTCCTTGCGTGTCCAGCCCTCCGGCCAGCCGTCGCTCATGCCGTAGACCTTAGACTTCCCGGGCGTTCCCCGCGTCCTTCTCCTGCATGATTGTCCGCTGGTATAAATCACCGCTCTATGTGACACATGCAGCGGAAAGCGTCCTCCCTGGGGCGCACACTGCCCTTGGCGGGCAGGACGTGCGGAGGGCGGCGCATGGGTACACGACGGCGGTTTTCCAGACGGTCCACGTCGGGCGGGCGGAGGAACCGGCGCCTCCGGGGAGCCCGTCCCGGGTCCGAGTTGCCGGAACTCAGCGTGCACACGTGGCACGCCAAGGACCGGGAACTGGCCGAGACCGGCCTCGTCACGGTGGCGCGGCGGCTCCCGGCGGTGATCGTCCAGGCGACGCGGCTGGCCTGGCGGGCGAGCCCCGGCGACACGGCCGCGACGATCTCGCTCAACCTCCTCGCGGGGATCTTCACGGCGTTCTGGCTGCTGGCGACGACCGGCGTCCTCACGGCGCTGTTCAGCACCGGGCCGACGCCCGACCGGGTCCGCGACGCGCTGCCCTCGCTGGCGCTCGTCGCGGGCGCGGTGGCACTGCGCGCCGGGCTGCAGGCGTGCGCGGGCTGGTCGCAGTCGCGGCTGAACCCGCAGGTCCGGCGGCTCGCCGAGCTGCGGTTGTACGAGGCGACGACGGCGGTGCACCTGGCGGCGCTCGACGACTCCGAATTCCTCGACGAGCTGCAGCGCGCGCAGACGCGCGGCCTGACGTCGGCGCCGCGGGTCGTCCAGCAGGCGGTCGACGTGCTCACCGGGGCCGTCGGGATGATCGCTGCCGCGGGAACGCTCGGCGTGCTGCATCCGCTGCTGCTGCCGCTGCTCCTGCTGACGGCGCTCCCGGAGGGCTGGGCGTCCGTGCGCAGCGCCCGGATGCAGTACCTGACGATGTTCTCGCTGGTCGAGGTCGCCCGCCGCAAGTGGATCCTGTCCGACCTCATGGTCGAGCGGGAGCACGCCGCCGAGGTGCGCTCGTTCACCATGCGGCCGTTCCTGCTGGAGCAGTACGACCGGCAGGCCGACCACCAGCGGGTCGTCGAGCTGGACCTCGCCCGCCGCCAGACCATCGCGAAGGTCAGCGGGGACGTGCTGAAGGGCTTCGCCACGGCGGCCGTCTACCTCGCGCTCGGGCTCATGCTGTGGAAGGGGGCGGTGCCGCTGGCGGTGGCGGGCACGGCGGTCCTGGCGATCAGGTCGGGCCAGTCGTACCTGGCCAACCTGGTGTTCGCGGTCAACCAGTGCTACGAGGAGGGGCTGTACTTCGGCGACTACCTGTCCTTCTGCGAGAAGGCGGAGCGGCGGATCCCGCGGCGCGCCCTACCCGGCGCGCGGGAGGCGCGGGAACGGCTCCCGGACGACTTCGGCCGTATCCGCGTCCGGGACGTCATGTTCACCTACCCGGGGGCGGACGTACCGTCCCTCAACGGCATCTCGCTGGATCTGCGCAGGGGCGAGGTGGTCGCGCTCGTCGGCGAGAACGGCTCCGGCAAGACGACCCTCGCCAAGATCATGGCCGGCCTGTACGACCCGGACGCCGGCGAGGTCCGGTGGGACGACGTGCCGCTGACGAAGGTGCCCCCGCGGGAGGTGTGGGAACGTATCGCCGTCATCGCGCAGGACTACACGCACTGGCCGATGACCGCCCGGCAGAACATCACGATGGGGCGCGGCCGCGAGCACGTCCCCGGCGAGGACGAGAGCCCGGCCCTGCTCGCCGCCGCCCGCGCCTCCGGGGCCGCCGAGGTCGTGGACGATCTCGCCCGCGGGTACGACACGCTGCTCGACCGCCGGTTCAAGGGCGGCGCGGAGCTGTCGGGCGGGCAGTGGCAGCGCCTCGCCGTCGCCCGCGGCTTCTTCCGCGACGCGCCGCTGCTGATCTGCGACGAGCCGACCGCCGCCCTCGACGCGCGCGCCGAGCACCAGCTGTTCGAACGGATCCGCACGCACGCCGACGGCCGGACGGTCCTGCTCATCACGCACCGGCTCGCCAGCGTCCGCTACGCCGACCGCATCTACGTCCTGGAGCACGGCAAGGTCATCGAGGAGGGCGACCACGCCGCGCTGATGGCCCGGGGCGGCGTGTACGCCGACCTGTACTCCCTCCAGGCCGCCGCCTACGGCGCCGGCGCGTCCGCCGCCGACCCGCGGGCGCCGGCGGGCTAGCCGCCGGGCGGGCTAGATGTAGGGGCCGAAGCCGATGCCGGGTTCGCGCCGGGGCGCGTCGGGGAGGTCCGCGGGGCGCAGCGTCCCGACCTCGGCCGCCGCGACGCCGTCCGGCTCCGCGTCGTGCTCGGCGGTGATGCGGCGCGCCTGCCGGGAGATCGCCGCCTCCAGCAGGTTGCGGACGAGCCGCGCGTTGCCGAACGAGGAGCCCCGCGGCTGCGCGGCGACCAGCCGGCGCACCCCGTCGAGGATTCCGGGTGCCAGCGCGAACCCCGCCTCCGCCGCCATGAACTCGAAGATCGTGACGAGCTCGTCGTCGGAGTAGTCGGGGAAGTGCAGCACCTTCGGGAACCGGGACTTCAGCCCCGGGTTGGCGTCGAGGAAGCGCTCCATCTCGGCGTCGTATCCGGCGACGATGACGACCAGGTCACCGCGGTGCTCCTCCATCAGCCGCAGCAGCTCGGCGACCGCCTCGTGGCCGAAGTCGCGCCGGTCGCCGCCCGAGGACGACAGCGTGTACGCCTCATCGACGAACAGCACGCCGCCGAGGGCGCGCTCGACCGCGCCCCGCACCCGCGGCGCCGTCTGCCCGATGAACTCGGCGACGAGGTCGGCGCGGGTGACCTCCACCAGGTGGCCGGACGACAGCAGCCCGAGCCGCGCGTACACGGCGGCGATCAGCCGGGCGATCGTCGTCTTGGCCGTGCCCGGGCTGCCCATGAACACCATGTGGCGGGACGGGGACGCCGGGGACAGCTTGGCGTCGCGCCGCAGCTGCTCGGCGCGGACCTCGGCGACCAGGGAGGACACCTCCCGCTTGATGTCGGCCAGCCCGATCAGCCGGTCGATCTCGGCGAGCGGGTCGCCGGGGACGTCGTCGCGCCCGCGGCTGAGCGTGTCGGGGAGGTCCGCCAGGAGGATCTCGTCCAGCGACTCGGTCTCGTCGACGATGCCGTCGGCGAGGACGCGCCGCCCCTGCATCGCCACCGCCCGGTCGAGCAGGTTGATCATGGCGCGGGCGTTGCCGAACCCGCGCTCGCGCGGCGCGGCCTCGGCCAGCTCGCGGACCCGCTCCAGCACCCCGGGCGCCAGCTCGAACCCCGCGTCGGCGGCCTTGGCGGCGAACACCTCGACCAGCTCCTCCTCGGTGAGGTCGGGGAACCGGACGGTGCGGGGGAAGTGCGCGGCCAGGTCGGGACGCGACTTCAGCAACCCGTTCAGCTCGGCCTCCGGGCCGGTCAGCACGACGAGGAGGTCCTCGGTGCGGGCCTGGAGGCCGGTGATGAGGACGTCCAGGACCTCGCGGCCCCGCGCGGCGTCCGCGGCGGCCGAGACCAGGGCGTGCGCGTCACGGACGACCAGGACGCCGCCGTGGGCCTCCTCCACCGCCCGCCGGACCCGCAGGGCGCTCTCGCTGGCGTACTCGCCGAGCAGGTCGGCGCGCTCCACCTCGACCAGGTGGCCGGAGGACAGCACGCCGAGGTCGGCGTACAGCCGGCCGAGGATGCCCGCGACCTTGCTCTTGCCGGTGCCGGGGTTCCCGATGAACACCAGGTGCCGGGGCAGGTCCCTGGCCTTCATGCCCGCCTCGCGGCGCAGCCGGGCGGCCTTCGCCTCGGCGACCAGCGCGTCCACCTCGCGCTTCGCGGGCTCGATCCCCGCGCACGCGGCCAGTTCGGCGAGCGGGTCGGTGCCGGCGGAGCGGCCCGGGATCAGCCGGTGCGGCAGGTCCGCCGCCGTGACCTCCGGCGGGCCGGCGGGCGCGGCGCCCGCCTCCCCGGCCGCATCCCCCGCCTGAGTCTCCTCCGCGGCGCGCAGGGCCGCGGCGGCGACGGCCTGCCCCGCCATGTGCTCCACCAGCCGGGCGCCGCGCAGGTTCAGCAGCGGCGGGGTGCGGCGCAGCATGCCCGCGGCGGTCGCGGCGGCCTCCGGCCCGACGCGGGCGCCGCGCCGCGCGACGGCCAGCGTGAACAGCTCGGCGAAGTCGTCCTCACCGAAGTCGCGGGTGCGGGCCACGTCGAACGCCCGGACGAGCGCCGGGTTGGCGTCGAACAGCCGCCGGTCGCCGCCGGGACGGCACAGTGCGACGACGCCGAGGGACGGCGAGCGGGCCATGAGGCGCCGCAGCTCCTCGACGGCGGCGGCGCCGCAGCGCTCGTGCGCGGCGAGCTTCTCCAGGTCGTCCACCACCAGGAGCATCCGCCCCTCCAGGCAGTCGCGGACGCGGGCCTGCAGCCACAGGACGGCGTCGCTCACCCCCAGCGACGCGAAGACCTGGTCGGAGATCCACAGCGCCTCGCGGGCCGCTCCGCCCTCGGCCAGCCGGCGCTCCGCCACCTCGGCGGCGGTGCCCTTCCCGGTCCCCTCCGGGCCGGCGATCAGCAGGCGGACGGGGCGTTCCCCGGCCAGCCGCGCCCGGACCGCGGCGTCCAGGACCCGCGACAGCTCCGGCTGCCCGACCAGCGGGTCCGGGCCCCCGCCGGCAGCCTCCTCGGCGCGCCGTGCCCGGCCGGTCCCGGTTCGCTGGGGGTCCTCGCCGCCCAGCGAGGTGCCGAGCGTGTTGCGGACCCGCCGCGCGGTGAACAGCCGCCGCAGGTCGGCGTGGAACGCGCGCACCGGCACCCGGCAGCGCGGGCTCACCGGGGAGTCCGGAAGCCCCTGCACCGAGCCCGTGATGCGGACCGCCATGTCCAGCCACGCACGCGCGGCGTCGGCCTCGCCCGCGACCAGCCCCCGGGCCAGCCACGCGCGCACGTCCTGCTGCCACGCGTCCGTCGCGAAGCCCTCGCGGGCCGCGCGGAACCGCTCCTCCACGTTCTCGTAGCGCGTCGTCCCCAGGACGACGGCCAGTTCCGCCGGGACGACCGGAGCGTCGGCCGCGAGCAGCAGCCGGGCGAGGGCGGTGTCGGGCTCGTCCCCGTCCGCGACGGCCCCCGCCAAGCGCTCGTGTGCGGCCTCCAGGCCCGCGCACGCCCACCCGAGGTAGCCGACGGGCCCCGCCAGCTCGGGCAGGACGGCCAGTTCCTCATCGGTCAGCCCGGACGTCCACGACTCCTCCAGGCGCCCGATGGGGACGCTCATGTCCAGCTCGCGCAGCTCCGGGTCGGCGGCGCGCCGGTCGAACAGCTCCATCAGCGCCCGCCGGCGCCGCTCCACCGGCTCCAGCCCCGCGAAGACGTCCAGCCCCGCGCGCGCCAGCTCGAACATCACCGCGCGGCGCTCGCGGTCGTCCCCGGCCGGTTCGGGAAGCCACAGGCCCGGCGGACGCCACCGCCCGCCCTGCGTGAACCAGGCCAGCGGGTCCCGGACGGCGGTCTCGGGCTTGGCGAGGAACGCCGACAGCAGCTCGTAGTCGACGTCGCCCCGCGACCCGCCCCGGACGGCCGACGCGCCGAGCAGGAACGTCAGCAGCGACCACTGCTCCGCCCCCGCCGCGCTCGTGCCGCCGCCGTAGAAGTCGCTGAGCTGCCTGGTCAGCACCACCGCGCGCGGGTCCCGGTTGTACTCCACGGCGCGTTCGCGCATCTCCTCGTACAGCCCGTCGGGCACCCGCCATGGACCGTGCGCGTACACGTCCAGGACGGGCTCCTCGGTGAGCAGCACTTCGAGATGGTCCGGCAGCCGGGGGGAACTCACCTGGGGGGTCCTTCTCCTACACAGCGGATCGGGCACTGTCCGACAGCACCCTACGGCCGGGCACGACCGCGCACACCCCCCGGCGCGCGGCGGGTTGGCAGGGGGCCGCGCCGTCCGCAATAGTTGTCACATGGAAATGATTCGCTTCACGAACTTGCACGGACCCGAGGAAGTCCCCGCGTGCCGCTCCTGGAAATGACCACCCGGCCGCACGCCGGACGTGCCGTCGTGCGGCTGCGCGGAGACCTCGACATCGCCTCCTCGGAGGACCTGCGCGTGTACCTGGACGCCGCCCGCCGCGAACACGGCGAGCGCCTCGTCCTCGACCTCGCCGGCCTGGAGTTCATGGACTCCGGCGGCCTCTCGGTCATCGTCTCCTGCTACAAGGCCGTCACGGCCGCCGGCGGCAGCCTCACCATCGCCGCGCCCCCTCCGCTCATCCGCCGCACCCTCGCGATCACCGGCCTGCACCGCCGGATCCCGGTGGCCGACACGCTGGAGGAGGCCATCGGCGATCCCGACCCCGCCTGACCCGGCGTGACCCGACCACGCGGGGAAGGACGCTAGTGCTCGGAGCGAGACGGTCCCTGGCACCGGGCCGCACCGTTCGAGCCCCCGTCCCCCCGGAGGGCGAGGTCCCCGCTCCACGCCACCAGGGCGGGGCGCTTGGGGCCCCGGCCGTCCCCGGAGGAACGGCCGGTGGCGCGGCGCCCGATCCACGGCAGGAGGTAGGTGCGGGCCCAGCGGACGTCCTCCCGCCGCGAGGTCAGCCAGTCGGCACGGTCCAGCGGCGGCCAGGGCTCGCGCCAGTCCTCGCCGGCGGCAAGCCCGATCGCCTCGGCGACGCACAGGGCCATGCGGCGGTGCCCCTCGGACGAGAGGTGCAGGCGGTCCTCGTACCAGGCGCGCGGGTCGTCGAACACGCGCAGCGGCCACAGGTCGACGACCGTGCAGCCGCGGCGGTCGGCGATGGCGCGCAGGTGCATGTTGTAGGTGGCGGCCCTGCCGCGGATGCGGCCGCCGCCGCGCAGCCCCCGGGTGTCGAAGCCGGTGAAGACGACGACGCGGGAGCCGGTGGCGCGCAGGCGGCGGACGGCGTCGTCGAAGACGACCGCGAGCGCGTCGGGATCGGCGCCGGGGCGGATGATGTCGTTGCCGCCCGCGCACAGGGTGATGAGGTCGGGGGCGAGGTCGACGGCGCGCGGGACCTGGTCGTCCACGATCTGCCGCAGGACCTTGCCGCGGACCGCGAGGTTGGCGTACCGCAGGTCCGGGTTCCGCGCGGCGAGGAACTCCGCCAGCCGGTCGGCCCAGCCGCGGAAGCGGTCCTCCTCGCCGGGGTAGGGGTCGTTGAGGCCCTCGGTGAAGCTGTCACCGAGGGCCACGTACGTCTGAATCGGCTCCAATTCGCTCATCGCAATCCCCATCACCGGTTCATGGTCGATCACGTAGAGAATGATGCATCCTGCACACGACCTACGCGACCGTAACCCGGCCGGTTCCAGGGGGCGCCGTGTCCGCGCCGGGCGTCAGGTCCAGCTGGGCGACGCCGTGCCCACCTGCCCGCCGGACGCGGCAGGCGGCGCGGACGCCCCCGCGGGCGGCGAGGCGTGCATCGACATCGCGTGCTGGACGAGCGTGATCAGCACCTGCTTGGTGGACTCGCGGCTCCGCGCGTCGCACTGGACGATGGGCACGTGCGCGCTGATCGACAGCGCGTCGCGGATGTCCTCGACCGCGTACTGGAACTCCCCGTGGAACCCGTTGACGCCGACCACGAACGGCAGGCCGAGCTCCTCGAAGTAGTCCACCGCGGCGAAGCAGTCCTCCAGCCGGCGGGTGTCGACCAGCACCACGGCGCCGATGGCGCCGCGGACGAGGTCGTCCCACATGAACCAGAAGCGGTGCTGCCCGGGCGTGCCGAACAGGTAGAGGATCAGTTCGCTGTCGAGCGACACGCGCCCGAAGTCCATCGCGACCGTGGTGGTCGTCTTGTCCGGCACGGCCGACAGGTCGTCCACGTCGGCGCTGGCCGCGGTCATCACCGCCTCGGTGGTGAGAGGCATGATCTCCGAGACCGACCCGACGAAGGTGGTCTTGCCGACACCGAAACCGCCGCCGACGACGATCTTGACCGAGGTCAGCTCGGCCTCTCCGCCGTGCGACCCCGGGGCCGGAACCTGGTCAGAGCTTCCGAAGGCCACTGAGCACCCTTTCTAGCAAGCGGAGGTCCGGCTGTCCGCCGGTGGTCGTGGCGGGCTGGGACTGGTGCAGCCGCAGCAGCCCCTCGACGGCCATGTCGGCGACGAGCACCCGTGCGACGCCGAGCGGCAGGCGCAGCAGGGCGGAGACCTCGGCGACCGAGCGGGCCGACCGGCACAGGTCCATGATCGCCCGGTACTCCGGGGTGAGCACGGCCACGTCCCGCGGCGGGTAGGGAGCCGCGGTGACCAGCGCCTCGATGGCGAGATCGTAGCGCGGCCTGGTGCGTCCCCCCGTCACGGCGTACGGGCGCACCAGCGAACTGTTCTCGCTCTCCGCCCGTTCGGGGGGGCGTCCCGGCGCGGGCGCCCGCCCATGGTCACCCGGCCAGCGCCCGGGGCCCCCGGGACTGCCTCCGAAGCTGCCTCGATCCATGTCGCCGACCTCCGTCAGAGTCAGTCACGGTCAATAGCGGGCGGGGCCGGCGCCCATCTCCGTCACCGGAGGACCCGAGTACGGAGGCTGCCCCTGCTCCGGCGCGCGCAGCGCGGGCGACAGCACGCGCCCCACCCGCTCCACCAGCAGTGTCATCTCGTACGCGACGAGTCCGAGGTCGCAGTCCGGCGCCGCGAGCACCGCGAACACCGACCCGTTCGTGATCGACATCACGAACAGCAGGCCGCGGTCCATCTCGACGACGGTCTGGTTCACCCCGCCCGCGTCGAAGATCTTCGCCGCGCCCTGGGTCAGGCTCATCAACCCCGAGGCGATCGCCGAAAGCTGGTCCGCACGCTCGGGCGGGAAACCCGACGAGTACGCCATCGGCAATCCGTCCGAGGAGACCACGACGGCGTGCGCGACCTTCGGGACACGGTCCGCGAAGTTCGTCACCAACCAGTTGAGATCCTGCCCGCTCACCGGGTGCCTCCTGTCTCGCCGTCACCCTGTGACGGCGCCTCACCTGACGTGCCTGCGCCGCGGGCCTCGTGGCGTCCCCGATGGACGCCGCGCTGGAGGCTCGCGAAGCGGTTGCGTACGACGTCGGCCGTCTGGCCGTATCCCTGCCGTTCCTGCGCCGGGCCGCCGGGCGCCTGCCCGCCCGGCACAGCCTGCCCTTGAGCGGGGCCCTGTGGCAATGCCTGGCCCGCCGCCGAACCGGCTCCGGCCTGCGGGTTCCCGGCCGGCGCGGCCGCGCGGCCGACCGCCCCCGGGACCCGGTTCTTGCCCGGCACCCGCTTGGGCAGCCCGACATTGGTGCGCGTCGTCGCGACGGGCTCGCGGGCGGCCTCGGCGGCGCGGAAGCCCGCGTCCGCCGGGGACTCCCAGCCCCGCGCGGGGTTCTCCCCCGGGTTGTCTCCCGACCTTCGCATGAACCACTCCGATTGCATCGCGTCGAAGATGGGCGAACGCTCGGGCCCTCGCGGTGGCGCCTTCTGCTCGGGCGGCGCCTGCACCGGCGGTGCCTGGGGCGCCCGCACGGACGGTTCGGAGACGGGCGGTTCCTGGTACGGCTCCTCCGCCGGGTGCCGCCTCGGCATCCCGCCCGGCTGCGGCGCCAGGTCGCCCGTGTCCCACTGGGACGTGCGCCGCCGCAGCCCGGGGCCGGTCTGCGAGGCGTCGCCGTAGGGGTCCCGCGGCCCCTGCCCGGTCTCGCCCACCTGCTCCAGCGGCCCGGTCTCCCACGGGATCTGCCGCGAGCCGCCCGGCTCGGGCACCATCGGCTGGGCCTCCGGGACGACGGACTGGGGCCCGCCCTGGGGACCGCCCTGGCCGTAGACGCCGTTGGCCGTGCCGTCCTGCCGCTCGTTGCGGGGCTGGAAGAGGCCGTTGGGACCGTCGTCGACCGGCCGTCCCGGCAGCTGGGCGCCGGGCCGGCGGATGGGCAGCTCGCCCGGCCGGCGCGGCGGCTGCCGGTCGCCGGGCTGGTACGGGTCGTCGGCGGGCCGTCCCTGGTCGCCGTGCGACACGGTGGGCAGCGGCCCGGTGCCGGGGAACGAGCCGTGGCCGCCGCCGGCGGCGGGGATCGGGCCCGTCTCGTTCATGGCCGGCTGGGGGCCGGTCCCACCCCGCAGGGAGCGCAGCGGCCCGGTGCCGCCGACCATCGGGTGCGCCCCGGTCCCGCCGCCCATCGGGGCGCCGGAGGGCCCGTAGTCGTCCTGGGCGAACCCGCCGCCGGTGCCGATGGCGGGCGGCTCGGTGGTCGTGGTCAGCGCGGCGAGCTGCTGGCCGTCGCTCTCCCGGCCGCTCAAGCCGCGCCCGCCGAATCCGCCGGACTCGCCCGGGGTGATCACCGCGTCGGGCAGCACCACGAACGCGGTGAGGCCGCCGCCCTGGGCGGCGCGCAGCTCCACGCGGATACCGTGCCGGACGGCCAGGCGGCCGACCACGAACAGGCCCATGCGGCGCGCCGCGGAGAAGTCGATGACGGGCGGGTTCGCGAGCCGCCAGTTGGCCTGCTCCAGCTCCTCGGCCGACATGCCCACGCCGTTGTCGGTGATCTGCAGCATGGCGCCGCCACCGCTCAGCATCTGGCCGGAGACGGTCACCTTGGTGTGGTCGGCGGAGAAGACCGTGGCGTTCTCCACCAGCTCGGCCAGCAGGTGGACGAGGTCGTTGACGACCGGGCCGCCGACGGTCATGTCGCCCTGAACCCGTAGCGCGACCCGTTCGTACTGCTCGACCTCGGACAGCGAGGCGCGGACGACGTCGATCAGCGGAACGGGCTGGTTCCACCGGCGCACCTGGTCCTGGCCGCCGAGGACGAGGAGGTTCTCATTGTTGCGGCGCATGCGGGTCGCCAGGTGGTCCAGCCGGAACAGGTTCCCGAGCTGCTCCTCGTCGCGCTCGCTCTGCTCCAGCTCCTCGATCAGCTTCAGCTGGCGCTCGATCAGGGACTGGCTGCGGCGCGAGAGGTTGACGAACATCGCGTTGATGTTGCCGCGCAGGACCGCCTCGTCGGCCGCCAGCCGGACCGCCTCGCGGTGGACCTCGTCGAACGCCCGCGCGACCTGGCCGATCTCGTCGGTGGAGTCGATCTCGATGGGTTCGACCTCGATACCGCCCGCGGCGGCCTCGGGATCGCGCAGCCGGTCGACCAGGCCCGGCAGCCGGGTGCCGGCCACCTCCAGCGCGCCGGACTGCAGCCGCCGCAGCGGCCGCACCAGCGAGCGGGCCACCAGGATGACGGTCGCCAGGACGATCGCGAGGACGAGGAACAGCAGCACCCCGTCCCGGATCGCGTCGGTCTGGGCGCTGGACTTGGCGTCATCGGCGCCGGCGGCGAGGTCCGAGGCGATCTTCTGCTCGACCGTGCGCAGCTTGTCGATGCGCACGCTGGAGTCCGACATCCAGTTGGTCGCGATGCGGCTGCCCAGCCTGACCTGCAGCTCCGGGGAGGCGTCGGCGACCGCGAGGGCCCGCAGCCGGGTGACCTCCGCGCGGTCCAGCTCCGGGCCGGTGACGGTGTCCTCGAAGAGCTGCAGCTGCGCCACGGTGGCCGAGCTGCGGAACGCCTCGATGCTCGTGTTGAGGTCGGCGCGGGCGTCGTCGACCGAGGCGCGGTCGATCGGCAGGAACTGCCCCTCCCACAGCGCCGCGGCGATGAGGGCCCGCTCCCGGGACGCGGCATCCTTGGCGCTCGCGAGGTCGGCGAGCGCCAGCGCCCCCTGCGCCAGCTCGGGCGTCGGGGCGTCCTGGGAGACCAGCAGGTGGTAGCCGCTGAAGTCGTCGACGAACTCGCCGTACTTGTCGATGATCGGGCCCGGCGCCAGGCGCGCGGACAGGGCCCGCAGCGCCGGCAGGTCGTTGACCCGGTCGAGGACGTTCCCGAGCGCAAGCTCCAGCCCGGGCGCGCTGATGTCAAGGCCCTCGGCCGCCGCCTGTACCTTGCGGGCGGCCGCGTCCACCGCGGCCTGGCGCTGTTTCAGCTCCTCGTCGTTGACGGCGCGCGCGCCGCCCGCGGCCCGGCTCGCCATCGCGTCGCGCTCGTTCTCCACCTCGTGTGCGAGCGCAGTCAGTTCCTTACCGAGCGTAGCCATCTGGCCCGTCCGGCGGTAGGCGTCGGCGTCCTCCATGGAGACCTCGACGCGAAAGCCCGCAAGGAGTGCGGCCACGATGGTGGGCACCGCGATGAGGGCGAAAAGGCGCGTCCGCACGCGCCAGTTGCGCAGCTTGAACCGGCCTCCCAGGAAGCCTCGCTTGGGGGCGTCTTCGCTGGCAGACGGGCCTGGCTGAGGGGACTGCGGGGCCATCTCGGCCCCTTCGGCTTTCCGCACTGCCCTCCGCTACCTCTCAATGGGTCGATCGCTCGCGGCGCACAGTGACCCTGAACGAGATCCGGGTCGTGTCACCTGCCCGCACCACTGTGGGCAAGCGCGGAACATTGCAACACAGAGCAACCATCATGGCCAACCCGAATGATCACACAGGTCTAGACTTGTGATGTAGGAGACGTAAATGTCACAGCTTGCTCATGTGTGTTCACATATGTGCACGTAAAGCTGGCATCTCCCCCATAGCGCGCCCGCGGTGCGCTACGCTCCCCGCTCGTTGAAAGATCAGCTTTCAGCCAGCTTCCCCCGCAAATGGAGCATTGATCATGTCTGCTTCCCACCGCCGCACCATCCTCGGCGGCGCACTGGCCATCGCGCTCGGGCTCACCATGGTCGCCTGCGGCGACTCCGACGAGGGCTCCTCGGCCAACGGCCTGGAGAAGACCGATATCACCCTCGGCACCATGACCATCGCCGACACCGCCCCCGTGCAGATCGCCATCGACAAGGGCCTGTTCAAGGCCGAGGGCCTGAACGTGAAGACGGAGGTCATCCAGGGCGGCGCCGCGGGCATCCCGCTGCTCAAGAGCGGCCGCCTGGACTTCAGCTTCGGCAACTACGTCTCGCTGCTGACCGCCGGCATCAAGGACCCCGGCTTCAAGCCCAAGATCGTCGCCGAGGGCTTCCAGAGCGCCTCCAAGACCCACACCGTGATGGTGCGCAAGGACTCGCCGTACCGCACGATCAAGGACCTCGAGGGCAAGAAGATCGGCGTCAACACCCGCCGCAACATCAGCACGCTGCTCGTCCGCGCCGCCGGCAAGCCGCAGGGCGTCGAGCTGGACGAGGACAAGAACTTCGTCGAGGTCGCCCCGCCCGCCATGGAGCAGGCTCTGAAGTCCAAGAGCGTCGAGGCCGTCCAGGCGATCGAGCCGTTCGGCACCCAGATGCAGCAGTCGATCGGCGCCCGCATGATCTCCGACCTGTCCAGCGGCCCCACCGCCGACTTCCCGATCGCCGGCTACGCCGCCACCGAGAAGTTCATCCAGGACAACCCGAAGACGACCGCCGCGTTCCAGCGCGCGCTGCAGAAGGCGCAGGGCATGGCGGCCGACCGTAAGCTCGTGCAGGACATCCTGCCGACCTACGCCAAGGGGATCACCGAAGAGGTCGCCTCGACCATGAGCTACGGCACGTTCCCGACCACGCTGAACGCCACCAGGCTCCAGCGCGTGGCGGACGTGATGCTCCAGTTCGGCTACGTCGAAGAGAAGATCGACGTCAAGAAGTTCATCGCCGAATCGGCCGCATGAATCATCGCCGCATCGTCTTCGGCGCCGCCGGGGTGGCCGGTGCGGTCGCAGTCCTCGAGGTCGTGAGCCGTACCGGCCTCGTGGACGCGTCCGCCCTCCCCCCGGCGACGACCGTACTGGGGGAGGCCGGGAAGCTCGCCGTCGACGAGGAGTTCCTCGTCGACGTCGCGGCGACGCTGCAGGCATGGTTCGGCGGGCTCGCGCTGGCGGTGCTCGTGGCGGTGCCGCTGGGCGTCCTGCTCGGCTCGGTACCGCTGCTGGGCACCGCCGCCCGCGCGCTCGTCGAACTCATGCGGCCCATCCCCTCGGTCGCGCTGATCCCGCTCGCCATCATCCTGTTCGCGGACCCGACGCAGATGAAGATGTCGCTGATCTTCTACGCGTGCCTGTGGCCGATCCTCATCAACACCCTGTACGCGCTCCGCGACGTCGACCCGGTCGCGAAGGACAGCCTGCGCAGCTTCGGCTTCGGAACGCCGTCGGTGCTGTGGCGCGTCTCGCTGCCGAGCGCCGCGCCGTTCATCACCACCGGCGTCCGGATCGCCGCCTCCGTCGCGCTCATCGTGGTGGTCAGCACCGAGCTTCTGGCCGGCGGGGTCGACGGCGTCGGCATCTACCTCAGCTCCACGCAGGCCGGCGGTGGCCGCACGGACCTGCTGCTGGCCGGGGCCGTCTGGGCCGGTGTCCTCGGGCTACTCGCCAACCTGGCCCTTCTCGGGCTGGAACGGATCGCGTTCAGGTGGCACTCGGCGAAGGTGGAGGGCGTCACGTGAGCCTCATGAAAGCCCTGCGCGGGTTCGTCGAGCGCGCCTGGCTCGTCGTCCTGGTCTTCGTGCTGTGGGAGGTCGTCACCCGCGCGGTGAACGAGACCTACTTCCCGCCGCCGACCCGGATCGCCCAGGCGCTGCACGAGCTGTGGTTCTCCGGGCCCGCGTCCAGCCTGTTCCTCACCGAGAACGCCACCGACGACTTCTCCACCAGCCTCACCCACCTGTTCATCGGGTGGGGCGCCGCGGGCGTCGCCGGCGTCGTGGTCGGCGCGGCCATCGGCCGGTCGCAGATCCTCTACGACATGGCGAGCCCGGTACTGGAGTTCTTGCGCGCGGTGCCGCCGCCGACGCTGCTGCCCTTCTTCATCATCGTGTTCCAGCTGGGCGCCACCATGCAGATCGTCACGATCGCGTTCGGCGTGGTGTGGCCGGTGCTGCTGAACACCTGCGAAGGCGTCCGCACCGTGGAGTCCCTGCAGCTGGAGACGGCCAAGGTGTTCGGCATCGGCCGGTTCCGCCGGCTGGTGACCATCATCCTCCCCGGGGCCTCTCCCAAGATCTTCGCGGGGCTGCGGGTCGCGCTGTCGTTCGCGCTGATCCTCATGGTCATCTCCGAGCTGTTCGGCAGCACCGCGGGCATCGGCTCCGAGCTCATCGGCGCCCAGCGCTCGTTCGAGCTCCCCCGGATGTGGGCCGGCATCGTCATGCTGGGCATCCTCGGCTTCGTGTTCAACGCCGTGTTCATGCTCCTGGAACGCCGCGTGCTGGCCTGGCACATCGGTGCCCAGCGGCTCGCGACTTGACCGATGCCCCCACGCTGACGACCCTCATGACGTACACACAGAAAAGGTGGCCGTGATGCTTCAGATAACCGGCCTCACCCACTCCTACGGAGGAGACGGGCTCAAGGTCCTCGACGGCCTCGACCTCACCGTCCCGGACGGGCAGCTGGTCAGCATCGTCGGGCCGTCCGGCTGCGGCAAGTCCACGCTGCTGCGCTGCATCGCCGGGCTGATCCAGCCGACCGGCGGCAGGCTCACGCTGGACGGCAAGCCGGTCAACGGCGTGCCCGACGACCTCGCGGTGGTGTTCCAGGACTACAGCCGGTCGCTGTTCCCCTGGCTGAGCGTCCGCGACAACGTGGCGCTGCCGCTGCGCCGGCGCGGGAAGTCGCGCTCGGAGCGGCGGGCCGCCGCGGAAGAGGCCCTGGAGTCGGTGGGCCTCCACGACGCCGGACGCAAGTACCCGTGGCAGCTGTCCGGCGGCATGCAGCAGCGCGTGTCGATCGCGCGGGCACTGGCCTACCGTCCCTCGCTGCTGCTGATGGACGAGCCGTTCGGCTCCGTCGACGCGCAGACCCGGGAGGACTTGGAGGACCTCGTCCTCCAGGTGCACCGCACGGAGAAGATGACGATCCTGCTGGTCACCCACGACATCGACGAGAGCGTCTACGTCGGTGACCGGGTCGTCGTCCTCAACCGCTCGCCCGCCCGGGTGCACGCCGACCTGCCCGTCGGGCTGCCGTCCGTCCGCGACCAGATCGACACCCGCGGCCTGCCGGAGTTCGTCCAGCTGCGGGCCGAGGTCGGGCGGCTGGTCCGCGGCGGCGCGCGGGTGCCGGGCGCGGCCCCCGCCGACACGCGGCCGGCCGGGGCGGCGAAGGCGGAGGGGGCCGGCGCGAAGCCGGCCCGCTGACGCACGGCTCGACTGCACGAACCACCGCCGTGCGCGGCGGTCGAGGAACGAGACCGGGGCGGGCGGGGCCGCCGGCACACCGGCCCCGCCCTGCCCGGACAACGGAGGGCGATTCATGCGCGTACTCATCGTGGGTGCGGGGATCGGCGGTCTCACCACCGCCCTGAGCCTGCACGCGGCCGGTGTCGAGGCGCTCGTCGTCGACTCCGCCGTCCGGCTGCGGCCGCTCGGCGTCGGCATCAACCTGCTCCCGCACGCCGTGCGGGAGCTCACCGAGCTGGGGCTCGGCGACGAACTCGCCGAGACCGGCGTCCCCACCGCCGAGACGGTGCACTTCGACCGGTACGGCGGCCGGATCTGGGCCGAGCCGCGGGGACGCGCCCTCGGCTACCGCTGGCCGCAGTACTCCATCCACCGCGGCGAACTGCAGATGCTGCTGCTGGACGCCGTCGTGGCGCGGCTCGGCGAGCAGGCCGTCCGCACCGGGACCGTGTTCGAGGGCTTCGAGCAGGACGGGGACCGCGTGCGGGCCCGGCTGCGCGACCGCGCGTCCGGCACCGCCGACACCGGCACCGCCGACGTGCTGATCGGCGCGGACGGCCTGCACTCCGCCGTCCGGGCCCAGCTGAACCCGGGCGAGAAGGCGCCGCTGTGGAACGGGATCAGGATGTGGCGCGGGGTCACCGAGGGCGAGCCCTTCCTGACCGGGCGCACCCTGGCCATCGCGGGCAGCAACGCCGCGTCCAAGATGGTCGTCTACCCGATCTCCATGCGCGCCGAGCGCATGGGCAGGGCGCTGCTGAACTGGGTGGCCGAGGTGAGGCTCAGGGACGACCGGCTTGAGGAGGCCGCCGACTGGAACCGGACGGGCCGCCTGGAGGACGTGCTCCCCCACTTCGCCGACTGGACGTTCGACTGGCTCGACATCCCGGCGATGCTGTCCGGGGCGGCGGAGATCCTCGAGTACCCGATGGTCGACCGCGATCCCCTCGACCGCTGGACGTTCGGCCGGGTGACCCTGCTCGGCGACGCCGCCCACCCGATGTACCCGATCGGGTCGAACGGCGGGTCCCAGGCGGTGCTCGACGCCCGCGTCCTGGCGCACGAGCTGGTCAGGGCCGCCGATCCCGCCGCGGGTCTGCTCGCCTACGAGCGGGAGCGCCGCGAGACGGTCAACGCCATCGTGCTGGCCTGCCGCGACATGCCCGCCGACCGGATCCTGCAGACGGTCAGCGAGCGCGCCCCGCGCGGTTTCGCGGCCATCGAGGACGTCCTGGCGCCGAACGAGCTGGAGACCATCAGCGGCGCCTACCGGCAGACGTCCTTCGACGACGTCGACGCCCTGAACACCCGCGCGTCCTACACGATCGCCGGCTGAGCGCACCGGCCGCGGGCGAGCGCGGGCGGCTACTTGGCGTCGGCGTACCGGTCCACGATCGCGATCTCCATGGGGAACACGACGGGGGTGTCGCCGAAGAGGAGCCGCCGCGCCTCCCCGGCCGAGTCGCGGACGGCGGCGGCGACGTCCGCGGCCAGCTCCGCCGGGGTGTGCACGATGACCTCGTCGTGCTGGAAGAACACCAGGCGGGGACCGGCGGACGGGCCGGAGCCGAGCGCGGTGAGGCGGCGGCGCAGCGAGGCGAGCAGGGCGAGCGCCCAGTCGGCGGCGGTCGCCTGGACGACGAAGTTGCGGGTGAAGCGGCCCCGGCTGCGCAGCGCCTGCGCGGCCGGGCTCCGCCGCTCCGGGTGGGGGCCGTCGTCCCCCGCGGCGGTCAGCTCGCGCCAGCCGGCCGACGGCGGCGGGCAGGTGCGCCCCAGCCGGGACCGGACGAGCCGCCCGCGCTCCCCCGCCCGGGCGGCGGCCTCCACGTACTCGAACGCGTCGGGGAACCGGTTCTTCAGGACGGCGAGGAGCCGCACGGCCTCACCCGTCCCGCCGCCGTACATGGCGGACAGCAGCGCTAGCTTGGCCTTGTCCCGCGCGCTCATCCCGTCCTCCGGCACCGTCGCCGCTCCCGGCCCGGAGTCGAAGGCGCCGGAGAGGGCGGCGTAGAGGTCGCCGTGGGCGGCGGCCTCGGCGAACGCGCGGTCGCCCGCGAGGGCCGCCAGCACCCGGGGTTCGAGCTGGGCCGCGTCCGCGACGACGAGCGACCAGCCAGGGTCGGCGACGACGGCGCTGCGCAGGACGCGCGGGATCTGCAGGGCGCCGCCGCCGCTCGTCGCCCACCGGCCGGACACCACCCCGCCGGCCACGTACTCGGGGCGGAACCGCCCGCCGCTGACCCAGGTGTCCAGCCACGCCCAGCCGTGCGCGGTGTGCAGGCGCGCGAGTTCCTTGTACTCCAGCAGCAGCGGCACCGCGGGATGGTCGACGCCCTTGAGCACGTGGGCGCGTGTCGAGGGGATCGGGTGCCCCGCCGACGCGAACGCCTTGAGGAGCTGCGCCGGGGAGTCGGGGTTGACGTGCGTGCGCGGGCCGAACGCGGCGCCGATGCGGTCGGCGAGATCCTGGAGCCGGCGGGGACGCAGGCCGCCGGAGGGGCGCGGTCCGAGCAACTCGGTGAGCAGCGCGTCGTGCTCGGCGGCCGACCAGGGCAGCCCGTCGTGCCCCATCTCGGCCGCCGCCAGCGCCCCCGCCGACTCCGCCGCCGCGAGCAGCGCGAACCGTCCTGCGGCCCCCGGCCCGCCACCGGCCGATCGGCGAGTTCCGCCCGGCTCACCCTTCAGCCCGGCGATGGCGCGCTGCTGCTCGGCGTGCACGGCGACGACCTGCGCGATGTCGTCGGCGGGCTCGTCCCGGTCGGCATCGTCGTCGAAGAGCGACGCCTGCGCCGGTTTCTCCCGCGGCGGTGCGTCCGCGGGCACCGGCTCCCCGCGGGCCCGCGCCCACGCCGCCCGGACCGACCGCGGCTCCCCGTACCGTCCCGCGTGGCCGAGCAGAAGGCTCTCGACCAGTTCCAGGTCGTGGCAGCGCCCCACCCGCACGCCCGCGTCCAGCAGCCGGGGGTAGAGCCGCACGGTGGACGGCCACACCCAGCGCGGCGCCTCGGACCGCTCCCGCTCCCCGATGGCCGCGACGAGGTCGGGAACGTCCTGGGCGGGCCCCGCGGGCGTCCCGTCCTCGGCGAGCGGCCGGAGCGCTCCCCCGCCGCGCACCCCCACCGCCACAGCGACCTTCACGGGCTCATTCTGACGCGCGCCACCGACACGGCGCGCACGCGAAGACCCCTCCGCGACGGGTGGGGCGGAGGGGTCTGCGGCGGGGCCAGGGCCGTAGCCCCCGGGGTGTGCGGCCCGCCGGTCAGGCGACGAGCGAGACCTGCTGGCCGGGCGGGGTGTCGCCGTAGCGGTCGACGACCTTGTTGAGCTGGAGCTGGTAGTAGAGGACTCCGAAGCCGAAGATGCCGAGCAGGAATCCGATGCCGCCGCTGCAGGTCGCGGGGAGGCCGGCGGCGCGCTGCGCCGCCGCGATGCGGCCGCCGAGCTTGACGAACATGACCAGCGGCCAGATGCCGAGCGTGACCGCGCCGAAGAGCATCGACAGCAGCGCGTTGACCGCGGAGTCGCCGACGCGCCGGTCGTACGCGTGCAGTTCGGCGTGGACCTTGTAGAACCACACGAGGCCGTAGATGCCGAAGGTGATGATCGGCAGGCCGAGCCAGGCGGCGACCGGGTTGCGGCGCTTCATGTTGGCCCCGGCGCCCACGGCGGCGGGTGCCTGCTGCTGCTGCTGGTGGACGGGCGCGTGACCGCCCTGGTGGACCTGCTGCTGGTAGTGCTGGCCCTGACCCTGCTGTGGGTAACTCATGGTGGTGCTCTTCTCCTGTGACGCGGTCTCTTTCCGGCCGACCGCCTGTTACCGATCACCCGTCTGACGAGCCACGACTGTAACGGCATTGCCGCACGTCCCGCGCCAGGAACACCCCTTTTGCCAACTCTTCTGGGCGATTCTCCAATCTCAGCGGCCCGGGCACCGCCCCCGCCACCGCCGCGACCACGCGACGATCCCGACGATCAGCGCAGCGGAATGGCGACCTCGTCCTCGCAGGGCGGGTTGGTCTCCTGGTCACCGCAGCCGGTGGCCGCGTGGCAGCGGATCCGCAGTTGCGACTCGGTCACGTCCACGCGCAGGAAGCTCTTGAAGAACGGCGGGTCGTCCCAGTCGGCCAGTTCCGAGCGAAAACGCTGCGGCAGCTTGTGCACCGGGGCCCGCAGGAACCGGGGGCGGTGCCGGCCACCGCGCGGGACGCCCAGGAGCGCCGCGACGAACCGCGCGCGGAAGGAGGGGTCGGGGCTCTGGTATCCGCGGGCGGGCGTGATGCCGAGCCTGCGCCGGACGGCGGCCGTGGCCTCCTCCGGGGTCAGCTCGAAGAGCTTCGGCAGCCGCAGCCAGCGGCCGTACAGCTTGCTGTAGCGGGACAGGGAGTCGCCGCGCAGCGGGTAGCAGCGGAACCGGTCCTCCTCGACCACGCGGGTCCGGGGGATCGTGTGGGTGGCGTGCATGAACGCGCCTCCGCCGCCGGAGACGATGTACTGGATCGTCCGCCCGTCGCCGGCCGGGACCGGGTAGCGCTGGTAGTTGTGGATGTCGCCGCCGATCGCGGCCACGTAGTTGTGGGCCGGGTCCCGGACGATCTCGTCCACGGTC
This sequence comes from Actinomadura sp. 6K520, assembly GCF_004349245.1. Taxonomy (GTDB): domain Bacteria; phylum Actinomycetota; class Actinomycetes; order Streptosporangiales; family Streptosporangiaceae; genus Spirillospora. The sequence goes on along the minus strand of NZ_SMLC01000026.1, from coordinate 35,914 downwards.
CCGCCGCCCTCGATCTTCCCGGGCCGGTGCTCGTCGTCCACGTACAGCGGTTTTCCGGTCACGAGCAGTTTGGGTTTCGGACCAGCGGAGACCTCACGCAGCCAGCGGCCCTGGCCGCGGTCGATGGTGCCCGTGATGCCGGTGTCGATGCCGATGACGCGCAGCGACGGCGTGTCGATCGCCCAGTACGGGCCCGGCTGGACGGACCGCTGGCCCGGCGCACCCCGGTACCGGCGGCGGGCCTCCTCCAGCGCGCGGGCGTCCAGTTCGCCCGGTGAGCGCCACAGCAGGCGGGGCACGAAGGAGAGCGGGCCGCGCCACGGCGGCGGGGAGCAGTCCGTGTCCAGCTCGCAGAAGACGTTCAGGAAGCCGCGCAGGCCGTCGTACCAGTCGTGGTTGCCCGGGATGGCGTAGATGGGGGCCGGATAGTCCTTGTAGGGGCGGAAGAACTTGCCCGGGTACTGGTCCGCGTCGCCCGCCGGGTAGATCACGTCGCTGGCGATGATCATGAAGTCGGTGCCGGCGGCGGCGTTCAGCAGCGGCGGGACCACGGCGTACTGCGACCGGTCGCCCTCGCCGGTGTCGCCGAGCAGGGCGAACGAGAACTCGGGCTCGGAGCGGTGGACGGTGAACGCGGCCGGCGTGCCCCGTTCGCGCAGCGCGGCGACGCAGCGGCGGCGGATCGCGTTCGAGGGATCGCCGAACAGGTGCGCCACCACGTCGTTCCGGGAGCGCCACAGCACCCTCGGGCGGCGCCAGGAGAAGTCGGGGACGCGCTCGGGCAGCAGGTCGTGGAACGTGCCGGGTTTCCGGCAGACCCATCCGGCGCCTGCCTCTGAGGTGCGCGAGTTGTCGGGGTACTCCTCGGCACTCACGGGGACGCCTCCGGGGGGAGAGCCGTTCCGTCCGGCGCGTGTCCGCGCGCAGGCTCCGGGCAGCCTGCCGTGGGCGAAAGGCTCGGGTAGGGGTTCGCACAGCCTGGCCGGAGGCGATCTCGGCCGTCAAGCGACTCGCCGCGGCCGGCGTGTGATCTTCACGCGGGCGGCCGGTCGCGCGTGTGCGTGGTGGACGCCGGCGCCACCCCCAGAGACGCCGGCGCCACCACGACGAGGGCGCCCGCGGGTGGTCATGAGTCCCCCCAGAACGGCGAGCAGTCGCCTTCTCATGACCCCGTCCGCAGACGGCCCCAACGGTCCCTAAGCGGGACGTAACTGACGCTATCCGAGGAGCCGTAATGCGGGCGTAAACAGACCCAAACTTCCCGGCCAACTCGGGGACATGACGTTCTCGCAGGTCAGAGGCGGATGCGAGGGGTCAGGGGGCCAGGACGCGGAGCGCGCCGGGCATCACCCGGGCGGTGACCGGCAGCACCCCGGGCAGTTCGCCGTCCGCGCCGTACGGGAGCGTCCTCCCGGGCGGCCCGGTCAGCTCGATCCGGACCTCGCGGCCCCGCATGACCTCGACCTCCGGCCGCCGTACGTGCGTCCCGTCCGCCAGCTCCCGCATCACGGAGAAGAACAGCTTCTTCGGCGCGCTCCGGATGAGGATCACGTCGAGCATCCCGTCGTCCACGCGGGCGTCCGGCGCGATGTGCTTGCCGAATCCGTAGTAGCCGGAGTTCGCCGCGACGACGGTGTAGCCCTTCCGGGCGAACGACTCGCCGTCCACGGTGATCAGGTAGTCGGCGGCGCGCCACGAGATGATCGCGCGCAGCGCCCCGACGTAGTAGGCGGCGGAGCCGCGCAGCAGCCGCGTGTTGTTGGCGTTGTCGTTGGCGACGGCGTCCACGCCCGCGTAGACGCTGCCGAGCACGGGCGTGCCGTTGGCCTCGATGGCGTCCACCGCGCGCGGCTCGCCCTCCAGCAGCAGCTTGGCCAGCTCCTCCGGGTCGGACGGGACGCCGAGCTGCCGCGCGAAGTCGTTGCCGCGCCCCGCCGGGACGATGCCGAGCACCGCATCCCTCCCGGCGTCCAGGCCGGCCAGGGCGCCGCCCACGCAGCCGACCATGCCGTCGCCGCCGACGCCGAGCACGACCCGCCCGGTGCCGGCGGCGGCGCGGGCGACGTCGTGGGCGTGGCCGAGGCCGCGGCTGTACTCGACGGCGACGTCGGCGCCCGCCTCACGCAGCAGCCGGGCCAGCGTGATCAGCGACGAGGCCGAGGCGGCGTCGCCCGCCGCCGGGTTGACGATCGCGGTGAACGAGCGCGGACCTTGCTCGGGGCCGGGCATGTGCTGTGCTCACTCCTCTGCGGCCAGCGGGATGAGCACGCCCGGGTTCAAGATCCCGGCGGGATCGACCCGCTCCTTGACGGCGCGGAGCACCGCCGCGCCCAGCGGCCCGATCTCCCGGGCGTACCAGTCGCGGTGGTCGGTGCCCACCCCGTGATGATGACTGATCGTCCCGCCCGCGTCGATGATCGCGTCGTTGGCGGCGCGCTTGGCCGTGTCCCAGTGCGCCACCGGATCGGCGCCCTGCGCGGACACGACGGTGAAGTACAGGGACGCGCCGGACGGGTAGACGTGCGAGATGTGGCACATCAGCAGCGGTGGCGTGCCCCCTCCGGACAGCGCGCCGATCAGCGCGGACCGGACGGCGTCGTACAGCCGGGGGATGTCCGGCCAGAACGCGGCGGTCTCCAGCGTCTCCACGAACGCGCCCGCGTCCAGCAGGGCGTCGCGCAGGTAGGGGGCGTTGAACCGGCCGTGCTCCCACTTCTCGCCCGGCCCGGTGCCGAGCGGCTCGCCGCCGGCGGCGCGCAGCACGTCCGCCGCCTCGGCCCGCCGTTCGGCGACCCGCCGCGCGGTGCCCTCGAACCCGAGCACCGCCAGGCATCCGGCGGCCCCGGCCTGGCCGGCTCCCTCCTCCGCCCCCCGCCCCGGCGTTCCGATCGCGGCCGGGTCGGCGAGCCCGACCATGGTCTCGGTCTCGTCGGAGAGCCGCAGGACCGCGGGCAGCGGCCCGTCCTGGGCGAGCCGGCGCAGCGCGGCCGCGCCCTCGCCGAACGACGCGAACCGCCAGCCCTCGTACTCCCGCGCCTCCGGGACGGGATGGATCCGCACGGTCACGGAGGTGATCACGCCGAAGGCGCCCTCGGAGCCGAGGACGAGCTGCCGCAGGTCGGGACCGGCGGCGGACTTCGGCGCGCGGCCGAGGTCGAACGTGCCCTCCGGGGTGGCGGCCGTCAGGCCCACCACCATGTCGTCGAAGCGCCCGTATCCCGCGGACGCCTGCCCGCTGGACCGCGCCGCCGCGAACCCGCCGATCGACGCCCACTCGAACGACTGCGGGAAGTGCCCGAGGGTGTAGCCGCGCTCCCCCAGCCGCGCCTCGGCGGCCGGGGCGCGCAGGCCGGGCTGCAGGACGGCCGTCCGGGCGGTCTCGTCGACCGAGACGACGGCGTCCATGCGCCGCAGGTCGAGCGCGATGAACGCGCCGGCGCCCGCGCCGTCGCCCCTGCCGCCGACCGTGCCGTCGAGCGAGGGCGCCAGCCCGCCGACGACCGAGGTGCCGCCGCCGAACGGGACGACCGCGATCCGGCGCTCCGCGCAGGACCTCAGCACGGCGAGGACCTCGTCGTGCGAGCCCGGGAGGACGACCGCGTCGGGCGCGTCCGCCGTCTCGCCGGCGCGGATGCGCAGCAGGTCGGGCGTCGACTTGCCGCGGGTGTGCCGGACGCGCGTCTCGGTGTCGGCGCGGACGTTGGAGTCCCCGACGATCTTCGCCAGCGCGGTCAGCTCGCCGTCGCCGAGGCGGCAGCCGGGGACCTCGACGTCGGCGAGGGCGGCCGGGGGCCGTTCGGCGGGCCGCACCCCGAGCATGTCGCGCAGCAGCCCCGCCACCGGTTCCGGCAGCGGCGCGGCCCGGCCCGGATCGCCCCAGCCGCTCCACAGCATGTCCCGCGTCTCCACCCGCGCCTCCCGTCACCGGCCTGCCGCCGGCCTCGAAACTGTGCTTACACTGTGACACATGACGTCGAATCGTCACAAGAAAGCGGGCCGCGCCCTCCGGGTACGCCACGGGGCGGAGCGTGACGGCACGGGCGGTGCACGCACCGCCGACGACACCGTCCTCGACGCGGCCCGCGACTGCGTGCTGGCCGTCGGGGTGCGCCGCACGACCCTGACCGACATCGCCCGCCGCGCCGGGGTGTCCCGGATGACGCTGTACCGCCGCTGGCCGGACGTCCGCACGATCGTCGCCGACCTGATGACCCGCGAGTGGGTCGGGCTCGGCGACTCGCTGCAGCCCCCCGACGACGGCCGCCCCGTCCGGCCCCGCTTCGTGTCGGGCCTGGTCACCGGGGTACGGACGTTCCGCGACCACCCGCTGCTCCGCAAGATCATCGAGGTGGACCCGGAGCTGCTGCTCCCCTACGTCCTGGACCGCTGCGGCGCGAGCCAGCTGGTGTTCCTGGAGCTGTTCGAGGAGGCGCTCCGGGCCGGGCACGCCGACGGCACCGTCCGCCGCGACCATCCGGCCCGGCAGGCGCGGGCGGTGCTCCTGGTCGTCCAGTCCTACGTCCTGTCGGCGCCGACGATGCTCGACGACGCCGACCCCGACCTCGGCTCCGACGCCTTCGACGAAGAACTCCGCCACATCCTGGAGAGGATGCTCGCGCCGTGAACACTCCGGAATTCGACGCACGGACGTCGCTCAACGCGGCGCGCAGGGAACGCGAGCTCGCCGCACTGCCCGGCGAGGTGGTGGACGTCCTCGTCGTCGGCCTCGGCGCGACCGGCGCGGGCGCCGCACTGGACGCCGCGTCCCGGGGGCTGTCGGTCGCCGCGATCGACGCCCACGACCTGGCGTTCGGCACGTCCCGGTGGAGCTCCAAGCTCATCCACGGGGGCCTGCGCTACCTCGGGTCCGGGCAGGTGGACGTGGCGTACGAGAGCGCGGTCGAGCGCGGCGTCCTCATGCGGCGCACCGCCCCGCACCTCGTCCGCGCGCTGCCGTTCGTGATGCCGATGACCCCGGCCGTGTCCGGCTCCCGCGCGCTGGCCGTCGGCGCAGCGGTGCGCGCGGGCGACGTGCTGCGGCTCGCCGCGCGCACCCCGCGCTCGGTGCTGCCCGGCCCGCGCCGCCTTTCGCCGGTCGAGACGCTGCGCCTCGCGCCCCCGCTGCGGCCGTACGGGCTGCGCGGCGGCCTGCTGTCCTGGGACGGCCAGCTCGCGGACGACGCGCGCCTGGTCACCGCGCTCGCCCGGACCGCCGCCGGTCATGGCGCCCGCATCCTCACCCGCTGCCGGGCGGTCACGCTGACCGGGGACGGCGCGCACGTCCGGGACGAGCTGACCGGCCGCGAGTTCGGCGTCCGGGCGCGGTCGGTGGTGAACGCGGCCGGCGTCTGGGCGGGCGGCCTGGTGGACGGGGTGCGGCTGCGCCCGTCGCGCGGTACCCACATCGTGGTTGGGGCGGACACGCTGCGCGGGCTGTCGGCCGGGATGCAGATCCCCGTCCCGGGCGCCGCCAGCCGGTTCCTGCTGGTGCTGCCGCAGGGCGACGGCCGGGTCTACGTGGGCCTGACCGACGAGGCGGCCGACGGGCCGATCCCGGACGTGCCCGAGCCGACCGAGAGCGAGATCGGGTTCCTGCTCGACATCCTCGGTTCGGCGCTGGACGTCCCCGTGCGGCGGGCCGACGTGATCGGCGCGTACGCCGGGCTGCGTCCCCTGCTGGATCTCGGCCGCGGGGGCGACACCGCCGACATCTCCCGGCGGCACGCCGTGCTGACCTCGCGGGACGGCGTCGTGACGATCGTCGGCGGCAAGCTCACCACCTACCGGCGGATGGCGCAGGACGCCGTCGACGCGGCGGCCCGCGCCGCCGGGCTCGACGTCGCGCCGAGCCGGACCGCCCGGCTGCCGCTCGTCGGCGCGGGCCCGCGGGACCGCCTGGACGCGCTGGACGCGCCGTCCCGCCTCGTCCAGCGGTACGGGATCGAGGCGCCGCTGCTGACCGCGCTCGCCGCGGAGGACCCCGCCCTGCTCGAACCGGTCGTCCCGGGGCTGCCGGTCCTCGGCGCCGAGCTGGCCTGGGCGGTACGGCACGAGGGCGCGCTGGACGCGGGCGACCTCCTCGACCGCCGCACCCGGATCGGGCTCGTCGCACCGGACCGCGCGGCGGCGCTCCCGGCCGCCGAGGCGCTGCTGCCCCGCGCCGCCCTGCGCTGACCAGCCCCGTTTCCGGGGGGCGGCCCCTGATCACGAATTCGGCCCGCCGTGTTTGCCCGCCGTGCGTTAGGTTACCCTTACCTAATCGACGAAGATCGACGGGGGGTCTCCTTGACGCGTGGCAACGGCTGCGGGCACTGCCCCGGCAGCCACACCGGAGAGCGGCCGTGCCTGGCGAGCGCGACCGCCAAGGCGGGCGCCTGGCTGCTCATCGAGCATCCGGGCCCGTGGCCGGAGCGCGTCGAGGACCTGGCCCGGCCCGCGCCCATCGCCGAGGCCGTGCGCGCGGCACAGCGGGCGGGCGTGCGGCCCCAGCTGATCCGCCGGCCGGGACGCCGCCGCGGCATCCCGCCCGTCCAGGTCTACGCCGCGTTCTCGCGCGGCACCGAGGTCTGGATCGAGGGCCGGGAACTGGCCGACCCCGCGGAACTGCGGGAACTCGACCTGGGCGCGCTGGCCGCGGGCCGGTCCCCCGGCCTCGGGGAGCCGGTGGCCGAGCCGGTGCTGCTGGTCTGCACGCACGGGCGCCGCAACGCCTGCTGCGCCCGCACCGGTGCGCCGCTGGCCCGGGCGCTCACCGCACGTTTCGGGCGCCTCGTCTGGGAAACCACCCATGTCGGCGGTGACCGATTTGCAGCGAATTTGGTATGTCTTCCCCACGGGCTCTACTACGGCGACCTGGACGAAACCCACGCGGTGACGGCGGCGGACGCCTACCTGCGCGGCGAGGTCGCCCTGGACCGGCTGCGCGGGCGCGGCGGGACGCCGGAGCCGGCGCAGGCCGCGGAGCACTTCGTCCGCGCGCACACCGGCCGCCTGGGGCTGGACGAGGTGACCGTGGTGTCGGTCACCGGGGGAACATCTCGGTACGAAACGGTCGTTGCTCTACAGGAGAGCCGTTACCGGGTCGTCGTCGAGAGCGTCCGGCAGTCGTCCCCCTGCGGGGCCGACTGCGGGGAGAACATGAAAACCTACGTTGTTAGGGAACTCACCCTTCTCAACGAGGCGGCACTCGTGTAATCTCTCTGAGGCCCCATTCGAGGGTCTCCGGCCGCACGTCCCCAGGTTTCCCGGTGCAACCGGGCGGGGAACAGAGCGGCAACTCTGGACGTTGGACCATTCGGCGCTTCTGGCTTCATGTCATCCGAAGCATGTCGGGCGTCCATGTCCTGAAATTGTTCGAAACCAATCAAGGTGGGTGTTCCATGGCTCAGGTACGTCGGCAGGCAAACCTCCCTCGTCCCAGCTGGGGCTGGCAGGACGCCGCGGCGTGCCGGGGGGAAGACCTCGTCCTCTTCTTCGGTCCCGACGGTGAGCGTCAGCCCGAGCGAGAGATCCGCGAGCGCAAGGCGAAGCAGATCTGCATGGGCTGCCCCGTCCGCACGGAGTGCCTGGACTACGCGGTTTCCAGGCCCGAGAAGTACGGCACGTGGGGCGGTCTGAACGAAGACGAGCGCGCGTCCGAGCGCCGTCGCCGGATGCGTCGCGCCAACGCCGCCTAGCCGAGCACGCAGGCCGCCAGAACGCTCCCATCGCGAACCCCGGCACGCCACCGAAAAACGACACGGCCCCGCCCTGCGGGGCCGTTTGCGTTGCCCGGACCCGGTCCATCCGCCCGGGGAACCGGACACTTCGCCCCCGGGTGCGCCACCTGTGACTCAGATCGCTCCCCGACTTTCCACCGAACCGGCGCTTTTACCGCAACCGCCCCCGCGGTGCGGCCATTTTTCAGAAAGTGGCCGCACCATTTTTCCGCGGCGTCAGCTCGGCTCCCGGCTCCGCGCCGCGCGGTCCAGCCAGGCGATCACGTCGTCGTCGGTCAGCTGCTCGAAGTCGCGGTACCACTGGCCGACGGCGCGGAACTCCGCCGGCGCGGCCGGCACGACCAGATCGTCCACCTCGGCCGCCAGGCCGCCGACGGTCTCGGCGGCGCCCACCGGAACCGCGAGGACCAGTCGGGACGGCCCGCGCTCGCGCAGCGCCCGCACGGCGGCCCGCGCGGTGCCGCCGGTGGCGAGGCCGTCGTCCACCACGATCACCGGCCGGCCCGCCGTCTCCGGCAGCGGCCGCCCGCGCCGGTAGACCTCGACCCGGCGGCCCAGTTCGGCGCGCTCCGCGGCGACCGTGGCCTCCAGGTCCTGCTCGCGCAGCCCCAGCCGGTGCAGCAGCCCGGCGTCGAACACCGGAGCGCCGCCCTCGGCGATCGCGCCGACGCCCAGTTCCGGCTGCGGCGGGTATCCGATCTTGCGGGTCACCAGGACGTCGAGCCGGGAGCCCAGCCGCCGCGCGATCTCGTAGCCGACGGGCACGCCGCCCCGCGGCAGGGCCAGGACGGCCGCGCCCTCCAGGCCCATCAGGGCGAGCCGCTCGGCGAGCACCCGGCCCGCCTCCGCGCGGTCGGTGTAGGGGAGCCGGAGGCCTTCGCCCCGCCGGAGGTCGTCACGTGCGGATCCGCTCCAGGACATCGGCACAACCCCCTTCCGAGGGTTGCCCTACCCACTCCACGGCCCTTACAGGCGCGTACAGCGCCGATTACGGGCGGATGAGAGGCGCCCCGGGACGGCCCGGGACGGCCCGGCCGCCACCGGCGGTTCCGCGCGGGCGCGGCCGGCCGGCTAGGAGCCGGTGAGCCAGCGGAGCGGGTTGTCGCGCAGGATCGCCGCGAGGGTGGCGTCGTCGGCGCCCGCCGCGCGCAGCGCGGGCAGGAACGTGTCGAACAGGTACCCGAAACCGGCGGCGCCGTAGCGGGTGAGCTGGGCCCGCCGGGAGATGCCGGTGCTCAGCAGTACCCGGGAGGCGTGCCCGGCCTCCAGGAGGTCCATGACGCAGCGGACCCGGGCGCCGATCGCCGCGTGGTCCTCCCCCGCGAGGCCGAGCGTGCCGAACGAGACGTAGCCACCGGTCTCGGCGATCTTGCGGTGCTGGCCGGGGTCGTCGACCCGGTCCTGCTGGCCGACCGCGACCCGGTCCGGGGCGAGCCCGGCGGCGGTGAGGATCTCCAGCTGGGCGAGGCCCGCGCGGCCGTAGGTCGCCACCGACAGCCCGGAGTAGCGGGCGGCGCGGGCGGCGGCGCGCAGGCACAGCTCCTCGGTCTCGGTCGGCGCCTCGCCCCACGTGCCGATCTCGCCGATGACGCCCGGCAGGGCGTTGGTGCCGTCCATGCCGAAGCCGACCTCCGCCAGCAGCCGCTCGGCCAGGCGCTCAACACCGGACGGCCCCTCCGGCTCCTGCCGGGGGGTCTGGGGGTTCGTCCCCCCAGATTGATACCGCCCGGTCCCCTGCGCGAGGGTCTCGCGGACGAACGCGGGGTGGAAGGGCTCGGTGAACACGCCCGTCCCGGCGACCACGGCCACCCGGGAGCCCGCGCTGATGCGGGCGAGGGCGGCGGCGTTGCGTCCCATGCCGGAGCAGGTGAGGTCCACGACCAGGCCGAGACCGTGCTCCTTGCGCAGCGTGTTCAGCTCCCGCTGGACGGTCTTCTCCTCGTCCAGCACGCGGCCCGGATCGGACTCGACGAGCTTCGGGCGCGCCGCCCAGCGCAGGTCCAACTGCAGGTGCTCGTGGGACAGCACCGGCCCGGTGACCTCGGACGTCGCGATCATACCGGTCACGGTCCGGAGCCGGCCGGTCTCCTCTCGGGGGGTCATGTCAGGCGAGGTTACGACATGTTTTGCCTTATCAGGACCTCAGGCGGGGTTTCGTTTGCTCTCCGTGTCCTCGTCGCCCGCCGGCTCGCCGGCCCGCGCGTCGCGGACGGCCCGCGCCCGCGCGGTGTCGGCGGACGGCCACAGCCGGTCGATCTCGGCGTTCAGCGCGGCCCCGATCAGCACCGCGAGCGCCGCCACGTACAGCCAGGCGAGGACGGCGATGGCGGCCGACAGCGACCCGTAGACCGACACGCCGCTGAGCGACCCGGCGAGGAAGTACCGCAGCCCGAAGCTGCCGACGATCCAGATGAGCAGCGCGAGGACGGCTCCGGGCAGGTCCCGCCACCAGGGCGTCCGCACCGGGACGCTCAGGTGGTACAGCGTCGCGAGGAAGACGATCGACAGGGTCACCACGACCGGCCAGTACAGCGCCTGGACGAGCCCGGCGCTCTCCGGCAGCGCCTGCTGCACCAGCGCGGGCCCCGCCACCAGCAGCGGGATGACGGTCAGCATGACCAGCAGGCCGATCAGGTACAGGAAGAACGCGCGCAGCCTCGTGCGGATCACGCCGCGGATGCCGGACAGCCCGTAGGCGATGCTGATCGTGTCGATGTAGACGTTCGTCGCCCGCGACCCCGCCCACAGCGACAGGAGGAAGCTCAGCGACACGATGTCCGGGCTCCCGCCGCGGATCACGTCGTCGATCAGCGGCACGACCACCGTGTCGACCGCGGGGCCGGTCAGTACCGTCCGGGCCTGTTCGATCACCCAGGTGCGGATCTCGGTCACGGTGCCGGGCTGGAACAGCCCCCGCAGGTGCCCCATCGTGCCGATCAGGCCGATGACCAGCGGCGGCAGGGACAGCAGCGCGAAGAACGCGGCCTCGGCCGCCAGCCCGGTCACCCGGTAGCGGAACGCCCCGGCCGCGGTGCCCTTGGTGAGCGCCCAGACGACTCCGGCCGCCGCGCCGATCCCGGCACGGGCGCGGTCGCGAATCCGGGCGGCGATGCCCGGCGCCGGGGCCGGCTCCGCGCCGGCGCCCTGCGCCTTCGCGACGCTCGCGCCGGGGCCGTCGGCGTTCTCCGCCGCGACGTCGTCCGCGTCCCCGGGCGCGTTGCCGGGCGAGTTCTCAGGCGCGTCGCCGGGCGGGCCTTCGGGTGGGTGGGCGGCGCCCGGGGCCGGGGCGCCTTGCCCCTTGCCCTGGCCCTCGTCCTGTTCGGAGTCCCCGCGCGGCGGGACGCCCTCGGCGTCGGAGACGGTGGTCACACCGCCCCACCGTAGAGCGTTGCGGGTCCGGAACATGTCCCCTCGCCCATTTCGGTGCCTCGCGCGTCGCGTCGCGTCGCGACCGCCTCCCCAGCCCTTCCGTCGCGCGGGCGCGTGGCCCGTCCCCCGCGCATCCCCTCGCTCATACCCGCTTCGACGACCGGGAACGTCATCCGGATCATGATCATTTCCGATGAACCGGGCATCGGCCTTCATAGGCGACAATGGAGACATGATCTGCCGGTCGTGCCGAGACCACCGCCACGGGGAGTGCCGTGGCGGCTCGTGGTGCGACTGCCAGCACCGTCCCGCTCCGGCCACGCCGGGGCACGGGCGCCGGGACACCCCCGCCGGCGACCGCGACGGCACCCCGGTGACCGGTGAAGAGGGCGAGCCTCCGGTGAACTGGCGGCGGCAGGGATGACGCATGTCACCCGTCCGCATGCCGGACGTCACTGGACAGCCCGCGAGACCGCGTGTCATGGTTCAGGTATGACTGCTGCGGACCCGTTGCTGGCCAAGCGCCGGCACGTGGACTTCCTGCGCGTCCGCAGCGCGATCTGTCGGTGACGCCCCGACCACGCAGCCCCAGTTCAGGCGGGCGCGTGGCGCATCGGCGTCACCTTTGACATCACCCTGCTCAGCGTCGAGCCGGCTGCCTCAGACTGCCGGTGCGCTACGCGTCCCCCACGACCACAGACGAGGACGCGCGCCGTGCCACCCGCGATCAAACGCAAGAAGGCCGAGGGCCAGTGGGCCCTCGGCTACCGCGAACCGCTCAACAAGAACGAAGAGAACAAGAAGAACGACGACGGCCTGAACGTCCGCCGGCGCATCATCGACATCTACTCCAAGACCGGCTTCGACTCGATCGACCCCGCCGACCTGCGCGGCCGCTTCCGCTGGATGGGCCTGTACACGCAGCGCAAGCCCGGCATCGACGGCGGCAGGACCGGCGCGCTGGAGGACGAGGAGCTCGAGGACCGCTACTTCATGATGCGGGTGCGGATCGACGGCGGGCAGCTGAGCGGCCCGCAGCTGCGCACCATCGCCGACATCTCCACCCGGTACGCCCGCGGCACCGCCGACATCACCGACCGGCAGAACGTCCAGCTGCACTGGGTGCGGATCGAGGACGTCCCGGCGATCTGGGAGGCCCTCGAATCGGTCGGCCTGCACACGATGGAGGCGTGCGGGGACGTCCCGCGCACCATCATCGGCTGCCCGCTGGCCGGGATCGCGGCCGACGAGGTCATCGACGCGACCCCGCAGCTGCGCGACATCCACGACCGCTACATCGGCTCCCCCGAGTTCTCGAACCTGCCGCGCAAGTACAAGACGGCGCTGTCGGGCTGCACCTCGCACTGCACCGTCCACGAGATCAACGACATCGCGTTCGTGGGCGTGGTGAACGAGGAAGGCGAGACCGGCTACCAGGTGTTCGTCGGCGGCGGGCTGTCCACCAACCCGATGTTCGCGCAGAGCCTCGGCGTGTTCGTCAAGCCCGAGCAGGCCACCGAGGTCTGGCACGGCGTCACCTCGGTCTTCCGCGACTACGGCTACCGGCGGCTGCGCAGCCGCGCCCGGCTGAAGTTCCTGGTGAAGGACTGGGGCGCGGAGAAGTTCCGCGAGGTGCTGGAGAAGGAGTACCTCGGGTACGCGCTGCCGGACGGCCCGGAGCCCGCCGCCCCGCTCGCCAGCCGCGACCACGTCGGGATCCGCCCGCAGCGGGACGGCAACTTCTACGTCGGGTTCGCCCCGCGCGCCGGCCGGGTGAGCGGCGAGATCCTCGGCGTCATCGGCGAGCTGGCCGACCGCTACGGCTCCGGCCGGGTGCGGACCACCATCGAGCAGAAGATGGTGATCCTGGACGTCCCGGAGGAGAACACCGAGGCGCTCGCCGACGAGCTGGCCAGGCACGACCTGCAGGTCCGCCCGTCCACGTTCCGGCGGCACACGATGGCGTGCACCGGCATCGAGTACTGCAAGCTCGCGATCGTCGACACCAAGCAGCGCGCCATGGACCTGATCGACGAGCTGGAGGAGCGGCTCCCCGACTTCGACCAGCCGCTGACCATCAACGTCAACGGCTGCCCGAACGCCTGCGCCCGCATCCAGGTCGGCGACATCGGCCTGAAGGGCCAGCTCGTCGTGGACGAGAACGGCGACCAGGTCGAGGGCTTCCAGATCCATCTGGGCGGGCAGCTCGGCGCCACGTTCGGCAAGAAGGTCCGCGGGCTGAAGACCACCTCGGCGGGGCTGACCGACTACGTCGAGCGCGTCGTCCGCAACTACGACAAGCAGCGCGACGAGGGCGAGACGTTCGCGGAGTGGGTGCAGCGCGCCGACGAAGCGGACCTCAAGTGAGCGCGGCGTCCCCGGGCGGCGAGCGGATGGCGCCGTTCTACTGCCCCTACTGCGGTGAAGAGCACCTCGAACCGCGTGCGGAGCACGGTTCGTGGTTCTGCCCCGACTGCGTCCGTTCCTTCACGTTGAAATTCCTCGGTGTCGGTGTTCCCGCCACCACGAGCAAGGAGATCCCTCGGTGACCCTTCTGGAGACCGACAGACCTACCCTTGACCTGGAAGACATCGTCGAATCCGCCTCCGCCGCGCTGGAGGGCGCGCCCACGCTGGAGATCATCCGCTGGGCCGCCGCCACCTTCGGCGACCGCATCTGCCTCACCTCGTCCATGTCGGACGCGGCGCTGATCCACCTGGTGTCGAAGGTGAAGCCCGGCATCGACGTGCTGTTCGTCGACACCGGCTACCACTTCGCCGAGACGATCGGCACCCGGGACGCGGTCGAGGCCGTCTACCCGGTGAACGTCGTCAACGTCACCCCGTCGCGCACGGTCGAGGAGCAGGAGGCCGCCCTCGGCCCGCGGCTGTTCGGCCGCAACCCCGACCTGTGCTGCCACCTGCGCAAGGTCGAGCCGCTCGGCCGCGCGCTGGAGGGCTACATGGCGTGGTTCAGCGGCATCCGCCGGGACGAGACCGCGACCCGCCGCGACCGCCGCGTCGTCGAATGGGACCGCAGGCGCGGGATGGTCAAGGTGAACCCCATCCTGGACTGGAGCCAGGAGGACATGGACAACTACATCGAGGACAACGGGGTGCTCGTCAACCCCCTGCACTACGACGGCTACCCGTCGATCGGCTGCGCGCCGTGCACGAGCCCGGTCGCGCCCGGCGAGGACCCCCGCAGCGGCCGCTGGGCCGGGATGGGGAAGGTCGAGTGCGGAATCCACCTTTGAGCCGGCCGGCGGTGCCGATGGTCGCGGTGGCGCACGGGAGCCGCGACCCCCGGGCCGCCGCGACCGTCGCGGACCTGCTCGGCGCGGTCCGGGAACGGCGCCCGGAGCTCCCGGTGCACGCCTCGTTCCTCGACCACGGCCCGCCCGCGCCCGACCGAGTCGTGGCCGGCCTCGCCCTCGACGGCGCGGAAGAGACGATCGTGCTGCCGCTCCTGCTCACCGCCGCCTACCACAGCAAGACCGACATCCCGGGTGTCCTGCACCGGGTGCGCGGGCGGCACCCCCGGCTGCGGCTCCGCACGGCCGGGACGCTGGGCCCGCATCCGCTGCTGACGGGCGCCCTGGAGCGCCGCCTGACCGAAGCCGGAGTGCAGCCCGGTGATCCGGACGTGGCCGTCGTCCTCGTCTCCGCGGGTTCCAGCGACGCCTCCGCCAACGCGACCATCGCTCGGCTCGCCCGCGAGTGGCGGCCGCGCGGCTGGTGGGGCGTGGTCCCCGCCTACGCGTCCGGCACCGGCCCCGGACCGGCCGCGGCGGTGACGGCCCTGCTGGACGCGGGCGCTCCCCGCGTCGCGGTGGCGTCGTACTTCCTGGCGCCGGGCTACTTCGCCGACAAGGTCAGGAACGCGGCGCTGGCCGCGGGCGCCGCCGCGGTGTCGCCCGTCCTCGGCGCGGCCCCGGAGGTCGCCGACCTGATCCTCCGCCGCTACGACGAGGCGCTCGTCACGTCCACCGCGGCCACGGCGGTCTGACGGCACCCGGTCGCACGGGGCCGGCCGGGGGCGTTCGACGCGCCGCTGGCCGGGTATGCGGCCTCCCATGGAACGGGAAGATCTCGGACACGAGCCGGAAGAGACCCACGACCGCGAGTTCGCGCCGGTCAACGAGCGCTCCGACGCCCGGGGCCGCACCGCCCCGGCCGGGGAGACGACCAGCGGCACGGGCACGCCGGGCGTGGACGTCGAGCACCCCGACACGCTCCCGCCCGACGAGGAGGGCGTCGCGGAGGCCGAACGCCACGACGACTCCCGCCGCCGCTAGCCGGGCGGCCGGCGGTCGCGCCACCAGTCCGTCAGGGCGCGGCGGAACGGCGCGTGGTGCTCATCGTCGACGATCTTGATGTCCCCCATGACGGCGTGGGCGGTGACGCGGACGACGGGCACCCGGGCGCCCGGCTGCGCCTCCCGGACGTTGACCTTGCGGTCGCCGAGGAAGGCGTGGCCGGACAGCACGACGCTGACGCCGTCCGGGACAATGATCTTCACGTCGCCCATCACGGCGGTGGCGGAGATGCTGATCTCGCCGGTGGGGACTTGGGCGCCGCGCAGGTCGAGCTGCACGTCGCCCATGACCGCCAGCGCCTCCAGCGGGCCGTCGATGCGTCCGACGAGGCGCTCCGTGCAGTCGCCCATCACGGCACTGAACTTGCGCTGGACCTGGCGGGGCGCGGGGTTGGCGCCGGGGGCGCCCATGCCGGGCAGGTCATCGGTGATGCGGTCGAGTTCGCCGCGGGTGACGGCCGCGTAGGCGGCCTCGCTGCGCTCGGTCAGTTCCTCGAAGGTGAGCCGCCCCTCGACGGAGGCGATCCGCAGCCGCTCGACGACGGCCTCCCGCTCGGCGTCGGAGGCCCGCATCGCGTCCGGCCCCGCCTTCCCGCCCGGGGACGGCGCGCCTCCGGGGGCCGCGTCGAGCGAGTCGTCGGTGCCGGGCCGGTCGGGGTACAGGTCCTGCCGCCGGTCCCGCGGGCGGCACGGGGACGGCCGCTCAGGCTGCGGACTGGACTGACTCATGCTTCCGAAGGTATGCCCCCGCGGGGGCGGGACAATCCGCCGCGCGGACGAGATCGCCTCACCACTTGAGGAGGATGGACCTCCGGCGGGGGTACGGGCAGGATCAATGGTTGCCCGAACCCGGTTCTGTATCCTGCGTGGCAGCGGAGTGAACATCATTTGAGCAGCGCGTGGGAGCGGCACGGTGACGCACGAGGTCTTCAATCAGGTCCCCCCGCTCGCCGGGCACGACGTGGCCGACGAGGCGGTCCTGCTGGACGGGCTGGGGCGCGAGGGCGCCGGATGGGCCGAGGCCGAGGTGCGCGAGCTCGGCCGGCTGGCGGGCACGGAGCGGGCGCAGGAGTGGGGGCGCCTCGCGAACGAGCACCCGCCCGTGCTGCGCACCCACGACCGGTACGGGCACCGGATCGACGAGGTCGAGTTCCACCCGGCCTGGCACGAGCTGATGATGGTCGCGGTGACGCACGGGCTGCACGGTTCGGCGTGGTCCGACCCGCGTCCCGGCGCCCACGTCGCGCGGGCCGCCAAGTTCTACACCTGGCGGGTGGACGCGGGCCACGGCTGCCCGATCTCGATGACGTACGCGGCCGTCCCTGCGCTGCGGCGGTCCCCCGAGCTCGCGGCGCGGTACGAGCCGCTCCTCGCCAAGCGGGAGTACGACTACGGGCTGCGCGCCCCGCTGACGAAGAACGCGCTGCTCGCCGGCATGTCGATGACGGAGAAGCAGGGCGGCTCGGACGTCCGCGCCAACACCACCGAGGCGGCCCCGCAGCCGGACGGAACCTACCGCCTCGTCGGCCACAAGTGGTTCACCAGCGCCCCGATGTGCGACGTGTTCCTGACGCTCGCCCAGGCACCCGGCGGCCTCACCTGCTTCATGGTCCCCCGCGTCCTGCCGGACGGCGAGCTGAACCCGATGCGGCTGATGCGGCTGAAGGACAAGCTCGGCAACAGGTCCAACGCGTCCTCCGAGGTGGAGTACGAGAACGCGGTCGCCTGGCGGGTCGGCGACGAGGGCCGCGGGGTGCCGACCATCATCGAGATGGTCAACATGACCCGGCTGGACTGCGTGATCGGCGCGGCGTCGGGGATGCGGCACGGCGTCACGTCCGCCGCCCACCACGCCGCCCACCGCAGGGCGTTCGGCGCGTACCTCATCGACCAGCCGCTGATGCGCAACGTCCTCGCGGACCTGGCGATCGAGTCTGAGGCCGCCACGATCACGATGCTGCGCCTGGCGGGCGCGACGGACCGGTCGGTGCGCGGGGACGAGACCGAGACGGCGTTCAAGCGGCTCGGCCTCGCGGTCAGCAAGTACTGGATCACCAAGCGGTGGCCCGCGCACGCCGCCGAGGCCCTCGAATGCCTGGGCGGCAACGGCTACGTGGAGGAGTCGGGAATGCCCCGCCTGTTCCGCGAATCCCCCCTGAACTCCATTTGGGAGGGCTCCGGCAATGTCGCGGCACTCGATCTCCTCCGCGCGATCCTACGCGAGCCGCAGACCCTGGACGCGTTCTTCGGCGAGGTCGACCTCGCCCAAGGAGCCGACAAGCGCCTGGACGCAGCCGTCCAGGACGCCAAGGACGCCTTCACCGACACCGCAACGATCGAACTCCGCGCCCGCCGAGTAGCCGAGCGCCTGGCCCTCGTTCTTCAGGCATCGTTGCTGGTCAGGCATGGCCACCCGGCCGTCGCGGACGCCTTCTGCGCAACCCGCCTCGCTGGCGACTGGGGAGCCGCCTTCGGCACCCTCCCGCAAGGTCTGGACCTCGCCCCGATCATCGACCGCGCCACCCCGAAACTCGGCTGAGCCCACACCCAAGCTCAGGCCCCGGCCCGCCATGCCGCCCCGCTGACCTGGCCAGTACCGCTCCGAGCAACATCACGGACCCGGCCGTGAGGACAGCTGTGCAGGGGGCCATCATTGCGGGTATGGACTGCGAGGTTGAACGTCCCGGAGCCATGCGGGACGCATCCCCCAAGAGTCTGTCGGGGTGCTGCCCCATTCGCAGGCCGGTCCGAGGTGATCGATCTCCAGAGTCGAGTTATCGGAATCAGCCGTGTAGAGTTCCAGATCTTCGGCGTAGCGGACAAGCAACTGCGTCCAGGACGGAGCCAGCACGTCCCACGAGGCGCATTCGACGTCAACCCGAACCACTTGTCCGGGCGTTCCTCCCGGTGCCGGATCCATGTCGAGCAGCCACTGCACGTCGCCATTCATGTCGCCCACGACCACTGCGCCCGGCGAACCGATGATCGGCCGTACCGGCCCGTTCAGCCAGAGCATCTTCGTATCGACCAGGTATGCCCAGACCTGAGGATCGTCCCAGTCCGGCTCCGGATGGTAGTTGTCGCGCCACATCCGGGTCATCTCGATGATCTCGTTGGTGTCGCAGAGGTGAGTCAGCGGTACCGGGCTGGGCTCAGGGGGCGACAGTGTCGGGCCTGGGTCGGTTCCGTTGTGAATGCGGAGACTAACGCGGAATTCCTGCGGCAGTGGTATGGCCAAGGCGGCCTCCACCGCGTCGATGGCCTGTACCGTGGCCAGCGCATTGAGCTGCGGCAGGGAAGCCGGCAGGACGCGACTCAGGCCGGCCTCGATCCGCGTCCACGCCTCGGCAACGCGCTTGTCGACGTCGGCTCCGATATCAGTCACAACGCAGACTCTAGACATCGCGACCGCAGGCGCAACTACCTCATTGCACGTGCACCTCTGGGTCGAGGGGGCGCCGACTTCATCCGGCTCGGCGGTCATGCCCTGAGAGTGTGCACCGATGACTACGCGCTATGCGGCCCCGCCCGTCTTCTCGCCCGGATCGTCCTGCCGAGCGGCCAGCCAGTCCATGACCAGCTTCATGCCGTCGTGCCAGTGGCGCTCGACGAGAGCGGCCGCGTGCTCCCGCTCGCCGGCGGTGATCGCGGCCAGGATCTCCGCGTGCTGCCGGTCGGCGGTATCGCGCCGCCAGACCTCGCGCATGTAGGCGAGTTCGTAGCGGGAGAGGTTGGTGCGCAGTTGGCCGATCATCGTCTGCAGGTGCCGGTTGCCCGCCGCGGCGGTGAGCATCGTGTGCCAGGTTGTGTCGAGTCGCCAGCGCTGTACCGGTTCCGTGCAGTGCGCGAGCTGGTCCAGCGTGCGGCGCAGGGTGTCGAGCGTGGTCTCGTCCAGCGAGGTGACCGATCGGACCGCCAGCCCCTCGAGGGTGGCGAGGACGGGGTAGAGCTCGGCTGCGTCGCGGGCCGCGAGTGTCCGCACAGTGAACCCGCGGGCGAGTGTGGACGTGAGCACCCCTTCGGCCTGCAGCCGCAGCAGCGCCTCGCGGACCGGCGTCCGCGACACCTGCAGTGTCCGGCTGAGCCCGGCTTCGGTCAGCGGGGCGCCCGGGGCGTACGCACCCGAAGAGATCAGCTCGACGATGCGCAGATAGACGGCCTCGCGCAGCGGCTCGGCGCGGGTGATCGGCTGCTGGGCGCCTGGGGCGGGCGAGGTCATCGGCGGTACGGGCTCTCGGCGCGGTGGCGGCGCTCGAACTCGGAGCGCATGCACAGGGTTTCGGCCGAGGTCATCCGGTCGACGGCGACCACGCCGTCGAGGTGGTCGATCTCGTGCTGCAGCAACTCGCCCAGTTCGCCGTCGGCGCGCAGGTCGTGCTGCTCACCGCGGGGGGATGTGTAGGTGACGTCCACCCAGGTGGACCTGCGGACCCTGCAGAAGATCTCCACCGAGAAGCTGAGGCACGCATCCCACGGCTCCCACGTCGACTCGGAGCGGGCCACGATGGCCGGGTTGACCAGCACCCACGGCCGGTCCAGGTGCAGGTAGACCAGCCGCACCGGGGCGCCGATCTGCGGGGCGGCGATGCCCCGCCCGTAGCCGGTGCGGCGCACCCAGTCGGCCAGGGTGTCGGCGAGGTCGGTCACGAGCTCCGCGGTCTCGGCTCCGCCCGGGTCCCGGATCTCGGCGCAGGGTGTGCGCAGGAGCGGGTCGCCCAGCTGGACGGTCGGTCTGACGGCCATTCGCACATCGTATACGATAATCAGGTGACCGAGCCACTGCAGGTGCAGCACGTAGAGGAAGCCGCCGCGTCGATCGATCCGGTTTTCCGGAACACGCCGCAGTTCGTGGACCCGGCGCTCGCCCGCCAGGTGGGCGCGGACATGGCGGTGAAGCTGGAGACGTTCAACCCGATCCGCTCGTTCAAGGGGCGCGGGGCGGATTACTTCATGCGCGGTCTGGGCGCGGGCCAACGGGTCCTGTGCGCGTCCGCGGGCAACTTCGGCCAGGCCATCGCTTACGCGGGCCGGTCGCGCGGAATCCCTGTCACGGTGTTCTGCGCGCGGAACGCGAACCCGGCCAAGGTCGCGGCCATGCGCGCGCTCGGCGCGGAGGTCGTGCAGACCGGCGACGATTTCGACGCCGCCAAGGACGCGGCCAGGGCGTATGGAGCGGACGACGAGGGCTGGCTCTTCGTGGAGGACGGCCGCGAGCCGCGGATCTGCGAGGGCGCCGGCACCATCGCCGTTGAGCTGGCCGCGCTGCGCCCTGACACGGTGCTGGTGCCCGTCGGCAACGGCGCGCTGGTCTGCGGCATCGGCTGCTGGCTGAAGGCCCGTTCACCGGCGACCCGGGTGGTGGGCGTGTCCGCCGCGGGCGCGCCCGCGATGGCCGAGAGCTGGCGGCGCGGCACCCCGGTGTCGTCGCCCGAGGTGCGGACCATCGCCGACGGCGTCGCCGTCCGGGTCCCCGTGCCCGCGGCGGTGGACTGGATGCGCGCGTACGTGGACGACGTCGTGCTCGTCGACGAGGAGCAGATCCGCGCCGGCCTGCGGACGGCCCGGGACACGCTCGGCCTGCTCCTCGAACCGGCCGGCGCACTCGGCATCGCCGCCGCGCTCAGCCACCGCTTCGCCGCCGAACGCCCGGTGGCCGTCGTGACCGGCAGCAACTACTGACGGCCCGGCCGCCCCAACCGGCCCGCCGGCCGGCTCCCGCCACCGTCAGCGCCCGCCCGGAACCCAGGGGGCGTCGGGGCAACCCCTCCGCGATCGCCGCACCTCGTTGAGATCCCCGGGCACCCGTCTCGCCTTCGCTGATGTCCAGTGAGGGCGATTGCACGGCTTGAAGTGTTCCGGCAACTTCACCTGCCGCACCACGTTGCCGACCACCTCGTCGGCGGAACTCTGCTCGGCTCCGCGAGAACCGCCGGGCCGGGTGCGGCTCTGATCACGGAGGACGATCTCCCGGAAGCCGTGGAACACACACGTCTGGCTACTCACTGTAAGCGAGGGTGCTCGTCGGACGCCAGGTGACCATGGGGGCCTGGATCGCCGGTAGGTGTGTTCAGGGGGTGGCTGGTTTGCGGGCGGTGAGCAGGCGGGTCGGGACCCATGGACTGCCCCACCACGCGCGCCAGCCGAGGCCGCGCACCCGGATGTCCTGGGCGTTCAGCCGGGCCAGCACCGCAGCGTACTCGCGGGGGGTCCGCGCCAGGTCGGCGATCAGCAGGCGGCCGCCCGGCCGCAGCACCCGGTACGCCTCGGCGATCGCCTGGGCGCGGGCGTCCGCGCCGAAGATGGTGTGCACCGTCAGGCTGGACACGACCAGGTCGAAGCTTGCCTCCGCGTACGGAAGTCTGCGCAGGTCACCCCCGTGCACGTGGACGCGGTCGGCGACGCCTTCGGCGCGGGCGTTGCGCAGGGTCGCCGCCGGGCTGTTGCCGGACTGGTCCCGTCCGCGCCACAGGTCCACGCCTACCGCCCTGCCCCGCGGGAGGTGCCGGGCGGCGGCCAACAGGACGGCGCCGCGTCCGCAGCCGAGGTCGAGCAGCCGTTCGTCGCCACGCAGGTCCAGCTCGTCCAGCACGTCCCACCAGACCAGGAACTTGCCGCGCAGCGTTGCGTGCAGGCTCAGGGTCAGGCATCCCGCCAGCAGGGTGCCGGAGACCAGCGCGGGCAGCGCGGCGGCCAGATCGGCGGTGACCGCCATCACCAGCCCGGTCACCCAGAACCCCAGCACGACCAAGCCCACGAAGCCGAACCCGTAGGGCGCATCCATCCCGTACCGCGCGCCAGGCATCCCGCCACTCTGCCACGAATTGACCGCTCGCACCCTCCCACCCGGCTTGGACCTGTCCCCGATCGTCGACCGGCGCTGCACGTGACGGAGGCGTTCGTCCCGGAGGCCGCCGACGACGTGAGCGCGATCAGCCGGCTGGTCCACGGCCTCAAGCCGCCCCGGCCCGCCCGCGGCTGAACCGGAAACTGTTCTTGGTCGTTTTAGGGGGATCAATCCCTTTAGCACTTCACGGCGCGCAGGCGTCATGCTCGTGGAGATCCTTTCTTGAATTGCTGGCCGCAATTGGTCAGAGACCTGCGTAGCGCCAACGGCCCAATGCAGGGAGTATTAATCAAGCGACAGCCGGTCACGGCGAACGGGGGCACAAAGTGCTGCAGTCGAACAAACTCAACCTCGTCGGAGAACTCCACAGCGAGAGCGATTCCCGCAGGGACGCCGAGAAGCGGTTCTGCCTCGCGACGATCAACGACCCGGGCTACTGGGTCGAGCACGAGTTCCCCGACGCGTACGAGGGGAACCTGTCGAACCTTCCGGGCGTCCCGGAGGCCGATCTGATGGAGTACCGGAGCACGCACGGCGTGGCCCTGGCGATCAAGGAGTTCGACAAGCTGGGCGACCAGGCGGTCGGCGTGTCGGCGACGCGGGCCGGTGACGCGCCCGCGGCACTCGGCGAGTTCCACACCAAGGTCGTCGACCTGCTGCGCTACACGCTCCGGGTCAAGAACTCCTGGCGCCCCTCCCGGACGACCGAGGTGAACTTGGCGGTGAAGGCGGTGTACGACCACGTCGTCGCGGCCACCCAGGCGTACCGGGACGCGCACCAGAACGCCTCGGTGCAGGACCAGCTCACAGCGCTGCGGGACTTCGCCAACAGCCGCATCATCCTCCGCGACATGGTGCCGACCCTGGCCAAGGCGGTCGGCGCCACCCTGACGGACGACCGCGACGCCACCGAGCTGGCGAACTACATGCGCCGGCAGCGCTCCGCCTTCATGGCGGTGGGCGCGGTCAGCTCGGGCCTGGTCGGCGTCTGGAAGGTCGGGGACGGGCACATTGCGGACCTGAAGAACGGCACAGCGAAGGTCGACGTACGGAGGATCAACGTCGTCACCCGGCAGGAGTTCAACACCGAATTCCAGGGGTGGCAAGGCAACTGACCCGTCCGGGTACATAGATCGCGAATTCGACCCCACCTGATATGCGGACGACCCTTTTGCCATCGCGACGGCCCCGCAATGTGTCACTCGAGCGAAGATCGCAGGACTGCCATCGGGGCTTCGCCGCGCGGGAAAAGGCGGTATCCGGTCTCCAGGCTTTCGGTGAGGCCGAGGGCTTTGAGGCGGCGAACGTCGGCCTTGAAACGGAGCTTTTCGCGGTTCAGATGTTCGGCCAAGCCCTGGGCCCGCGAGCCCGGATGCGTCGTCATGATGCTTCTCGGGGTTCGGCCTCGCGTGAGGGCGGAGGGGCGGCGTCGGGACGGGGGCGCCTGGCACGGGCCGTGAGGTAGACCGCCACCAGGAGGGCCGCACCGAGACCGGCCGAGGCGACTGGCAGGACGACCTGAAGCAGCACGATCACGCGGGCCGTCCGGTCCGCCCGAACTGCACGGTCCCGCCGGTCGGCGTCGGAAAGCCTCAGCTCGAAGTCGGCGACGACCAGGCGGTCGACCCCGTCCTTGGTGCGGAGCACCGTCCTGCTCTTCTGCCGCTGGTCGATGCGGGTGCCGGTGCGCGGGTCGACCCATGCCGTGACCGTCCCCTCGTAGACCTTGTCGACCTCGACGTCACCGCGGTCGGCGTCGAGGCCGGGGAGTTCACGGCCGGGTTCCTTCAGGTTCAGCAGTGAGACCGGAACCCGTGTGGGGGAGCCGATCACCGTCGGCTCTGTGCGCTGGACGAACCGGTAGACCATGACGCCCTCCACCCGGTCGACTCCGGCGAAGACCATCGGCTGCCGTGTCAGGGTCCTGGTGTCGAAGACGTGGTAGGTCCGTTTCTGCACGCCGATCGGCCAGAAGGGCCCGATCCCGGACTGCCGGACGCCCGTGTCGCCGTTCACCGCGGCGCCGCGCACGCCGGCCAGCTGTGCCGTCCGGCGGTCGAAGGCCATGCGCTGCGACTGGATCTCGATCTCGGCGCCGCTGTCCGCGTCCCCGATCCACGTGAAGGAGTCCCAGACAGCGGTCTTCTCGTCACTCGCGCGGACATCGCCGCGAATGGTATTGACGGCCCTGATCCGCGCGCCGCGCCTGACGGTGCGGCTCTTAGCGTCCAGGTACGTGGCGTCGACGGCCTGGAGCGTCGTCGTCTGGTAGAGGTCGGCGGGCGCGACGAGGATCCGCGGTGCCACCTGGAGGCGCACAAGCGGCGCAAGGGTGAGCAGGCACACGCCGGACGTGACGGCGGCGAGGCCGAGGGCGCGGGCCGGCCTCATCCCCGCACCGTTCCGGGGAGCGGGACGCGACCTGTGGTCATGAGCTCGAATCTCAACATGGGATCGACTGTTGCACTCTCAGTGCAAATGCGCCACCATTCACCACGAGGACATCATCCCGACGCAGCTACCAAGCCCGGACCGGCCCGGCTCGAAGGCGGGGCGGAGGGACCTGATCGCCAAACCCCCGAAGTATGGGAAAGGCAAATGATCAAGGACTACTTCGACATCCGTCGAGCGGGGGACCCCGAGCTCGCGGAGGCGACTTCGCCGTCGTGCACGTGTTCGGAGCGTCCGGACCGCTCGTGGCCGGGATCGTCTCGAACGCGACCGGCTCGATGGTCTCGGCCATGTACGGGGTGCCCGTCCCGCTCCTGCCGGGAGGTCTGATGACGATCGCGGCACGCCTGACCTTCGACCGTGACCGGAGCCGCGTGCCCGCAGGCTGACCCCGCCCACCTGCCCAGCACATAGGTCCGCACACCCGTCTCCGATCCATCGCCCGCCCGCACGCTGCACGGCGTGCCGGCCCATCTCGCCCTGCCTGGAAGGCATCGGGCTCCAGGCAGGCCCACCCCCGAGGAGGCAGTCAGATGGATTATCCGCTACGAGAAACGAGTCCGAAGACGACGGCGATCAGAGGTCCGATCCTCATCCTGATCACTGCGGTCGCCATGCTCGTCGGCCTGGCCCCCGGCGCGCTGGCGGCGGAGGCCGCACCGCCACCGCAGCCCGCGGCCGGCCCCGGCGGCGCGGACTACCCGTGGTCGGGTTCCACCGTCCGCAGCGTCACCTTCCCCGACCGCACCAAGGACTACTGGGTCTACGAGCCCTCCGGGTGGCAGGGCGGCGGACCCGCCCCCTCGACCGCGCCGCTGGTCGTCCTGGTGCACGGGTGGCTCGGCGACGACCCCGAGTACTACCAGGACTGGATCGCCCATCTCGCGCGCAAGGGCAACGTGGTCGTCTTCCCGCGCTACCAGACGAGCGCGCTGACGCCGCCGCGGGAGTTCGCGTCCAACGCCATCCACTCCATCAAGCACGCGCTGGCCGGATACTCCGACGACGCGCCCATGAGGCCCGACACCTCGCTGGGCATGACGCTCATCGCCCACTCCTACGGCGGGCCGACCAGCGCCAACATCGCCGCCCGCTGGTCGGCGGAGTCACTGCCCCGCCCGAGGGCGATCCTGTTCGCCATGCCCTACGACCGGACCATCGACGCGTCCCTGGCCGGCATCCCGGCCACGACCAAGATCGGCTGCGTGGTCGCGGACGAGGACACCACGACCGGCCGGACCGGCTGCGACGCGCTCTGGGGCCTGACCGGGCACATCCCGGCCGCCAACCGCAACTACCTGTGGATGTTCAGCGACGCGCACGGCGCACCCGCCCTCACCGCCGACCACCGCGTGCCGACGAGCAACAACGGCCAGTCCGTGCTGGACGCGCTCGACTGGCGCGGCCTCTGGAAGCTCGGCGACGCCCTGCGCGACTGCTCGGTCTACGGCACCCACTGCGACCACGCGCTGGGGAACACCGCGCAGCAGACCTCGCTCGGCACGTGGAGCGACGGTGTGCCGGTCCGGCCGCTGGCGGTCTCGACCGCCAAGCCCGCCTGCCCCGCCGGCAGCGGCGCAAAGGGCTGCTGACATGTCGGCCAAGCACCTCGGCGGAACGGTTCTCGCGCTCCTGCTGCTCGTCTCCGTGGCCGCGTCCTCGCCACCCGATCCGGCTCGTGCGGTGACAGGGCCGGCGTCGGTCTACGGAACGGGCTGGTCCACCGCCCACGCGGATGCGAGGAACTCCGACCACTCGCCGGTCAGCGGCGCGAGAAACCTGACCCTGGCGTGGCAGCGCAGCTTCTCGGGCAGCATCTACCTGGGCGCGACGAACGATGCTGCCGGGCGCGTCTTTGTGACCACGAACGGCACGGGATGCCACCTGCACGCCCTCGACGGGGCCACCGGAAGCACGATCTGGTGCTCCAGTGCGGTCGATGCCGAGGCCATCGCGTCCTCCGCCCTTCTGGACCGGGAGGGGCACATCTATCTGGCCGACGGCGAGGCGATGCACTCCTTTGCCGCCGATGGAAGCCTCCGCTGGGAGACGCCCATCGTCGGCACGCCGCTCTCCGCACAGTTCACCCCCTCCGGCAATCTCCTCTTCATCACCCACATCGGACGCATCTACGTGCTGGACCGCAACACCGGCGAGCCCGTCCTTCCGCCCGTGGAGCTCATTCCAGGCGCGCCCGACACCGACGACACACGGGCCTGCATGCGGGGCACGGAGGAATGCCCGTCCTCCAACACGCTCGCGGTCGACCTCGCCACCGGACGCTTCTTCTTCACCTTCTGGGACAAGGGCGCCCCGGCCGCCGACATACGGGCGATGCAGTTGACCGAGGGAGACGGCCCGTCGCTCCGGCCACTGTGGAGGAACCAGTCCCTGCCCGGCGGGAGCGCGACGAGCCCGGACCTGTCACCGGACGGATCGCGCCTCTATGTCGGCGACAACGAAGGAGGAATCCACGCGCTGGACGCCGCGACCGGCGCCACGATCTGGAGCCATGACACCGGCTACGCGGCCGGCGGCAGTCCGTCGACGTCCCCCGACGGCCTGATCATGCCGGCGGGCGGCGGAGACGGCGGCCTGATGGCGATCAGGGACATGGGCGACAGGGCCCAGCGGGTCTGGACGAAGGGAGGGCTGGTCAACCGCGGCCTCCCGACACAGGCCGCGGGAGGGGTCGCCTACGCGACGGTGTCGGCGACGCTCGGCAACGATCTCGTCGTGGTCGACACCGCGACCGGCGCCGTACTCGACCGGGAGCGGATACCGGGCTTGACCATCTTCTCCGTCGGCACGACCGTCGCCCCGGACGGAACCGTCCTCGTGCCGACCATCACGGGAGATGTGTTCGCGTTCCGGCCCGGCTGATCCTGAAACACCACCACCCCCGGGCCCGTCCGCACCCTGCCGCGCGGCGGGCCCGAGGTGTGCGAGTTGTCGAGATGACCGCCTGGAAGTACTCGACTGCCCGGCCCGGTCGTCCGCGGGGGCCGCTCGGCGCATCCGCGAGCGTTCGTGACGTGCCGCGCCCGGTGCGATACCGAAGGTCAATAGCTCGTAAACTGATAACCATGTCCGGCGATGGCCCCTCGTGCACGTGCGTGATCTGCCGTGACCACGGGGACCGGGACCGGCTGGACAACTTCCAGCTCCGCACCATCGTGCACGTGACGCAGTACGGGTGGAGCGTCGTCCTCGTCCACGCGGACGGCGACCGGCCCGGGTGGGCGTACACGGTCGGCCTCTGGCACAGCCACCGCGCGCCCGAGCTGGCGATGTTCGGCCGCGACGTCTACGAGACCGAGGAGATCCTCAACACCCTCGGGCGGCACACCGCCGAGGGGCGCGTCCCGGCGGACGGGGAGCGCCGCGACGGCGTCGTCCGCGGGCAGGCGGCCGCGTTCCGGGAGATCGACCCGCGCTGGTACGACGGGCTGTTCGGCGGCGCCGTCGCGTTCTACCGCCGGCCTCCGCTGCCGATGCTCCAGGTCGTCTGGCCCAACGGCGCCGGCCTGTTCCCCTGGCAGCCCGGCACCGACCTGCCCTTCCGCCACTCCCAGCCGTGGCTGTGGCTCGACCCGAAACAGCACTCCGCCGGGGTGTGGACACGGCGGCTCTGACGGTCATGGGCCTACCATCGGCGGGGTGTACGGGCCGCTCGCCGAGACCATCGGGACCCAGCGCCTCGTCCTGGAACCGCTGGCGGTCCACCACGCCGACGAGATGGCCCCGGTCCTGGACGACCGGCGCCTGCACCGCTACATCGGCGGCGCGCCCCTCGGCCGGGACGAGCTGCGCGCCCGCTACGCCCACCTGGTCGCCGGGCCCGCGCCGTTCCACCAGGAGTGCTGGCTGAACTGGATCGTCCGCCGGGTCCGCGACGGGCAGGCCGTCGGCTACGTCCAGGCGACCGTCACGCCCGCGCCGCCCGGGTTCGCCGTGGCGCCCGCGGCGACCGGCTCGACGGTGACGCCGGGTCCGCCGCGCCAGGTCGCGTCCGTCGCCTGGGTCATCGGGATGCCCTACCAGGGCTTCGGCTTCGCCACCGAGGCCGGCCGCGCCCTGCTCGGCTGGCTGCTCGCCCACGGCGTCCACGACATCGTCGCCACCGTCCACCCGGACAACCGGCCCTCCGCGGCCGTCGCCGCCAAGCTCGGCCTGCACCGCACCGGCGACACCACGGCCGACGGCGAGGACGTCTGGCGCCTCCCCCGCGCGGCGGCATGACACCCTGGTGTGGCGCGTAAGGGCCGGCAGACGGTCGCCGAGCGAAGCTCGTCTGCTGGATGGTGGCGGGTGGGGGCTGGCGGACGGTGGGTAGGCCACAATCGACGGGCCAGGACGGACCGGCGGAGGAGTTGGAACATGCGGGAGGTTTGGCCCGGGGACCCCTATCCGCTGGGCGCCACCTGGGACGGCACGGGCACGAACTTCGCGCTGTTCTCCGAGGTGGCACGGCGGGTCGAGCTGTGCCTGTTCGACGACCGCGGCCGGGAGACGCGGCGCGAGCTGCCCGAGGTGGACGGTTTCGTCTGGCACGGCTACCTGCCCGGCGTCGGCCCCGGGCAGCGGTACGGGTACCGGGTCCACGGGCCGTTCGACCCGCGTGAGGGGCACCGCTGCAACCCGTCCAAGCTGCTGCTCGACCCGTACGGCAAGGCCGTCGAGGGCGACGTCCGCTGGCACGAGTCGCTGTTCTCCTACCGGTTCGACGACCCCGACGCGCTGAACGAGGACGACAGCGCCCCCTACATGCCGAAGAACGTCGTCATCAACCCTTTCTTCGACTGGGCGGACGACCGGCCGCCGCGCGTCCCCTACCACGAGAGCGTCATCTACGAGGCGCACGTGAAGGGCCTGACGGCACTGCACCCGGCGATTCCCGAGGAGCAGCGCGGCACCTACGCCGGCCTGGCGCACCCGGTGATGATCGACCACCTGCTCGACCTCGGCGTGACGGCCGTGGAGCTGATGCCCGTGCACCAGTCGGTCCCCGAGCACGCGCTGGTGGCGCGGGGCCTGCACAACTACTGGGGCTACAACACGATCGGGTTCTTCGCGCCGCACAACTCCTACAGCTCGTCCGGGCAGTACGGGGAGCAGGTGCTGGAGTTCAAGGCGATGGTCCGCGCCCTGCACGAGGCGGGCATCGAGGTCATCCTGGACGTCGTCTACAACCACACCGCCGAGGGCGACCACCTCGGGCCGACGCTGTCGTTCCGCGGCATCGACAACGCCTCCTACTACCGCCTCCGCGACGACGACAAGCGCTACCACCTCGACTACACCGGCTGCGGCAACTCGCTGAACGTCCGGAACCCGCACGCGCTGCAGCTCATCATGGACTCGCTGCGCTACTGGATCCTGGAGATGCACGTCGACGGGTTCCGCTTCGACCTCGCCTCGGCGCTGGCCCGCGAACTCCACGACGTCGACCGGCTCGCCGCGTTCTTCGACCTCGTCCAGCAGGACCCCGTCGTCTCCCAGGTGAAGCTCATCGCCGAGCCCTGGGACGTCGGCGAGGGCGGCTACCAGGTCGGCAACTTCCCGCCGCTGTGGACGGAGTGGAACGGCAAGTACCGCGACACCGTCCGCGACTTCTGGCGCGGCTCCTACGCGACGATGCCGGAGTTCGCGTCCCGCCTCACCGGCTCGTCCGACCTGTACGAGCACAGTGCGCGCCGCCCGTTCGCGTCCATCAACTTCGTGACGTGCCACGACGGGTTCACCCTCACCGACCTGGTCTCCTATGACCACAAGCACAACGAGGCCAACGGCGAGGACAACCGGGACGGCACCGACGACAACCGGTCGTGGAACTGCGGCGTGGAGGGGCCCACCCGGGACCCCGCCGTCCTGGAGCTGCGCGCCCGCCAGCGCCGCAACTTCCTGGCGACGCTCTTCCTCTCCCAGGGCGTGCCGATGCTCTCCCACGGGGACGAGTTGGGCCGCACCCAGAAGGGCAACAACAACGCCTACTGCCAGGACAACGAGATCGCGTGGGTGCATTGGGAGGACTCCGACGACATGGAGTTCGTCCGGATCCTGTCCAGGCTGCGCCATGACCATCCGGTGTTCCGGCGCCGCCGCTTCTTCACCGGGAGGGGCAGCGGCGCCGCCGCCGACATCGCGTGGCTGACCCCGGCCGGGGAGAGCATGACCGACCACGACTGGAACGTCGGTTTCGCGAAGTCCCTCGGGGTCTTCCTCAACGGCGACGCCATCACCGAACCCGACCCGAGGGGACGCCGCGTCCGCGACGACTCGTTCCTCCTGCTCATCAACGCCGGCTCGGAGGCCGTCGACTTCACCCTCCCCGGCGGCGAGTACGGCGAGCGCTGGGAGTTCACCCTCGCCACCGCCGAGCCCGGCACGTTCGGCGAACGCCCCCGCCTCAAGGCCAGGGACACCGTGACGATCCCCGACCGCGCCCTCACCGTCCTGCGGCGGCTGCCCTAGCCGCGGGTCACCTCGATGGCGCTCAGCAGGACCAGGACGAACGTGGCGGCCGCGACGGCGGAGTGCACGGCGACGGCCGCGGCGGGGAACCGCTGGTCGGCGCCGCGGGCGTGCCGGCCGCCGCGTCCGACGAGCCAGCGGGTGAACAGCATGAAGCCCTGGAAGGTGACGACCAGCAGCGCGGCGAGGGCGAGCCATACGTACGCGGCCCGCGCGGTGGCCAGGTAGGCGATCCAGGCGGCCAGCCCGGCGACGCCGAGGAGCGGATGCCCCGCCACGACCAGGGCGGGGAACCGCGTCACCTTGGCCGGCGGTCCCCCCTTCGCCAGCCAGTTGACCAGCAGATGGCCGCCTCCCACCGAGGCCACCACCCAGGCGCCCAGCGCGGCGAACTCCACCCCCCGCTCCCTTCGATGAACATCCGCGTTCCCCATCCCCGGCCAATAAGTGTCGCCTCCCGATACTTCCGGGGTGACGGATTCGTGAAGATTGGTGCATGGGACGCCGTCCGCGCCGGTTTCTGGGCGTCGCGTAGCTTGGGGGGCCATGCGGATCCTTTCCCCGGAGCCCGGCGACGCCGACCTCGCCGAGAGCTACGCCTATCCGCCCGGCGGCGTGTGGCTGCGGGCCAACATGGTCGCCAGCCTGGACGGGGCGGCGCAGCGCGACGCGCGCAGCGGCGGCCTCGGCAACCCGGCCGACCGCCACCTGTTCCTGCTGCTGCGCGGGCTCGCCGACGTGGTCATCGTCGGTGCGGGCACCGTCCGCACCGAGGGATACGGGCCGGTGAAGCCGAGCGAGGGGTGGGACGGCGTCCGCGCGGGGCGGTCCCCCGTCCCGCCGCTGGCGATCGTCTCCCGCACGCTCGACCTGGACTTCGACGCGCCGGTCTTCACCGAGGCCAAGGCCCGGACGATCGTGCTGACCACGGCGGCCGCCGACCCGGCACGCCTGGAGGCCGCGCGGGCACGCGCCGACGTCATCGTCGCCGGGAGGGACACCCTCGATTTCGCCGCCGCCGTCGGGGAGCTCAAGGCACGCGGACACAGGCGCCTCCTGTGCGAGGGCGGTCCGGGCGTCCTCGCACAGGTGGTGGCGGCCGGCCTGCTGGACGAGCTGTGCCTCACGCTGAGCCCGCTCCTGCTCGCCGGCCACCCGACACGGATCCTGGACGGGCCGCCCCTGCCCGTCCCTCCGGAGCTGACCCTCGCCCACGCCCTGCAGGACGAGGACTTCCTCTTCCTGCGTTACACCCGCAGCCTGTAGCGGGTGAACAGCACGCCCTCATCCAGGTAGAGGGCGGCCAAGTCGAGTGCGGCCTCGGTGTCCAGGCCCTCCAGGAGGCGGGTATGGCGGGTGGACCCGAGGAGAGTCGGCGCGATGTTGAGGCAGAGTTCGTCCACGAGGGAAGCGCGAATCAGCGCCGCCGCCAGGGCTGGACCTCCCTCGCACAGAAGATGCCCGTATCCGTGGTCTTCACGCAGCGTCTTCACAGCCTTGGGCAGGTTGACCTCATCCTCCCCCGCATCGACCACCTGGAGATGGCCGGGAACCCCTTTCCGGGCGCTGCGTGATGTCACAACGATGGTCGGCGTCTCGGCTTCGGTGAACAGGGGAAGCGTCCAGTCGAGCTCCAGGGAACGACTCACCACGACGATGGGGGCGGGCGGGCCGCCGCGGCGCGCGCGCAGATCCTTGCGTAGGCGAGCGGGTCCGAGCCGTCCTGTGCGGACGGTCGCGGCCCCCACGAGGATCGCGTCGGCGAGAGCGCGCAGGGTCCGGAACACGCGGAAGTCGGCGTCGCCGCCGAGCGCGTCCGTCCAGCCGTCCGCGTCGGTGGCGGAGCCGTCGGCGCTCATCACCATGCCGACGCGCAGGCCGGGCGCGTCCGCGTAGGCGTCGTAGGGGTCGATGCCATCGGCGGCGGGCTCGGGCAGCAGACGGCGCATGACCTGCAGGTTATCCAATGGCCGTTTTGCGGACCCGGGATGTCCTTTTGTCGGTGCCGGGGCGCAAGATGGGGGGATGGATCTGCCGATCAGCCCGCCGCTGCCGCCGATGCTGGCCAAGGCGGTCAAGAGCATGCCCAAGGGCGACCTGCTGTACGAGCCGAAGTGGGACGGCTTCCGCTGCATCGTCTTCCGCGACGGCGACGAGGTGGAGCTGTCCAGCCGCGGCAGAAAGC
Organism: Actinomadura sp. 6K520; assembly: GCF_004349245.1. Classification (GTDB taxonomy): domain Bacteria; phylum Actinomycetota; class Actinomycetes; order Streptosporangiales; family Streptosporangiaceae; genus Spirillospora. The sequence goes on along the minus strand of NZ_SMLC01000026.1, from coordinate 2,556 downwards.
CGCTCACCCGGTACTTCCCCGAGCTGGTCGAGGCGGCGAAGCGCGAGCTGCCCGAGCGGTGCGTGGTCGACGGGGAGATCGTCCTGCCGAAGGGGAACCGCCTCGACTTCGACGGGCTCCAGCAGCGCATCCACCCGGCCGCGTCGCGGATCAAGCTGCTGTCGGAGGAGACCCCGGCGTCGTTCATCGCGTTCGACCTGCTGGCCCTCGGCGACGAGTCGCTGCTGGAGGTTCCGCTGGGCGAGCGGCGGCTACGCCTGGTCGGCGCGTTGTCGGGGGTCAACCCGCCGATCCACGTGACGCCGGTGTCCGACTCCTACGACCTGGCGCTGCGCTGGTTCGAGGAGTTCGAGGGCGCGGGGCTCGACGGCGTCATCGCCAAGCCGCGCGACACCGTGTACGAGCCGGACAAGCGCGTCCTGTTCAAGGTCAAGCACGAGCGGACCTGCGACTGCGTGGTGGCCGGCTTCCGCTGGCACAAGTCCGGCCCGATCGTCGGGTCGCTGCTGCTGGGCCTCTACAACTCCGCGGGGAAGCTCCAGCATGTCGGGGTGGCGGCGTCCTTCACGATGAAGCGGCGCGCCGAGCTGGTCGAGGAGCTGGAGCCGTACCGGCTGCGGGATCTGGACGAGCACCCGTGGGCGGAGTGGGCCGCCCAGACCGAGGCGACCGTCGACCGCATGCCCGGCGCCATCTCCCGCTGGACCGGCAAGAAGGACCTCAGCTGGGTGCCGCTGCGTCCCGAGCTGGTCGTGGAGGTGGCCTACGAGGGAATGGAGGGCGAGCGGATCCGGCACACCGCCCGCTTCCGCAACTGGCGCCCCGACCGGACACCCGAGTCGTGCACGTACGAGCAGCTCGAAGTACCGGTCGCGTACGACCTGAACGACATCCTCGCCGGCCAGGCGACAAGCCCCCGCGCCGACCGCTGAGCCGCGGGGCCGGGACGCGGCGCGCGTCCCGGCCACGGGGCGTCAGGGCGGGGTCTTCTAGGGCTGGGTCTCGTTCTCGATGGTCCGCCGGATGATCTCCTGGTCCGATGGCGCCGATGTCTTCGCCGCGACGTGGGGACGCAGGTAGGTCTGGTTGACGCCGGGGACACGGTCCTCGATGACGAACGTCGCCTTGACGGAAGCCTCGGCGCCGGGCGTCCGGACTTCGCGCAGCGTCGTGAAGTCCGCCTTCAGCTCCTCCCTGCCGATCCTGGTGATCACGTAGCCGCGCTGGTTGTTGTAGAAGCGCAGGTGCGGGTTGATCCTGAGGAAGGGATGGTCGGCGGGGTCGGAGTCCTGGCCGTCACCGGTGCTGCTGATGGACGAGCACACCAGCTCGGAGCCGACCGTCCTGGAGTCCGGGTCGTCGTAGTCGGCCTTCAGGTCGCTCGCCCAGTGGGCGTGGACGTCGCCGGTGAGCACGACCGGGTTGCGCACCCCGGCGTCGAGCCACCCCTGGGTGATCCGGTCGCGGGACGCGGCGTAGCCGTCCCACGCGTCCATCGAGGTCTTCTTGACGGGGCCTTCGGTGTTGTCGCGCTGCGCGAAGAACACCTGCTGGCCGATGACGTCCCAGCGGGCGCGCGAGCGGCGGAAGCCGTCGAGCAGCCACTCCTCCTGCCGGTCGCCGGTGATGGAGCGCGCGGGGTCGGCGGCCTCCGGGCAGTCCTTGTACCCGTCGCCGCAGCCCTGGTCGTCCCGGAACTGGCGCGTGTCCAGCATGTGGAAGTTGGCGAGCCGCCCCCACCCGACCCGCCGGTAGAGCTGCATGCCGGGGCCCTTCGGGAGGGACCGGCGGCGCAGCGGCATGTTCTCGTAGTACGCCTGGAACGCGGCGGCGCGGCGGGCGCGGAACGCCTCGTGGGACGGGGTGTCGGAGTTGTTCTCGGGGACGTCGGCGGCCCAGTTGTTCTCGATCTCGTGGTCGTCGAACACGACGAGCCACGGCGCGGCCTCGTGGGCGGCCTGGAGGTCGCGGTCGGACTTGTACTGGGCGTGCCGCTGCCGGTAGTTCGCCAGCGTGACCGTCTCGGGGCCCTCGTGGTCGCGGACGTTGCCGCCGGGGCTGTTGTAGACGCCCTTCCTGTACTCGTACTGGTAGTCGCCAAGGTGCAGGATGAGGTCGGGGTGCTCCTCCGCCAGCCGCCGGTAGGCCGTGAAGTATCCGTGCTCGTACTGGGAGCACGAGGCGAAGCCCATCACGAGGGCGGGCCCGAAGGTGGCGGGGTGCGGGGCGGTGCGCGCCCGTCCGGCGGGGGACACGTGGTCGCCGGTGCGGAAGCGGTACCAGTAGTCGCGGCCGGGGCGCAGGCCGTTCAGCTCGACGTGGACGGAGTGGGCGGCGCCGGGGCGGGCGGCGGCGGTGCCGCGCCGTTCGATGCGGCGGAAGCGTTCGTCGGACGAGACCTCCCACCGCACGGGGACGGTCCGGTTCGGCATCCCGCCGAGGCCGTCTTCGGCGAGGGGGTTCGGCGCCAGCCTCGTCCAGAGGACGAACCCGTCGGGGTCGGGGTCGCCGGAGGCGACGCCGAGGGTGAACGGATCGCCCGGGAGGGCCCGGGGG
>NZ_SMLC01000269.1 GCF_004349245.1 Actinomadura sp. 6K520 | reverse complement strand
CCCTCCCGGCCGTGGACGGTTACGCCGCCCTGCGTGCGCGGATGGCGGAGGCGCGGGAACCGCGCGTGTTCGTCAAGCCGGCGCACGGGTCGTCCGCGTCGGGGGTCGTCGCGCTGCAGACCGCCCCCGGCCGGGTGACGGCCGCCACGTCGGCGGCCTGGACGCCGGGCGGCCTGTGCAATTCGCTGCGCGTCCGCACGTACCGGACCGAGGAGGAGGTCGCCGCCCTCATCGACGCGCTCGCGCCGGACGGTCTGCACGTGGAGCGGTGGCTGCCCAAGGCCGCGATCGGCGGCCGGGCGTTCGACCTGCGCGTCGTCGTCATCGGCGGCGAACCGACGCACGCCGTCGTCCGGACGAGCCGTCACCCCATGACGAACCTCCATCTGGGCGGTGCCAGGGGAGACCTGGGCGCGGTGCAGCGCGTCCTTGGCGCCGACGGCTGGGAACGGGCCCTGGACGTGTGCGCGCGGGCCGCCGCCTGCTTTCCGGGCAGCGCGATGATCGGCGTCGACCTGCTCGTCGGCACGGGCCTGCGGCGGTTCGAGGTCGGCGAGGTGAACGCGTTCGGTGACCTGCTGCCCGGCCTCACGGGCCTGCCCGGCGGCTCCGCCGAAGGCGTCGACACCTACACTGCCCAGGTCAGGGCGGTTCTCGCCGGGAGCGGTGCGTGCACGACATGAACGAGATCATCGGCAGCCATGACCTGCTGCTGGTGACGCTCGACACGCTCCGCTACGACGTGGCCGCCGAACTGGCCGCGGCCGGTGGGACGCCCACCCTCGCGGGCCTCCTCCCAGAAGGCCGGTGGGAGAGGCGCCACACGCCGGGTAGTTTCACCTATGCCGCGCACACCGCGATGCTGGCGGGGTTCATGCCGACCCCCGCGTCCCCTGGGCCGCACCCACGGCTCTTCGCGGGAGCGTTCCCCGGCAGCGAGACGACCGCTCCCGGCACCTGGACGTTCGACGCCGCAGACCTGCCCTCCGGGCTCGCCGCCGCCGGCTACCACACGGTCTGCGTGGGCGGAGTCGGATTCTTCAACAAGCTGACGCCGCTCGGAGCGGCGCTTCCGTCGCTGTTCGCCGAGAGCCACTGGGAACGCGAGTTCGGCGTGACCGACCCGGGGGCGCTGCCCAACCAGATCGACCGCGTCGCCGAGATCATGGAGCGGCAGCCCGCTGGCAGGCGCCTGTTCCTGCTGCTGAACGTCGCGTCCCTGCACCAGCCCAACTGGTTCTATCTCGACCCTGACGCCGGCCAGGGCGCGACCTCCTCGGCGGGGGACACGCGCGCCAGCCATGCCGCCGCCCTGCGCCATGTCGACGCCCACATCGGCCGGCTGTTCGCCCTGATGCGCCGCCCCTGCTTCGTCATCGTCTGCTCCGACCACGGCACGGCGTACGGGGAGGACGGCCACACCGGGCACCGCATCGGCCACGAGGTCGTCTGGACCGTTCCGTACGGGGAGTTCATTCTGCCGTGACGCCATACCAGGGTTACGTGTACGCCTATCCGCACAAGACCGCCTACCGGCCGCTGAGCCCCGAACCCTTGTTGCGGGACGTGTGGGCGGGCGAGCCGCTCGACACGCTATTTCTCTACCTCCATGTCCCGTTCTGCGAGATGCGGTGCGGCTTCTGCAACCTGTTCACCCGCACCGGCGCACCCGAAGAGTTGACCGGCGCCTACCTGGATGCGCTCAACCGGCAGGCCACGGCCGTATTGGACGCGCTGGGCGACGACGCCTCGTTCGCCACTTCGGCGTTCGGCGGCGGCACTCCGACCTACTTCACCGCGTCCGAGCTGGAACGGCTCTGCGACGTGGCCGGACGGTTCCCGGGCTTCGGTGCGATTCCCCTGGGCGTGGAGACATCACCGGCGACGGCCACCACCGACCGGCTGACGGTCCTCGCCGAACGCGGGACCACCCGGATTTCGATCGGCGTGCAGAGCTTCCTGGATGAGGAGGCACGCGCGGCCGTCCGCCCGCAGAAACGCGCCGAGGCGGAGGCGGCGCTGGACCGCATCCGTGCAGTGGGCTTCCCGACCCTCAACATCGACCTCATCTACGGCATCGACGGCCAGACTCCCGCGACGTGGATGCACTCCCTGAACGCCGCCCTCGCGTGGCACCCGGAGGAGATCTACCTCTATCCCCTTTACGTCCGCCCGCTCACCGGGCTCGGCCGCCGCGCCCAAGACTGGGACGACCAGCGCCTCACCCTCTACCGCCTCGGCCGTGACCATCTCCTGGCCGAAGGCTACGAGCAGGTGTCGATGCGCATGTTCCGCCTGCCAGGCGACACCGTCAACGGCACCGAGTACTGCTGCCAGACCGACGGCATGGTCGGCTTGGGGTGCGGGGCCCGTTCCTACACATCCGCCCTGCACTACTCCTTCGAGTACGCGGTCGGCGCGGGCCAGGTGCGCTCCATCATCGACGCCTATGTGCGCGAGGACGACTTCACCACCGCCCGCGTGGGCCTCGAACTGGACGACGACGAACGGCGCAGGCGGCACCTCGTCCAATCCCTCCTGCAGGCAACCGGCCTCGACCGGGGCGCCTACCGCGCGCGCTTCGGCACCGACCCAATGGACGACTTCCCCGCTGACCTCAAGTCGTTCGACGACCGTGGCTGGCTGGAGACGACCGATAACGCTCTAAGGCTGACCCCGGAGGGGCTCGCCTACTCCGACGTCGTCGGCCCCGCGCTGTTCTCGCCTCGCGTCCAGGAACTCATGTCCGCCTACGAGGCGCGCTGATGGACCACCTGACGATCCTCTACCGGGGACCGCTCGCCAGTTGCGACTACGCCTGCCCCTATTGCCCGTTCGCCAAGCGCCGCGACACACCGGACCAACTACGTGCGGACCGGGCGGCGTTGGAACGCTTCACGGAGTGGGTCTCCCGCCAGGACCACCCCATCTCCATCCTGTTCACACCGTGGGGGGAAGGGCTCGTCCGCTCCTGGTACAGGCGCGCCCTCACCGAACTCAGCCACGTCCGCCACGTCGAACGGGTGGCGATCCAGACCAACTTGAGTCACCGCGTGTCATGGACGTCTGATGCCGACCTCACCCGGCTGGCCCTGTGGGCGACCTACCACCCCGGCGAGGTGCCCTACGACCGGTTCCTCGGCAAGTGCCGTGAGCTGACGGAACGCGGAGTGCGGTACAGCGTCGGGATCGTCGGGAAGCCCGAGCACCTCGATCCGGCCAGGCGCCTGCGCGACGATCTCCCCACCGGGACGTACCTGTGGGTGAATGCCGCCGAAGGACACACCTACGAAGATGCGGAAGCCGCCTCCTGGACGGAGGTCGACCCGTTGTTCCCGGTGAGCCGGCACCCGCACCCCAGCCGCGGCCTCGCCTGCCGCACCGGCGAGACCGTCGTGTCCGTGGACGGCGCCGGCACGGTGCGCCGCTGCCATTTCGTCCCGGCCGTGCTGGGCAACCTCTACGACGGCTCGTTCAGGGACGCGCTCATGCCCCGCCCGTGCCCCCTCGACAAGTGCGATTGCCACATCGGCTATGTCCACCTTGTGCCACTCGGCCTCTACGACACGTTCGCGGGCGGTGTCCTCGAACGCATCCCCGCCCTGCTCGGCCGTCCGTGACGGAACCGGTCCCGCCGGCGGCCCGCGTACTCCGGCGTGCGTCCGGGACGGCGCCGGAACCGGCGGTGAGTCCAGATCTCGTGCGCGACCGTCTCAAAGAGCGCATGCTTGCCACTAGCCGGTGAACTTAGGCGGTTCCGTGGACCATCGACAGCGCCCCCACTTCGTTCTCGCGCTCGAGCCGGTCGAAGCGGCCGTCCGGGCCGCCCGCGACACGGTGCGCGCCGTCCTGGAAGGCTGGGACCGCCAGGACGTCCACGGAGACCTGGAGCTCATCACCAGCGAACTCGTGAGCAACGCCATCCGCCACGCGAACACGGTCACGCTCGTCCTCTACCTGCCCGATGACAAGACGGCCATGGTCGAGGTATGGGACGACAACCCGCAGGGGCCGGCCGTGCCCGCCCCCGACCTCCACGCCGAAGGGGGCCGCGGCCTGATACTCGTCGGGGCCCTGTCCCGCGCCTGGGGCTGGCGATCCACGGCCGAGGGGAAAGTCACCTGGGCCCAAACCGTCACGCCCTGAACAGCCCCGCGCGCCGCTGCCGCTCAGGTCTGTTTCTCGGGGTGGTAGTCGGCCTCGTCTATACCGAAGGTCCAGGCGACGCCCGCGCGCGCCGTGCGGGTGGCCGGGGGGACGCGCAGATAGTAGGTGCGGTACGTGCCGTCCGGTTCGGGTGTCGAATTGACCACCTCGACCATGACGACGGGCTCGTCGCCGGGCAGGTCGATCGACCAGAGGACGCCGGTCTCGTCCCGGTGCAGGGGACGCGCGCCGGTCTCCGCCAGATAGCGGTCGTAACCGAAGATCTCCAGCATCACCCGGCGCAGCTCGGCGTTCTCCTCGGCGAGGATGCGGTCGGCCGTCAGCCCGGTCAGCGTCTCCACGAAATCGGGGGGAATCGGCATGCCGCGCCAGGCGTGCAACGCGAACCCGTCGGGGTAGGCGAGGGCCGGGCCGTCGCCGCGGTGCAGCCGCCCGGGCTCGTCCCGATAGAGCTCCCCGGGACGCTCTGAAAGGATCACGAGCCGCTCGTACGGCCACCACCAGCCGGCGGAACGGGCCACCTCCGCGAGACCGGCGAGCGGACCGTCCAGCCGTCCGAGCGCCTCGAAGAACGCCAGCCACGGCGCGTCGTGCTGGCCCAGGACCGCGTCGAGCGTGGAGCCTCGCAGCACCGCCGTGGCCGCCCGCGCCCGCGCGGAGGGCTCGGCCCGCTCGGCGTCGTCCACCGCGAGGTCGCCGATGGCGCCGCGCACCCGCATGACGAGTGACTGCACCTGGTCCCACAGCAGCCCGCCCGTCTCGGCCCACACCCGCGACCACTGCTCCGGCCCCTGTTCGGAGCAGGCCGCGGCGCGCTCGGCCTCCCATGGGCGCGTCCTCACCTCGTTCAGGACGCAGGCCCCCGCGTCCCCGCGCCGCGCCAGGAGCGCCGCGGCGACGGCGCCACGCGCGGGTGAGGGCATCCACACGTACCGTTCGGGAGGCTCCAGGCCGGCGGCCGCGTAGGCGGCGGCGACACCGGCCTCGGCCCGGTCGCGGTCGGCGGGGCCGGTGCCGAACGCCACCGCCTGCCAGTCGGCGACCACGAAATGGGATTCCCGCGCTGCCGCGGTGCGCATCCGGATCCTCCTCAGTCGGCCACGACGCGGACGGCGCCGGGGATGTACTCGCGCTGGCGGATCACCCGGTACCAGCCCTTGGGCAGCGAGATCGCCGCGTGCTCCTCGTGGACCAGCCGCCCGCCGGACGGCAGGTGCAGGTGGTCCGGTGTGAGCGGGTCGGGGGAGCGCAGCAGCGAACCGGGTGCGGCCAGCGCGTGCGCGTGGCCCGTCGCCTCGCCGAGCGCGAGGACCATGCGTCCCCGGCCGTCCCGCGGGGCCGGCGGCACACCGCGCACGGCGCGCGGGACCGCCTCCTCCGGCACGGGCAGAATCAGGATGTCTCCCTGTCGGTACATGTGGCGAACGTAACGTCCGCCACCGACAGAACGGGGCTCTCGCCGCCGCGCTAGAAGCCGCGGGTGCGGCGGGCCGCCGGCCGTGCCCAGCGCCCGGACGCGCTCAGCCCGACGTGCTGGAAGGCCCGGACGAGTTCACCGCCGAGGTTGACGCCCGCGGCCAGCGCGAGGGCCACCGACACCGCGCCGATGAGGCTGAGCACACCCGTGTCCGGCGAGCCGGTGTTGAGCTCGACCATTCCGCGGTAGAGCGCCGTCCCGGGCAGGAGGGGGCCGATGGCCGGTACGACGAGCGGCATCACCGGCTGCCCCTGCCTGCGGGCGAGCCAGTTGGCGAGCACGCCGACGACGGTGGCGGCCACGGCCGCGGCCAGGACGGGGGGAAGCTGCCATCCGCGGGCGAGGACGTAAAGCACCCAGATCAGGGCGCCGCCCAAGGCCGCGGCGACCAGCACCTCGCGTGGCGCGGCGAGGGATATCGCGAACGTCAGCGAGATCGCGGCGGCCGCGATGATCGCGATCGGCTCCAGCTTCGCCGGTGCGGCGGGCAGATGGCTGACGTCGATCGGCGCGCCGAGGCTGACCGCCAGGTACACGACCGCGCCGAGCCCCGCGACGAGGGCCGCGATGATGAAGAAGACCTCCAGCACCCGTGCCCCGGCGCTGACCAGGTCACCGGTGATGCCGTCCTGGATGCTGGCGACCAGGGGCCGGCCCGGCAGCAGCGCGAGGATCGCGCCGGTGACGATCGCGGTGGCCTGACCCGGGCTGCCCACGCTGACCACCAGGGCCGCGGCTCCCGCGCCGATCGCGGCGGCGACCGCCAGCTGGAAGAACTCCGCGATGCCGCGCCGCGCCAGGATGGCGCCGGTGCGCTCGCCCACCAGGGTGGCGCCGAGCGCGGTGGTCGCCACGAGCGGCCCGCCACCGGCCAGCACACTGCCCGAGGCGCTGACGAGACCCAGCGACACGACCAGCAGCCAAGCCGGATACGGCGCCCGGCCTCGCTTGATCTCCGCGAGCCTACGGTGCGCCTCGTCCAGTTCCAGCATGCCGATGGAGGCTTCCTGGACGAGCTTGTGCAGCGCGGTGAGCCGCCAATAGGCGGGGGTCCGGCGCCGGATGGCCCGCGTCCCCGTCATCGGCGGCGCGCCCCTCCCCGGGTGCGCCGACACCAGAATGCTGGTCAGCGTGACCTGGACCTCGCAGCGTGGCAGTTCGTAGGCGACCGCCAGGCTGAGCATCGCCTCGTTCACACGCTCGGTGGTCTCCCCGCTGGCCAGGAGGAGCTCGCCCACGCGCAGCACGAGGTCGATCGTCCGCGGGTCGACGACCTCGCCGGGTTCCTCCTCGGGCGGTTCCGGTGGGCTCGCGTCCATCAGGACCCGCCACGTCCGCCGCAGCCGCTGCGCCGCGGGCGACCCCCGCAGGCGCTCCGCCGCGTACGGCCCCAGTACGCGCTCAGCCGCGCCCATTCCCCCGAGACGTCCTTCCGCAGTGCGAACCGATCTTGACTGGCAGGCTACCCCCGGCC
>NZ_SMLC01000268.1 GCF_004349245.1 Actinomadura sp. 6K520 | reverse complement strand
GGGGAGTCCGGCGGGGCCGGGTCATCCCACGGCGGTGGGTTCCCGCCCGCTCCGCGGCGGCCCCTCGCTCACCTCGCAGCGGAGCGGCTGCAGGACGTGCGCCAGCTTCAGGGCGGCGCCTCCCACGTCGTCGACGTGGTGCATGCGCTCGCCCCAAGACCACCAGAAGTAGTGGTCCGCGGTCTCCGGGACCGGGGCGCAGGTGATGTCCTCCGCGAGGCTCGCGGCCTCGGGATTCACGACCCGCAGGAACGCGGGCCCTGACCTGGTCCGGACGACGCGGGCGACTAGGCCCCGCGTGTCGAGCTCTCGCTCCAGCTCCTCGAGGTAGCCGACGCGCCTGTCACTGACCACCTTCACACCCCCTCCGTAGGAGAGCGCCGGCTCCGTGAGCCAGGACCGGCGATTGATCGACTCAGCGAATCCGTTCGGTCACTCGCGGCGAGAATTGCAACTCTCACGCGGCGGGTCAAGTGCTCCCGGGTGGCCGCCGGAACCGAATCCCCATACCTCAGGGGAAGTCTTGACCCCTCCGGAGGAAGAATCTCTACCCGAGGGAGGCGGCAGGCATCCGGAGCCCCGCTTCTTCTGGCGAATCGCTTGGCCGCCCCAGTGGCGGGGGTTACGCTGCGTGCGCGAGAGATTATCTCTCGTGGCCAACTAGTCGACCGGTCGCCGTGGCTGGGACGACCGCCCTCTCCCCCCGAGCAGGAGCGGCTTCCCGTCGCGACGGGAGGAGGCCGGAACCGATGTCGGACCCCCCTCGGAAAGAAACGGACGTGGCACGCCGGATACGTGCGCGCGCGCTGGCCCGGGGACACGGTCCGGTCGATATCGCGCAGGAGATCCATGAGCAGTGCGGCCCCCTGTTCGGCACCAGCCGGATCAAGGCGCACCGCCTCGCCCACGGCGTCGCGCTGTCCGACATCGTCGCGCAGGTCAAGGCGCTCTACGAGGTCGACGGCAAACCGGCGCCCCGGCTCGGGGAGACGCTGCTGTCCGCCTACGAGAGCGGCTACAAGCGGCCCGGTCCCGAGTACCTGCACTACCTGTGCTCCGTCTACCGGGTGGAGCCCGACGCGCTCGACTACCAGAGCCCGTGCATCTGCGGCCGCGGCCACGCGGTCCGGCCGGGCGGAGCGAGCGTCCCCCAGCCCCGGGAGCCCGAACGGCGCCCGGCGCAAGCCCCCGACGCGCTCGTCGGGGCGATCGTCCCCAGGGCCGGCGAACGTCCCTGGGTAACCGTGAACGACCTGCGGGGCCCGGACCGCGCCGAAGGCCCCCTGACCATTGATGTGGGAGAGGAGGACATCGTGCTTCGTAGAACCCTTCTGCAACTGCTGGCCGGAGCGGGCGTGGCGCTCGACGGTCAGTTCCTAGGGGCCGTCGACAACCTGCGCCGCAAGATGGACGACACGCTCGTCGGCGCGACCGTTTCACCGACCATGCTCGACCAGTGGGAGGAGACGACCTACGGCTACGGCCAGCAGTACCAGGCGACGCCTTCGCTCCGGATGCTCTGCGACGTCCTGCTGGACTTCAGCGAGGTGCGGCGCATGTGCGACAAACGCCAGCCGGTCGAGCTGCAGGAGCGGCTGTGCCGGATCGCGGCGCAGCTCTCCGGGCTTTCCGGGCTCATCATGATCAACCTGGGTGACCACCGGCTGGCCCGCTCGTTCTTCCGGACCGCGCGCACCGCCGCCGACGAGACCGGCGACCGGCAGCTGCGCGCCTGGGTGACCGTCCGCGAATCGCTGGTGCCGATGTACTACGGCGACCCCCGCGAGGCGCTCCACCTGGCGCGCAAGGCGCAGGACCTCGCCGGCCGGACGCCCGGCGTCGCCGGAGCCATGGCCCCGGCCGTGGAGGCGCGCGCCCTCGGCATGCTCGCCATGCGGGGACGCGGCGACGCCGCCCCCAGCGCCCGCCGCGCCCTCGTCCGCGGCCGCTCGGTGTTCGACCAGCTCTCCAAGGCCGACACCAGCGACCTCGTGTACGGGTTCACCGACCGGCAGATGGCCTTCTACGAGGGTGACACCTTCACCAGCCTCGGCGACCACAAGCACGGCGACGAGGTGCTGAGCCACGCCCTCACCCTGTACTCGCCCACCGACCGCGTCGACCTGACCCTGGTGCGCCTCGACCGGGCCATGTGCAAGCTGCACGCCGGGCACCCCGACGCCGCGCTCACCGCCGGGCAGGAGGCGATCCTCGACCTGCCGGCCGAGCACCGCTCCGACATCCTCGTGCACCGCGCCCGCCAGATAGGCGCCGCGGTGGCCGCCAAGCACGGCGACATGCCGGCCCTGAAGGATTTCAACGAGGCGCTCGCCGGCCCCTGGGTCATGAGCCCCACGCAGAGCCGTCCCTCCGTCCCCCCGGCGGAACAGGTCTGACCGGGCATGCCTGACAGTGCCTCCTGGCAGGATCACCCCGCCCGCTCCCTCGTCCGCGTGCAGGACGAGCCCCCGGTGTGGAGCTTCGGAGAGCTGCGGCTGCGCCGCTACCGCACCGCCGACCACGGCATCGTGCTCGCCCTGCACCGGGAAGGTCTGGCCCAGGTCGGCCTGCGTCCCGGCGACGGCGTCTACTACGACCACGACTTCTTCCGGATGGAGGACATCTATCTCCGCAACGACGGCGAGTTCCTCGTGGGCGAGCTCGACGGGCGGATCGTCGCGATGGGCGGGCTGCGCCGCGCCGACCTCGTCCCCGGCGGCCGGGCCCGCGCCTTCGGCGGCTACGCCCCCGGCGCCCCGGCCCTGGACGCCGTCGAGATGGTCCGGCTGCGCGTCCTGCCCGCCGTCCAGCGCCGCGGCTACGGCGCCGCCGTCGTCCGGGCCCTGGAGGAACGTGCCAAGGAACTCGGCTACCGCGTCCTCCGCGCCGACACCACCGAACTCCAGGCCCCCGCCCTGGCCCTCTACCGCAACTTCGACTGGACCGAAACCCGCCGCGAGACAATAGGCGGAATAGTCAACATCTACCTGGAGAAACCCCTCCGCTGACGGCCCCCCGAAAAAACACAAAAAACCTCCCTCTCCTGGAGGCTTCCCAACCCCAGGAGAGGGAGGCGGTGACGCACGGGTATCCCGTGCGAGTTCTGGTGGGAGCGTAGCGTCATCGCCCGTCGCCGCCTAGAGGGGGAGGGTCAGTGGCGCACGCCCCCCACCACCTGCATCAGCGGGTAGCGGCGTTGCCTGATGCGGGTGAAGCCGCGGTCGGCGAGCGCGCGGGTGACCTCGCGGTCGCCGAAGACGGTGTAGCCGGTGGCGCGGCGGATGAGTTCGCCGCCGAGGCGGACCGTGCGCAGGGGGAGCGGGTGGCGTGAGGTGAGGATCGTCAGGCGGCCGCCGGGCCTGAGGACGCGGGTCATGCCGTCCAGGGCCGTCCACGGGTCGTCGAACAGGTACAGCGCCCCGAAGCAGCAGACGGCGTCGAAGGTCTCGTCCCGGAAGGGCAGGTCGACGGCGTCGCCGCGGACGTAGTGGATGTCGGCGTCCCCGGTCCCGGGCGGCGGGGTGTCCGCGACGGCGCGGGTGAGCATGGTCTGGGACGCGTCGAGGCCGACGACCAGGCCGCCGTGCCCGACGCCGCCGGCCAGGGCGCGGGTGATGTTGCCGGGACCGCATGCCACGTCCAGCACGGTCGCGGGCGGGCGGGCGGCGCGGCCGGGCTGGGAGAGCCCGAGCCAGTCGCGGGTCATGGCGTGCTCGGTGGCGGTGTCCGGGCCGATCGGCCAGCCCTTGGCGACGTTGAAGCCGATGGGCCGCCACACCCGCTCGTAGATCTGCGGCAGGAACGTCGACTCCATCGCCGACTGGGCGAGGGACGGCCGCCGCTGGGGGGCCGGGCCGAGCAGGTCGAGGTAGCCCGCGGTGACGTCGGGTTCCCCGGGCGGCTCCCTGAGCAGCCCGAGGACACGCGCCAAGGCGGACGAACCCCGCATCGTCGACTCGCTCACCCCGTTATTAGATCATCCGTCAATTCGTCTCCGTGCTCCGCCCCGGGGAGAGCGAGCCCGGTCTGCGCCGCCATGAAGGCGAGCGTGTCGGCCATCAGGTCGACCGAGCGGCTCACCGAACGGGCGGCGTGGCCGACTTCGGCCTCGTTGCGGAGCAGCACGGGGGCGTCGGACGCGGTCGCGTGCTGGAGGGCGGCGCACATCTTGCGGGCGTGCAGCGGGTCGACGCGGGTGTCGCTGCCGAACGTCGTGAACAGCACCGCCGGGTAGGCGGTTCCGGCGTGGACGTGGTGGTACGGGGAGTAGCCGATGAGCCAGCCGAACTCCTCGGGGTCGTCGGCCGTCCCGTACTCGTCGTTCCAGGTCTGGCCGAGGCCGAACCGCTCGTACCGGACCATGTCCAGCAGCGGCGCCGAGCACACCACCGCCCGGTACAGCTCGGGCCGCTGGGTGAGCGCGGCGCCCACGAGGAGGCCGCCGTTGGAGCCGCCGGAGATCGCGAGCCGCGCCGGCGTGGTCAGGCCGTCGGCGATGAGCCTTTCGGCGGCGGCGTGGAAGTCGTCGAACACGTTCTGCTTGCGGTCGCGCATCCCGGCGCGGTGCCACTCCTCGCCCTCCTCGGAGCCGCCGCGCAGATTCGCGATCGCGTACACCCCGCCGGCCTCGACCCACGCCAGGATGCTCGCCGAGTACGCCGGCGTCAGGGAGATGTTGAAGCCGCCGTACCCGTACAGGATCGCCGGTCGCGGGCCGGAGAGGCCGGGGCGGGACGCCACCAGCATCCGCACCTCGGTCCCGTCCCGCGAGGTGTAGGTGAGCTGGCGCGTCTCGATCTCGGGGACCTCGACCGTGCCCGGCGCGGACGCCCACGGCGTCGTCTCGCCCGTCCGCGCGTCGTAGCGCATGACCGACGACGGGGTCACGTTGTCGGTGTAGCCGAACCACGCCTCGTGGCCGCCCTCGGGCCGCTCCACGATCCCGCCGATCGAGCCGAGGCCCGGCGTCGGCACCGAGCCGAGCCGCTCCCCGGTCTCCAGGTCGTGGACGGTGATCTCGCTGATCGCGTGCCGGGTCCACCCGGCCAGCAGGACGGGACGGTCCAGCCGAGGTGGTACGCCGGGGTCGGTCGGTCGGGGGCCGGCAGAGTCCAGGATCGCGAAGTCGGTGAGGACGGCCTCGGGGTCCTGCGGGATGAGGTCCCGCCACGTCTCGTAGGACGGGTCGGACGGGTCGGTCACGCACAGCCGTGACCGCGGCGCGTCCCGGTCGGTGAAGACGTAGGCGCGGCCGTCCCGCCCCACGTGCAGGCCGGTGCCGGCGTCCACCCCCTCCTGCACGGCGCGGAGTTCGGGGGCCTCCGGCGGCGACGCGGCCAGGTCGGCGATCCACAGGTCGTTGCGCGGCGCCGTGCCCTGCGACGACGAGATCGTGAGCCAGCGCCCGTCCCGGCTGACGCCCACCCCGTAGTAGTTGGTCTTGTCCATCCCCGCGCCGAAGACCAGCACGTCGTCGGTGTCGGGCTCGGTGCCGACCCGGTGCAGGTAGACGCGGCGGTGGTACTGCTCCTCGCCCTCCGGCACGTCCCGCGCGGGGAGCCGCCGGACGTAGTAGTACGCCTCCCCGCCGGGGAGCCACGCCACCGACGAGTACCGCGACCGGTCGATCGGCCCCTCCACCCGCTCGCCCGTCGCGACGTCCATGACGTGGAGCAGTGACTCCTCGTCCCCGCCGGTGGACACCTTGTACGCCAGCAGGCGGCCCTCCTTGTCGGGCTGCCAGCCGTCAAGCGTCGTCGTCCCGTCCGGATCGAGGGCCATGGGGTCGACGAGGACGCGTTCGGTGCCGTCCGGGTCCACGGTGTGGAGCACCGGATGCTCCTGGTCGGCGGCGCGGCGCGTGAAGAAGCACCGCTCGCCCCGCCATACCGGGGCGCCGACGCTTCCCGCGCCGAGCAGTTCCCCGAGCCGCCGGCGCAGCCGCTCCCTGCCCGGCAGGGCGTCGGCGACCTTGTGGAAGAGCTTGTCCTGCGCGGCGAGCCACTCCGTGGTCGCCTCGCCGCCGGCGTCCTCAAGCCAGCGGTACGGGTCGGCGACCCGGTGACCGTGGATGTCCTCGACGATGTCCTGGCGCTGTGCGGGCGGGTACGGCGTCATGTCCTGAACTTTATTGGCCGTTCCGCACTGCCCGCCCCGCCCGCTGCGGTCGGGGGTGAACGCGTGTTCGCGTTCGATCTGGTGCTCGCGGGGGATTATGGGGGTAGCGGACGGCCTCCCTGAGACGCCACACTGATTTGGGTCGGTTCGCCCCTGGGGAGGTCCTCATGGCGAGAACGCAGGAGCCGGAAAACATACTCGGGCCTCGGTCCGAGGCGCGGTCCGCCGCGCCCGCCGAGGCGAAACCGCAGCACGGCCCGGCGGAGGGCGTCTGATGCGACAGGTCCTCCTCCTGAACGCGACGTACGAACCACTCACCACGCTCCCGCTCCGGCGGGCGGTCTGCCTCGTGCTTCGGGAGAAGGCGGAGATCGTCCACCATGACACCTCCGGCGCGGTACTGCACTCGGCCACGATGGCGCTGGAGGTCCCCTCCGTCATCCGGCTCCGCCGCTACGTGCGCATCCCGTTCCGCACCCGCGTCCCCCTCACCCGCGCCGCCCTGATGCGCCGCGACAACTTCCGCTGCGTCTACTGCGGCCGCCGCGCGGAGACCATCGACCACGTCCATCCCCGCAGCCGCGGGGGCCAGCACGTCTGGGAGAACTGCGTCGCGTCCTGCATGACCTGCAACCACCGCAAGGCCGACCGCCTCCTGTCGGAGCTCGGCTGGACGCTCAACGTCACCCCCGCCGTCCCCCGCGGCGCCCACTGGCGCCTCATCGGACTCGTGCACGACGGCGATCCCCAGTGGGCCGCCTACGTCAGGGAACCGGCCGCTTAGGAGAAACGGCGGCGGCGCGGGGGGAACCGGCGGCGGGCACGTCGTATCCTGGTGGCGTGCCTCGCTATGACTACCGCTGCCGCGCCTGCGGGTCGACCTTCGAGGTCTCCCGCCCGATGATCAACGCGTCCGACCCGGCTCCGTGCCCGGACGGCCACGACGACACGGTCAAGCTCCTGTCGACGGTCGCCGTCACCGGCACGTCCCGCGGCGGCGCCCCGCTCGGCCTGTTCGAGGACTTCGAGGCCGG
>NZ_SMLC01000267.1 GCF_004349245.1 Actinomadura sp. 6K520 | reverse complement strand
GCTCATCACCCTCCTCCCCGGCCACCCGCCGCACCCGTCCTCCGGCGACCTGCCCGAATACCTCATCCAGCTGGCCGCCGCGCTGCTGCCCCTGCACACCCTGAACGGGGCGTCCACCATGCCGCCGTACGTCCCGCACAACCGGCTCGACGTACGGCTCCCGCCCCGGCACGCCGTGCGGCCCGAGCTGTGGGAACGCGCCCACGACATCGCCGCCCGCCCCGCGCCCGAGGCGCCCGCCCGGTTCATCCACCGCGACTACCACGCCGACAACACGCTGTGGTGCTACGGCAGGCTCACGGGCGTGGTCGACTGGTCCGACGCCTCGTCCGGGCCGATCGCCGTCGACATCGCCCGGATGCGCCGCGGCCTGACCCTCCGCTACGGCCCGCCGGTCGCCGACCGCTTCCTGTCCACCTTCGACCAGGTCTCCGGCGGCTACCCCCACGACCCGTACTGGGACGTCCGCGTCCTCCTGGACCTGCTACCCGAAGCCGAGACCGGGGTAATGGACGAGGCCCACGTCCCCCTCTACGAGAACTACCTCGCCCACCTCCTCGCCCAGTGCTAAAGGGTGATCGCTTCGATGGGGAGGCTTGAGTCCGCCGGGAGGGAGAGTTCGGAGGGGGCGGCTCCGGCGGCGGCGAGTTCGGAGCCGAGGGCGGCGACCATCGCGCCGTTGTCGGTGCAGAGCTTCGGGCGCGGTACCCGCAGCCGGACGCCCGCGGCCTCGCAGCGCTCCGCAGCGAGGGCCCGCAGCCGGGAGTTCGCGGCGACGCCCCCGCCGATGAGCAGGTCGTGGACGCCGTTGTCCTTGCAGACCTGCAGCGCCTTCTGCGTCAGGACGTCCACCACGGCCTCCTGGAAGGACGCCGCGACGTCCGCGACGGGCACCGGCTCGCCCGCGCGCTCCTTGGCCTCCACCCAGCGGGCCACGGCGGTCTTCAGGCCGGAGAACGAGAAGTCGTAGGTGCCGTCGCGGTACTTGCCGCGCGGGAACGCGATCGCGGCCGCGTCGCCGTCGCGGGCCATCCGGTCGATGACCGGGCCGCCGGGGAAGCCCAGGTCGAGGACGCGGGCGACCTTGTCGAACGCCTCGCCGGCCGCGTCGTCCACGGTGCTGCCGAGGGACCGGACGTCGCCCGCCACGTCCGGCACCAGCAGCAGCGACGAGTGGCCGCCGGACACCAGCAGCGCCACGCACGGCTTCGGCAGCGGACCGTGTTCGAGCTGGTCGACGCAGACGTGCGCGGCCAGGTGGTTGACGCCGTAGAGCGGTCTGCCCAGCGACAGCGCGTACGCCTTGGCCGCGGCCACCCCGACCATCAGCGCGCCGGGCAGGCCCGGGCCCGCGGTCACCGCGAACGCGTCGACGTCGGGCAACGCGATCCCGGCGTCGGCCAGCGCCCGCTCGATCGTCGGCCCCATCGCCTCCAGGTGCGCCCGCGACGCGACCTCCGGCACCACGCCGCCGAACCGGGCGTGCTGGTCGACGCTGGACGCGATGGCGTCCGCGAGCAGGGTGTTCCCCCGCACGATGCCGACGCCGGTCTCGTCGCACGACGTCTCGATGCCGAGCACCAGCGGCTCGTCCCGAATCACTTGCTCTCCTTGGTGAAGCCCATGGGCGGACGGGTGCGGAGCTTGCGGCACATGACGATCGCGTCCACGTCCGAGGGCTGGTAGTAACGCCGGCGGACGCCGACCTCGTCGAAGCCGAACCGCTTGTAGAGGCGGCGCGCTCCGGCGTTGTCGGCGCGGACCTCCAGGAACACCGACTCGCTGTTGCGGCGGGCGGCCTCCTCCAGCAGCTCGGTGAGCAGCGCGGCGCCGATGCCGCCGCCCCGCTGGTCGGCGCGGACCCCGATGGTCTGCACGTCGGCCTGGCCGCCGGCCGCGGCCAGGCCCGCGTAGCCGACGAGGTCGCCGCCGGGGGCCTCCGCGACGACGTAGTGCCGCGTCCGGGGCTGCTCGGCGAGCTCCTCGCGGAGCATCTCCTCGCTCCACGCGTCCTCCGGGAACAGCGCCCGCTCCAGCCGGAGTATGGCCGGGAGGTCCGTACCGGTCATGGCCCGCAGGACGATGCCGCTCACGCCCGCGTCACCTTCTTGCGCGGCCCGGGCTCCCTGGCGTCCGGCCTGCGCAGGTAGAGGGGCTCGGGCGGCAGGAGCTCGGGGACCTTCATCCCGGCCAGGCGCGCGACGGTCAGCTCGGCGAGGGCGGTGGCGGTGGGCAGCAGCGGCTCGTGCGCGCCTTCGCCGAAGACGTCCGGGAACAGCGTGCCGCCCTCGCCGACGACGGGGAGCCCGGCGGGCGCCCCGTCCAGCACGTCGGACGGCGCCCCCACGGCAGGGCCGGTGGCGCGCGCGCGGCACGAGTGGTACCGCGCCCAGTAGACCTCCTTGCGCCGCGCGTCCGTGACGACGGCGAACGGCTCGGTCCTCCCGCTGGCCCACGCGATGATGTCCAGGGTGCAGGCACCGTGCACGGGGATGCTGAGCGCGTCCCCCATGGAGCGTGCGGTGACCAGCCCGACCCGGAGCCCGGTGTACGGGCCCGGCCCCACCCCGACGGCGATGGCGCTGAGGTCCGCGGGCGCCGCCCCGGCCTCCGCCATCACGCCCGCGATGGACGGGGTGAGCAGTTCGGTGTGCCTGCGGCGGTCGACCGCCTCGGCCACACCACGCGGCACCGCGCCCTCACCCGGGGTCCACTCGTACAGCGCCACGGTGATCGCGGCGGTCGCGGTATCGAAAGCCAAGACCAGCACGGGTTGTAAGCCTACAGGCCGCCTCCCGCCGGGGAACCGCCGTTGAACGAGCGGACGGCCGAGGTGCTCAGGACTGGTCGAGCCCCTGGATGACGGCGCGGGCCACCTCCAGGGCGCCGTCGGTGGCGGCGCCGGAGGAGAGCGGGTCGCCGTCGTTGCCGCCGGAGTAGTGGATGGTGATGAGGACGTTGCCCAGGCGGACGTTGCCGATCGCCTCGCCGGACCCCTGCCCCTTGTCGACGCTGTAGACGAGGTAGCCGTCGTCGCCGACGTCGTCGAGGCGGCGCTTCTCGGTGAGCGTCTGGCCGGTGAGGAGGGACTTGCCGGACTCGTCGGCGGTGCGTTCGGAGGTGAACGTGGCGGTGGCGGTGCCGGTGGCGGTCTGGCCTCGCGCGGCCTCGATCGCGCGGAGTTCGACGGTGAGCTGGCGCTTGTTCTTGCCCGTGTAGGCGCCCCAGACGCACTGGTTCCGCCGGTCGCTGCTCTGGTAGGTCTCGGCCTCGGTCCGCTCGGACCCGGGCGCCAGCCTGTCGATGATGTCCTGGCCGACGATCGTGCAGGAGTTCGGGACGGCGGAGCGTTCGCCCTTCGACATCGGGGCGCTCTCGCTGGCGCCGCTGCCGACGACCCGGCCGCTCTCGTCGTCGCCGCTCGCGCCGACGCCGCTCAGCACGACGAACGCCGCGAGGACGCAGACCGCGACGGCCGCGGCCGCCCCGCCGAGGACTACGGCCAGGCGCCGGCCGGTGCGGCGTTCCCGCACGACGCGGTGGCTGCCGGTCCGGTAACCGCCGCTGCCGGACCGGTACGAGCCGCTGCCGGTCCGGTAGCCGCCGCTGTCGGTGCGGTACCTGCCGCTCTCCGTGCGGTAGCCGCCGCTGTCGCCGCGATAGCCGCCGGTGTCGTGGCCGCCGGTGTCCCGGCCGTACTGGCCACTGCCGCTCGGGGTCTGGTATGGCCCGGTCTCCCGCTGGTAGGGGCCGCTGCCCGACGGGCTGGAGCGATAGCCGCCGGTGCCCTGGCCGCCGCCCGGGTAACCCTCGGACCCGTACCCACCGCCGGACTGGTACCCACCGGACTGATACCCGCCGGACTGGTATCCACCGGACTCGGGACCGCCGGTGGCGTACCCACCGGTCTCGTAACCGCCGGTTCCCGCGGAACCGCGGGGCTCCTGGTACGGCGCGTACTCGTCGCGGCCCGCACCGTACCCACCGCCGTCCCGCCGGTAACCGCCGCCCCGGCCACCGTCCGAACCGCGGTAGCTGTCGCGGTGACCACCGCTGCCATGGCTACCACTCACGGGATCCCACTCCTGCTTGCGGAAATCAATATGTCGCGAAGGTGAGGCTCGTTCCGGCAAAGAGTACGACATCTAGCCGAAAAGTGGTCCATCCAGACTTGCAAAAAGCGAAGAAGTTGTCCGGACCCCGTCATCCGGCGTCGAGTTCCAGGTCGGGCCAGCGATCACCGACCCCGACGATCCTTACTTCGCGTTCCTCTCCGGCCCCCTCCCCGCGCGAAAGGATCACTTCCAGACGGTCCTCGGCAAGGCCCTCCGCGATTCCTTCTCCCCACTCGACGATCGTCACCGATTCATCGAGCGAGGCATCGAGATCAAGGTCGTCCAACTCCGCGAAACCGCCCAGCCGGTAGGCGTCCACGTGGACGAGCGGAGGGCCGCCGCACAGCGAGGGGTGCACCCGCGCGATCACGAACGTGGGGGACGTGATCGGCCCCCGCACCTTCAGTCCCTCGCCGATGCCCTGCGTGAGCGTCGTCTTGCCCGCGCCGAGCCGGCCCGTCAGCACGACCAGGTCGCCGGGACGGAGCAGCCCGGCCAGGCGAACGCCCAGGTCACGCATGTCCTCGGCGGTGGGGACTGTGAGGGAAATCACATTCACGCGGTGCGCTCCTTCTCGTGTCTCGGCCGGATGCGCTCGACGAGCCGGCGCAGGCCGCCGGTCACCACACCCGGGTACTCCAGCGGCAGCACGTGCCCGGCGTCCGCCACCTCGACGAACTCCGCGTCCGGCAGCGCCTCGGCGATGCGGCGGGCGTGCGGGGCGGGCGTCATCCGGTCGGCACCGCCGGCGAAGACCAGCGTCGGGACGTTGCCGAGGACGCCGAGGCAGGCGACCTTGTCGTGCGCCATCAGCGCCGGGTAGAACTCGGCGATCACGTCGATCGGCGTGCCCCTGATCATCTGCTCCAGGAAGTCGACCACGGTGGGGCTGACGTGCTTGTCGGCGAACGCCATCTTCCGCGTGACGACGAACGCCAGGTCGGAGCCGAGGCCGCGGGCCCGTTCCACCAGTTCGGCGCGGCGGCCGAGGCCGCGCAGCGTCCGGGGGGCCAGCGGCCGGACGACCTTGGCCAGCCCCATCGGCAGCCCCAACGTCATCTCGGCCAGGTCACCGCAGGACGTGTTGATCAGCGCGACCCCCGCGACCTGCCGGTCGAACAGCTCGGGGTACCGGTCCGCCAGCGCCATGATCGACATTCCGCCCATGGAGTGCCCCACGAGGACGACGGGGCGGTTCTTGCGGACCGTGGCCTTCAGCACGGCGTACAGGTCGTCGCCGGTCTGCTCGATCGTCGCGTTCAGGGGGTCGCTCCGTCCGGAACGGCCGTGGCTGCGCTGGTCCCAGAAGACCATCCGCACGGAGCCCTGCAGGTCGCGACGCTGGTAGTGCCAGGCATGCAGGTTCAGGGTGTAGCCGTGGCAGAACACGATCGTCAGGTCGGCGTCCGCCGGGCCGTCCACCTCGACGTGCAGCGGGAGCCCGTCGCTCGCCCGGACGAGCATCTCCCGGCCGCGCAGCTCGCCGAAGGGCTCGCCGGCATCGGGGTCGGGCCGGAGCCGGACCCGGCCGACGACGGCATGGCGCAGGCCGACGGCGGCTCCGACACCGGCACCCGCGACGGCACCCGCGACGCCGAGCCTGCGCCCGATCCTGCTGTCCATACGCGCCCCCTACCGCCCCCCTCCCGGGTACGTCCTCGGTACCCGGGACCCGATGCGGGTGACGATCTCGTAGGAGATCGTCCCCAGTGCCTCCGCCCACTCCTGGGCGGTCGGCTCACCCCGGTCGCCCGGACCGAACAGGACGATCTCGTCCCCCGCCGCCAGCGTGTCGCCGCCGAGGTCGATGACGAACTGGTCCATGCAGACCCGCCCGGCGATCGTCCGGCGCCGCCCGCCCGCGAGGACCTGCAGCAGATTGGACCCGTGCCGGGGGATTCCGTCCCCGTACCCCGCGGGGACGACGGCGAGGGTCGTGTCCCGTTCGGTGTGGTACGTGTGACCGTATGACACTCCGCTGCCCGCCGGGACCCGCTTGACCAGCGCCGCGGCCGCCACGAGCGTCATCGCGGGCCGCAGCCCGAACGTGCCGGCCGCCGGGACGGGCGTCAGCCCGTAGGTGGCGATCCCCGGCCGGACGAGGTCGAACCGCGCCTCGGGCAGCGTCAGCGCGGCCGCCGAGTTCGCCATGTGCCGGACCTCGAACCGCGCGCCGGCCTGCTCCGCGTAGCCGAGCATCTCGGTGAACGCGCCGAGCTGCGCCGCGATCGAGGGGTGGCCCGGCTCGTCCGCGCAGGCGAAGTGCGACATGACCCCGGCGACCCGCACCTGCCCCTCCGCCTCGGCCTTCAGGGCCGCGTCCACGAGGGCCTCCCAGTCCCGGCCGCGCACCCCGCCGCGGGACATGCCCGTGTCGGCCTTGAGGTGGATCCGGGCGGGCCGCCCCGCCCGTTCCGCCGCCCGGACGATCTCGTCCAGCAGCCATACCGCGCCGACGGTCAGGTCGACGTCCCGCGCGACGGCGTCCTCGAAGGGCTCGCCGGGGACGCCGATGGCGACCAGCGTCCGGACGGTGATACCCGCGGCGCGCAGCCGCAGCGCCTCGGCCAGCTTCGCGACGCCGAGCCAGGAGGCCCCGCCCGCGAGCGCCGCCCCGGCGGCCTCGACCAGCCCGTGCCCGTACGCCTCGGCCTTCACCATGGCCATGACCTCGGCGCCCCCCGCGCGCTCGCGCAGCAGGCCGATGTTGTCGCCGATGGCGTCGAGATCGACGCGCGCCTCCGCCGGAACCCTCATAACACCAGTCTGCCGTCCTCGGGGCCGTACCGGAGCGTCATGGCCCAGCTCAAGGCCATTCCGGCCCGTATCCGGACGCCCCCTCGACGCCCTCTGTCCGATAAGACGTAAATGCCCGACCAGCGGTTCAGAAACGCTCCGGAAAGGCGCCCCCGCCGGCCGCCGCCGGGACGGGCGCCGAGAACCCGCGGGCTAGAACCGGCTGGCGACGCCCTGCGCGCTGCGGCGGAACGCCTCCGGAAGGGCATTGATCACGTCGTGGGCGCTGATGGGGGCTTCGGGGC
>NZ_SMLC01000266.1 GCF_004349245.1 Actinomadura sp. 6K520 | reverse complement strand
GACGCGGTCGCCGTCGTGGAACCGGCGGACATCATCGCGGCCGGTCCCCGCGGGCTGAACCGGCTCTACGTCGCCCTCACCCGGGCGGTCACGTCCCTGCACGTCCTGCACTCCCAGCCGCTTCCCGAACCGCTGCGTCAGTCCACCGGCGGACGGCCCAAGAGCCCCCCGCGGCGGCACGCGGCCCCCGACCGCATCGCGGGGCGGAAGATGGCAAGCTTGAGCGACGAAATGGATCATCCGTCCCGGCAGGGCAGGCCGGAGGCGTGAGGAGGCACCCGATGGACGGCAGGCACATGCAGATCGGCGAGGTCGCCGACCGGACCGGCCTGAGTCTGCGCACCATCCGCCACTACGAAGAGGTCGGCCTCGCCCTCCCCACGGCGCGCTCCCAAGGCGGTTTCCGCCTCTACACCGACGAAGACGTCGCACGCCTTCTCGTCATCAAGCGCATGAAGCCGCTCGGCTTCACCCTCGAAGAGATGCGCGACCTGCTGGAGATCCTGGACCGGCTCCAGTCCGGCGACATCGACGACCCCGCCCGCACCGACCTCGGCAAACGCCTCGCGGTCTACCGTTCCCTGGTCGAGGAACGCTGCGAGAAGATCCGCGCCCGCCTGGCCGACGCCGAACAGTTCTCCGCCGAACTCGCAACCGAACTACGCAAACACCGCTCAGCAGGGTGACGGCCCGGCGCCAAGTGCAACGTGGCGGAGAAGCCACGTCGCTCCCTACGGCACTCCAGCGGACACCCCGAGTATGTTAGTCAGTAACATCTGTTAGTCTCTAACAGATGGGGTTGCGAGAGACGAAGCGGGAGCGGACGCGGCGGACGATTCAGGAGCGGGCCCTGGGCCTGTTCCTCGAACGCGGTTTCGACGCGACCACGGTCGCCGAGGTCGCCAAGGCGGCCGATGTGTCCGCCATGACCGTGTTCCGGCACTTCCCCACCAAGGAGCATCTGGTCCTGCAGGACGAATACGACCCGGTGATCGCCGACCGTGTCCGGCGCCGGCCGGCCGGGGAACCGCTGCTTCGCCGGATCGCCCTGAGCATCCTGGACGGCCTGGACGATCTGCCTCCCGACCCGCATCTCCTGCTCACCCGCACCCGGCTGATCCTGGACACCCCCGCGTTGCGGGCCCGGCTCTGGGAGAACAACCACGCCACCCAGCGGGCCATCGCCGCCGCGCTGCCCGCCGAGGACCCGTTCGCGGTTCAGGTCGCCGCGAGCGCCTGCCTGGCCGCCGCCACCACCGCGATGACCCGCTGGGCCGAGGCCGACGGCCGGCCCGACCTGCGCACCGTGATGGCGGAGGCCCTGGAGGTGATCGTCCAGTGATCGAGACGAAGGCCCTCACCAAGCGCTACCGGCACACGACCGCCGTGGACGGGCTCACCCTGCGCGTCGAGCCCGGGCAGATCTACGGCTTCCTCGGCCTCAACGGCGCCGGCAAGTCCACCGCGATCCGGATGCTGCTCGGCATGACCCGCCCGACGAGCGGCGCCGTGCGCCTTCTCGGCCGGGACGAGCCGGACTGGAGCCGGGTCGGATACCTCGTCGACGGCGCCCACGCCTACCCCCGCCTCACCGTCCGCGAGAACCTGGAGATCACCCGTCGCCTCCGCCGCGAACCCGACCCCGATGCCGCCGACCGCGCCACCGACCTGTTCGGCCTGACGCCCTACCGCGACCGGCGCGCCGGAACCCTTTCCCTGGGCAACGCCCAGCGGCTGGGGCTGGCCAAGGCCGTCCTGCATCGTCCCGACGTGCTCATCCTGGACGAGCCGGCCAACGGACTCGACCCCCTCGGCATCATGGAGCTCCGCGGCATCCTGCGACGCCTCGCCGACCAGGAGGGCACGGCGATCCTCGTGTCCAGCCACATCCTCGCCGAGGTCGCCCGCACCGCCGACCGCATCGGCATCATCGACCGGGGCCGCATGCTGACCGAGTTCCCCGCCACCGACCTGCCCCGCTGCACCTGCGACGCCGAAGACCTGGAGGACGTCTTCCTGCGCCTGCTCACCGGCAACCGGCAGGAGCCGGCGGCATGAACGCCGCGCTGCGGACCGAGACCACCAAGTTCCTGCGCTCCCGCACCCCTTGGGCCACCGCCGCGGCCTTCCTGCTCCCGGTGGCGCTCTCCGCCATCTTCGTCGGCGCCTCCGACACCCCACCCCTGAACGAGAAGTCCGAGGCCCTGGGCATCACCCCGGACTGGCACGGTTTCCGCTCCGCCCTCATGCAGATAGACGCCGCGGGCGGGTTCCTGCTCTTCGGCATCCTGGTCACCTGGATGTTCGGCCGCGAGTTCAGCGACCGCACCGTCCTCGACCTGCTCGCCCTCCCCACCTCCCGCACCGCGATCGTCCTCGCCAAGTTCACCGTCACCACGGCCTGGCTGGTCCTGCTCGCCGCCTTCCAGACCGCCGCGTGGATCATGACCGGGATGCTGCTCGGGCTGCCCGGCACCCCGCACCACGGACTGCCCGGCCTGCTCATGCTGCTCGCCCTCACCGGCGCCCTCACGCTCCCGATCGCGCTGGTCGCGAGCGCGGGCCGCGGCTACCTCCCCGGCATCGCGGCGACCGTCGCGCTCCTCGTCTGCGGCGTCGCCGCCGCGATACTCGGCGCGGCCGGCTGGTTCCCGTGGGCTTTGCCCGCCACGGTCGGCGGCCTGTCCGGCGCGGCGTCCCTCCCGTTCACCGCCCCGGCGATCGCCGCCACGACGGCGGCGACGGGCATCGCCGCCACGACCCTCTGGTGGCGGCAAGCCGACCACTAGGGACGGTCCGCCACCGTGCCCGCACCGGATGGAGCCGGTTCACATCTGGTCCCACAGTCGCCGTTCCTCCGGGGAGGGAGGGGTGTTGCACAAGCACTCCGGATGCCCCGGGGGAAGGTCGGCGGACCCGATTATCGAGTCCGGTGGCAGGCCCCGCCACGGAGGCAGCGGATACCCGAAGTAGACGCACCATCCGCATCCGATGTCGTGCAGAAACCGGTCAAGGAACCGCCGCAGCCGGTGCCGGTTCGCCATCGGTGACCTCCGCTGTTTCCGATCATCATGGGCGGCCCGGGGGCCGGCCGGTCAGCTGATGCCGAGCTCGCTGTCGATCATGGAGAACATCTCCTCGTCGGTGGCCGACTCGATCCGGGCGCGCCCGTCCTCGGCGCCGTCCCGGCCGGTCAGGGCGGCGAGCACCTCCTGGAGCCGGGCGGTGACCGTCGCGCGTGTCCCGTCGTCCATGCCCGAGAGCGTGAGGTCGGCTTCGAGCTTGGCGAGCGTGCCGAGTACGGCCGCGCCGGGCTCGGCCTCCTCCGGGGACAGCCGCGCGGCCAGATACCGGGCGAGCGCGGTCACGTTGGGGTGGTCGAACACGACCGTGGACGGCAGGCGGGTCTCGGTGGCCGCACTGATCCTGTTGCGGAGTTCGACGGCGGTGAGCGAGTCGAAACCGAGATCGAGGAACCCGCGTTCGGTGTCGATGCTCTCCGGTGTCGCGTGCCCCAGCACCGCGGCGGCGTTGTCCCGCACCGTCTGCAGCAGGCGGTCGAAGCGCTCCTCCGTGGTGAGACCGGCCAGGTGCCGTGCGGAGAAGGCGGCGTCAGGCCGCCGCGCGGCACCGCCGGTGGGCCGGATGAGCCCGTGGAGGAGTCGGGGCAGCGCCCCCCTGGGCTGTTCGCGCAGCGCCCGCATCTCCAGGCGGACCGCCACCAGCAGCGCCTCATCGGCGTCCAAGGCGGCGTCGAACAGGGCCAGTGCCTCCCGGGTGGGCAAGGGCAGGATTCCCGAGCGGCCGAGCCTGGACAGGTCCTTGCCGTCGAGGCCACGGGTCAGCTCGCTGGTGTCCTCCCACAGCCCCCATGCCACCGACGTGGCCGGCAGGCCGCGGGCCCTGCGCCAGGCGGCGAAGGCGTCCTCGAAGGTGTTCGCCGCCGCGTAGTTGGCCTGGCCCGGTGCCCCCAGCACGCCCGCGCTCGACGAGAACAGCACGAACGCCGACAGGTCCTGGTCCCGGGTCAGCTCGTGGAGGTTCATGACGGCGTCCACCTTGGGACGCAGCACCCGTGCCAGCCGGTCCGGCGTCAGAGAGCCGACGACGGCGTCGTCCACCGTCCCGGCGGTGTGGACCACCGCGGTCAGCGGATGGGCCTCCGGTACGCCGGCCAGCACCTGGGCCAGCCGCTCGCGGTCGGTGACGTCGCATGCCGCGATCTCGACCTGTGCGCCCGCGGCGGCCAGCTCGGCCCGCAGTTCGGCCGCGCCGGGGCCGCCGGGTCCGCGCCGGCTGGTCAGGAGCAGGCGGCGCACCCCGTGCTCGGCCACCAGGTGCCGTGCCACCAGGGCGCCGAGCGTCCCGGTACCGCCGGTGACCAGCACCGTGCCGTCCGGGTCGGGCGGCGCGGGCACGGTGAGGACGATCTTCCCGACGTGCCGCGCCTGGCTCATGAACCGGAACGCCTCCGGCGCCCGGCGCACGTCCCACGCGCGCACCGGCACCGGGTTCAGGATCCCGCGTTCGAACAGGTCGCGGAGCTCGGCGAGCATCTCGCCGATCCTGGCCGCCGGTACGTTCGCCAAGGAGAACGCCTGGTAGGCGACCCCGGGACATGCGGCGGCGACCTCGGCCGCGTCGCGGACGTCGAGCTTCCCCATCTCGATGAAGCGCCCGCCCCGCGGCATCAGCCGGAGCGACGCGTCGACGAACTCGTGCACCAGCGAGTTGAGGACGACATCGACGCCCCGGCCTCGCGTCTCGTCCATGAACCGCTGTTCGAACGCGGTGTCGCGGGACGAGGCGATGCACGCGCCGTCGATTCCCGCCTCGCGCAGCACGTCCCACTTGCCGGGGCTCGCCGTCCCGTACACGCGGGCGCCCCAGTGCCGCGCGAGCTGCGTGGCGGCCATCCCGACTCCGCCGGCGGCGGCGTGCACCAGGACGGACTGCCCGGACCGCAGCCCCGCCAGGTCGGCCAGCCCGTAATAGGCGGTTAGGAACACCGCCGGAACGGCGGCGGCCTGCTCGAACGACCAGCCGGACGGTATCGGCGTCACGACGCGGTGGTCGGCCACCGCCACCGGGCCGAAGGTGCCCGGGAACAGGCCCATGACCCGGTCGCCGACACCGAGACCGCGGACCTCCGCGCCCACCTCGGTGATCACACCGGCGGCCTCGCTGCCGATGGCGCCGCCGTCCTCGTGCGCGCCGAGCGCGATCAGCACGTCGCGGAAGTTCAGGCCCGCCGCCCGGATGGAGACCCGGACCTCGCCCGGTTCCAGTGGCCGGAGCGCTTCCGGGGCGGCCACGAGGGTCAGGCTCTCCAGCGTTCCGCCGCGGCCGGGCGCCAGCGTCCAGGCGTCCCCGCCCTGCGGAAGTGACAGCGTGCCGGGCTGCGCGGCTGCTCCGCGGAGCAGCCGCGGGATCCTCGCCTGGCCGCGGCGCAGCGCGATCTGCTCCTCTCCTTCGCCGGCGGCGGCCGCGATCGCGGCCGGCAGCGACCGGAGAGAACCCGCCTCCCCGTCGAGATCGGCGAGCAGGAAGCGGCCGGGATTCTCCGACTGCGCCGAGCGGAGCAGGCCCCAGACCGGAGCGTGCGCCATACCGGCCACATCGTCGTCGGTGCCGGACGCCACCGCGCCGCACGTCACCACCACGAGGCGAGCGTCCTCGAAGCGCGGCTCGGCCAGCCAGTCCTGGACCAGCCGCAACGCCTCGGCGGCCGCCCGGTGGGCCTCGCCCGCCGGGTCGTCCGCGGCCCCGGTCCCGGGCGGGCAGCACGCCAGCACGATCCGGGGGACGTCGGTTTCCGTCCGGCGCGCCAGAGCGGCCAGGTCGGGATGGGTCCGCACCCGCACCTGAGAGTTCTGGAACGCGTCGCTCAAGCCCAGCGGATCGTCGCCGACCAGGGCCCACTCCCCGGATGGCCGGGCGTCGGACACGCCGAGCGGGGGCCAGGCGACCCTGAGCAGCCGGTCGTCCCGCCGCGCCGTCCGCCCCAGCAGACTCTGCACCGCTACCGGCCGTACCGCGACGGACTCCGCCAAGGCCACCGGACGCCCTGTGAGGTCGGTCATCGTCAGCGACACGGCGTCGTCACCGGCCGGCGCGACGTGCACGCGGAGCTCACGGGCCCCCCGGTGGAACACCCGGAGGCCCGACCAGGCGAACGGCAGGCGGAGCCGGTCGGTCCCGTCGTCGGTGAAGTCCAGCAGGGCGACCTGCAGAGCGGCGTCCAGCAGCGCCGGATGGATCTCGAAAGCGTCCGCCTGCTCCGCCTGCTCTTCGTCCAGCCCCACCTCGGCGTACAGGTCCTTGCCGCTCCGCCATGCCCGCTCGACCCCTTGGAACGCCGGGCCGTACACGTAGCCGCGCTCGGCCAGGCCGTCATAGAAGCCGGTGGTGTGAATCGGGCTCGGGTTCGCGGGCGGCCACTCGCGCATGGCCGCCGGTTCGTCCGCAGTGGCGGCGGGCGCCAGCAGTCCCTCGGCGTGGTGTGTCCACGGTCCGTCGGTCGAGCCGCCGCGCGTCCGCGCGTAGACACCGACGGCCCGGGCGCCTCCGTCGCCGGGAGCGCCGACCCGGACCTGCAGCGCGACCGCGGCCTGCTCGTCCAGGACGAGCGGCTCCCGCAGGGTGATCTCCTCCAGCCGGTCGCAGCCGAGCCCGCGTCCCGCCCGCAGCGCCATCTCGGTGAAGGCCGCCGCCGGCACCAGCGGCGTGTCCATCACCCGGTGGTCGCCCAGCCATGGCTGGGACGGCAGCGACAGGCGCCCGGTGAGCACCACTTCCTCGCGGTCGGCCAGGGCGAGGGACGCCCCCAGGAACGGGTGGTCGGTCCCTTCCAGCCCGAGCCCCTCGGCGTCGCCGCGGGCCGCCCCGCCGCCATCGAGCCAGTACCGCTCCCGCTGGAAGGGATAGGTGGGCAGGTCCAGCGGGGGTGTGGGGCGAGGGGCAGCGATGGCTTCGAGGATGTGGGTCCAGTTGAGGTGGGTGCCTTGGGTGTGGAGGGTGGCGAGGTTGGTGAGGAGTTGGGTCCAGGTGGGGTGGTCGCGGTGGAGTGTGCCGACGGTGGTGGTGGTCGTGGCGGCGGGGTTGGTGTCGTGGGTGTCGAGGGTGTGTTGGATGGGTGTGGTGAGGGTGGGGTGTGGGCTGGTTTCGATGTAGGTGGTGTGGCCTTGGTCGGCCAGGTGGGTGATGGTGGGGTGGA
>NZ_SMLC01000265.1 GCF_004349245.1 Actinomadura sp. 6K520 | reverse complement strand
CACGCACAACCCGGGCCGGGGCTGCGTGTACCGGATCGGCGGCAACCCCGTCCTGGTCGACTACGCGCACAACCCGGCGGCCGTCGCGGCGATGGGCGCGCTCGTCGAGCGGCACTGGGGCACCGGCGGCGTCGCCGCGGTCACCCTGCCGGGCGACCGGTCCGACGAGCTGGTGGGCGAGACCGCGCGGGCCCTGGCCCGGACGTTCGGCCGCGTCGTCGTCTACGAGGACGAGGACTTGCGCGGCCGCCGCTCCGGCGAGATGACCCGGCTGATCGTCGAGGGGCTGCGGGAGGGCCGCCCGGACGTCCGGCACCATCCCGCGGGCGACCTGAAGGGCGCGGTGACCTCGGCGCTGGACATGGCCGGGCCCGGCGAGCCCGTCCTGCTGCTGTACGAGAAGCTGCAGCCGGTCACCGAGCTGCTTGACACGCTCGGCGCCCGGCCGGACGAGGCGCCCGGCGGTCAGTCCCCGGAGGGCCAGGTGACGGGCAGGCCGACGTAGTTCTCGGCCAGCGAGGCCGAGGCCGCCTCGGACGAGACCACGTAGTCCAGGTGGGCGCGCTGCAGCCGCCGCTCGAAGTCGTTCGCGGCGGGATCGGTGTGCAGCAGGTGGGTCATCCAGTACGAGAAGTGCTCGGCCCGCCACACCCGCCGGAGGACCGCGTCGGAGTAGCCGTCCAGCAGCGTCTCCGACCCGGAGGCGTACCGCTCGGTCAGCGCCCGCGCCAGCACGATCACGTCCGACACCGCGAGGTTGAGGCCCTTCGCGCCCGTCGGCGGGACGATGTGCCCCGCGTCCCCGGCGAGGAACAGCCGGTCGTGGCGCAGCGGCTCGGTGACGAAGCTGCGCATCGGCGTGATCGACCGGTCGGTGATCGGGCCCTGGTGCAGCTTCCAGCCGTCGTCGGTCGCGAAGCGGGTCGCCAGCTCGTCCCAGATGCGGGCGTCGGACCACACGCCGAGGTCCTCGTCCGGCGGCACCTGGAGGTACAGGCGGCTGACCTCGGGCGAGCGCAGGCTGTGCAGCGCGAAGCCGCGGTCGTGGTGGGCGTAGATCAGCTCGTCGGTGGACGGGGCGACGTCGGCGAGGATGCCGAGCCACGCGAACGGGTACTCGCGGGAGAACGTGCGCCCCCCGGGCACCGCCGGGCGGCAGACGCCGTGGAACCCGTCGCAGCCCGCGATGTAGTCGCAGTCGAGCGTGCGGGTCCCGCCGCCGCCGCGGTACGTCACGCTCGGCGCGGACGGGTCCACGCTCAGCACCTCGGTCTCGAACCGCACGTCGCCACCGTCCGCGAGCCGCCTGGCGACCAGGTCCTTGACGATCTCGGTCTGCGCGTACACGGTCACCGTGCGCCCGGTGAGGTCGGTCAGCGGGATGCGGTGCCCGGCGCCCCCGAACCGCAGCTCCACGCCGTGGTGGACGAGCCCCACCCGGTCGAGCCGCTCACCGGCGCCGCTCTCGCGCAGCACGTCGGTCGTGCCCTGCTCCAGCAGCCCGGCGCGCTGCCGGTGCTCCACGTAGTCGCGGTCCCGGCTCTCCAGCACCACCGACTCGATGCCCTGCAGATGCAGCAGGTGGGACAGCAGCAGCCCCGCGGGACCGGCGCCGATGACGGCGACCTGGGTACGCATCCAGCCTCCTCCTCGTCGGACGGCGCGGCGACCGTCGCGCCCGCCGCCGTGGACTCACGCGCCGGCATCCCGTCCGGCGGAGAACATGTCGGAATGCCCGTGCCAGTGCGCGGCGACGTCGCGGGACAGCGCCCGCGCCGCCGTCGTCAGCGGCGGGAGCAGCCGCCGCAGGTCGGTGCCGCGCGTCCCGGACACCAGCGACAGCGCCGCGACCACCTCTCCCGCCGCGTCCCGCACCGGCACGCCGGCGGACGACGCGCCGAGCGTCATCTCGTCGCGGGTCAGCGCGTAGCCGTCGCGGCGGACCCGCTCGACGCAGCGGCGCAGCTCGCCCGGGTCGGTGATGGTGCGGACGGCATGCCGGGGCAGCTCGCCGGCCAGGACCGTCTCCTGGACCTCCGGCGGCGCGTACGCCAGCAGCACCTGCCCGACACCGGTGGTGTGCAGCGGCAGCAGCCCGCCGACCTGCGTCACGACCGGCACCGACCGCCGGCCCCGCAGCCGCTCGACGATCAGCGCGTGGCCGTCGCGCAGCACGCCGAGCTGCACGTTGTCGTGCGTCGCCTCGTACAGGTCCTCCATGTGCGGCAGCGCCAGCTCCCGCAGGCCCATGACGGCGGGGGCCTGGCTGCCGATGCGCCACAGCCGCGTCCCGATGCGGTAGGTGCCGTCGGGGACCCTTTCCAGGAACCCGCCCTCGGCCAGCTCCCCCACGAGGCGGTGGCCGGTCGCGAGCGGCAGGCCGGAGCGGCGGCAGATCTCGCTCAGGCTGAGGCGGACGCCGCCCTGCGCGAACGCGTTCAGGATGGCCATCACCTTGCCCGCCACGCTGACCGGCCGCGCGGCCTCCGGCCCGCCGCCTCCCGCGGGGCCGCCGCCCGCCGTGTCCCGTCCCACGTGGCTCCTCCGCCGGGCTCGCGCCGTCACTCCTGCCGTTCGGTGAGCACCCGCTGGGCGACGGCGAACGCCGAGTTCGCGGCGGGCACTCCACAATAGATCGCCGTCTGCAGGAGCACCTCCTTGATCTCGTCGTGCGTCAGCCCGTTGCGGAGCGCGGCCCGCACGTGCATCGCCAGTTCCTCCAGATGGCCGCCGGCGACCATGGCGGTCAGCGTGATGCAGCTGCGCGTCCTGCGGTCCAGTCCGGGGCGGCTCCAGATCTCCCCCCACGCATAGCGGGTGATCATGTCCTGGAAGTCTTCGGTGAAGCCGTCCTTGCGGGCCTCGGCGCGGTCGACGTGCGCGTCCCCGAGGACCTCGCGGCGCGTCTTCATGCCCCGCGCGTGCCGCTCCGCGTCGGTGCGGGCCTCCTCGCTCATCGGGCCGCTCCCTTCCATGTGGCGTCGAGATGGGCGGTGATCGCCTCGGTGACCGCGCCGGGCCGCTCCGCGTTGGCGAGATGCGCGGCTCCGTCGACGACGGCGAGGCGGGCGCCCGGGATGCCGCCGGCCAGCCGGTCGGCGTGGCCGTCCGGCGGTGTCGGCCCGTCCTGCGCCCCGGCGATCACCAGGGTCGGCGCGGAGATCTCCCCGAGCCGGCCGGTGGCGTCGAACCGCGCGAGCGCCTCGCAGCAGCCCGCGTACCCCTCGGGGGAGGTGGCGCGGAGCATCGCGACGTACGGTTCGGCGCCGGTGAACCCGGGGGTGAACCAGCGTCCGGCGGCCGTGTCCGCCACCGGCCCGACGCCCTCCCGGCGGACGAGCGCGGCCCGCTCGCGCCAGGGCTCCGGATCGCCGAAGCGCGGGGACGTGCAGCACAGCACGAGGCTCGCGACCCGCTCCGGCGCGCGGAGCGCGAGGGCGGTGCCGACGGCGCCGCCGAGCGACACCCCGGCGTAGGCGGCCCGGTCGGCGCCGAGGTCGTCCAGGAGTCGGACGAGGCCGTCCGCGAGGTCCTCGACGGTGAACGGGCCGGCGGGCGGCGGCGCGCCGCCGTGGCCGGGCAGGTCGTAGCGCAGCGTCCGCCAGGCGCGGTGCAGCGCGGGCAGCTGCGGGAGCCACAGGTCCATGGACGTGCCGAGGGACGGGCCGAGGACGACGAGGGGTGCGTCCGCCGGGCCGTCGAGGCGGTGCTGCGGCGGGGCTCCCGCCGGTGCGGGCGGGCCGGTCACGCGCGGCTCCTCCGGTAGGTGTCGAGGGCCCGGTCGACGAGGGCGGCGGCCGCGCCGGTCCCCGGGTCGTCGCCGAGCACGTCCAGCAGATCGTCGAGGTCGGCGCTCATCAGCCCGGGCGACACCTCCAGGCCGGCGAGCAGCTCGGCGGCCGTCTCGGCGGCGCCGCCGGTGAGCCGCAGGCTCTCGCGCAGCGGCTGCCACTCGGCGTGCCACTCCCCCGCCGGCCGCTCGTGCGGCGCGGCCTGCGCGGCCAGCAGGATCTGCACCTGCGCGGGGACCTGCAGCGCGGCCGAGCGGATCAGGGCGGACATCGCCGGGTTGCGCTTGTGCGGCATGGACGACGAGCCGCCCCGGCCGTCCCCGGCGGGTTCGGCGACCTCGCCGACCTCGCTCTGCGACAGCAGCCACACATCGGTCGCGATCTTGCCGAGGGCGCCGGCGGCCAGCGCCAGCGCCGACGCGAGCTCGGCGACCGGCGTGCGGCGGGTGTGCCACGGCAGGACGGGACGGTCCAGCCCCGTCTCCGCCGCGAAGGCCGCGACGAGGTCGAACGCCCGGTCGCCGAACGCGTCGAGGGTCCCGGCCGGGCCGCCGAGCTGCGCCGGCAGCGGCACCGCGGCGAGACGGCCGCGGGCGTCCAGGCAGCCCAGCAGCCAGTTCGCGGCCTTCGCGCCGAACGTCGTCGGCAGCGCCTGCCGCCCCAGCGTGCGGGCCGGCATCGGCGTGTCGCGGTACCGCGCCGCGAGCCCGGCCAGCGCGTCCAGTGCCCGGTCGAGGTGGGCGAGGACGACGCGCCTGGTCCGGGCCGCGACGAGCATGGCGCCGGTGTCGGCGATGTCCTGGCTGGTGGCGCCCCGGTGGACGTGCCGCCCGGCCGGGCCGGCGAGCGCCCGCAGGTCCGCGACCAGCGGGACGACCGGGTTGCCGGAGCCGCGCGCGCGGCGGGCCAGGTCCACCAGGTCGAAGCGGCCCGCGTCCGCGGCGGCGGCGCCGATCGCGGCGGCCGCGTCCGCCGGGATGATCCCGAGGCCGGCCTGGGCCCTGGCGAGGGCGGCCTCGGCGTCCAGCATCGCCGTCAGGTAGGCCGCGTCGCCCGTCGCGGCCTCGGCCTCGGTCCCCGCGCGGACGGGCGACAGCAGCCCCGCGTCGAGCGGCGGGGCGTCCGGCCGCGCGGGGCCGCGTTCGTCAGAAGCCAAGGAAGACCGTCTCCCGCTCCCCCTGCAGGTGGATGTCGAAGCGGTACCTCCGCTCCCCCTCGCGTGCGGCGATCAGGGTCGCGCGCCGCCCGGCCGGCACGGCGCCGAGCAGCGGGTCGGCGGCGTGGGCGGTCTCGTCCTCGGGGAAGTACAGCCGGGTGAAGACGGGCTTGAGCAGGCCGCGGGCGAAGACCAGGACGGCGATGTAGGCGGCGTCGTCGCCGCGCGCGCCGGGCTTGACGGTGCCGAACCAATAGGCGCCGTCCGCGTCGGTGGCGCAGCGGCCGAACCCGGAGAAGTCGTGCCCGTCCCGGACGATGCCGCCCGGCCGCCGCGGGATCTCCCCGTTCTCGTCGGCCTGCCAGATCTCCAGCAGCGCGTCGGGGACGGGCTCTCCGGCGCCGTCCAGCACCCGGCCGCGCACGTCGATCGCGTCCGGGCGCCAGCCCGGCACGACCCGCGGGCCGGTCTGGTACGGCAGCGCGTAGCCGAAGAACGGGCCGACGGTCTGCGACGGGGTGGGGCCGGGGGCGCCGTCGTGGGAAGCGGTGGTCATCAGGCCTCCATCGGGGCGTCGCCGAGCACGATGTCCCACTGGTAGCCGAGCGCCCACTCCGGCTTCGTCGTGTCCAGGTCGAAGCGGCAGATCAGCTTCTCGCGGTCCCGCTCGCCGGGGATCGACTGGAAGATCGGGTCGAAGGCGAACAGCGGGTCGCCCGGGAAGTACATCTGGGTGACGAGCCGCTGCGTGAACGCGGTGCCGAACACCGAGAAGTGGATGTGCGCGGGCCGCCACGCGTTGTGGTGGTTGCGCCACGGGTAGGCGCCCGGCTTGATCGTCACGAACCGGTAGCGGCCGTCGTCGTCGGTGAGGCACCGCCCGGCGCCGGTGAAGTTCGGGTCGAGCGGCGCGGGGTGGACGTCGCCGAGGTGCGCGTAGCGGCCCGCCGCGTTCGCCTGCCAGACCTCGACCAGCGTCCCGCGCACCGGGCGGCCCCGCCCGTCGAGGACCCGGCCGGTCACGATGATCCGCTCGCCGAGCGGCTCGCCGGGATGCTGGACGGTGAGGTCCTCGTCCAGCCGGCCCAGCTCCTGGTGCCCGAAGACCGGCGAGGTCGGCTCGACGCTGTCCGGACCGAGCTTCGGCATGATCAGTTCCTGTGCGGGCGCCCGGAGCACGGTGCTCTTGTAGCCCGGGGACAGGTATGGAGGATGCGTCATGCGCCGTTCCCTTCCGCCGCGACGTGCTCGGTAGGCTCTGCCGTGTCGTGCCCGGCCGGCCACGGGCCGGAACGCCGCGCGGCTCCGCCCGGTGCCGCTGCCCACCATGGCAGCAGAAGCCGGCGGCGGCACATCCGGGTTTCCGCTCAGTGGAAACCCGGGCGCCTGATCAGAGCCGTTCGGCCAGCCCGAACAGCGCGAACAGGCTCGTGTCGAAGAACGCCGAGACGTGCGCGACACCGTCCTCGGTGACGCCGAGCACCTGCAGCTGGTAGGCGCGGTGGACCCCCGCCTCGTCGCGCATGTAGAGCCCGAACGCGGGTTGCGCGTTCGCGGTCGCCGGGACCATCCGGATGTCCCCCGGGGCGGGGCCGCACTGCGCGATGATGAGCCGCACGACGGTGTCGGCGCCGACGAACCACTCGGGGAACGGCGGCATCTCCCAGACGACGTCCTTCTTGAACAGCTCGATGAGGCCGGTGATGTCGGCGTCCTCGAACGCCTTCGCGTACCGTTCGAGCAGGTCGCGCTGCGCCGGGTCGGTCGGCTCGACCAGCGCCTCCCGCACCGGCGCGTGCTCCTCGAGCTGGGCCCGCGCCCGCTGCAGTGCGCTGTTCACCGCGGCGGTGGAGGTGTCCAGCAGCTCGGCGACCTCCGCCGCGCGCCACTTCAGGACGTCCCGCAGGATCAGCACGACCCGCTGCTTGGCGGGCAGGTGCTGCAGCGCGGCGACCAAAGCGAGCCGGGTGCTCTCCCGGGCGGCGACGATCGTCGCGGGGTCGGCGGCGTCCGCCCCGGTCACGGTGTCGGGCGCGGGTTCCAGCCAGGGCACCTCGGGCGAGGCGACGACGGGCCGCTCGGGCTCGTCGCTCGGGGCGCCGAGCCCGGACGGCATCGGCCGCCGGCCGCGCTGGTCGATGGCCGTCAGGCACACGTTCGTGGCGATGCGGTACAGCCACGTCCGGAGCGAGGAGCGCCCCTCGAAGTCCCCGTAGGAGCGCCAGGCCCGCAGGTAGGTCTCCTGCACCAGGTCCTCGGCGTCGTGGATGGAGCCGAGCATCCGGTAGCAGTGCGCCAGCAGTTCCCGCCGGTACGGATCGGCGAGTTCCTGGAAATCCCGCTCTAGGGTGCTGTTCG
>NZ_SMLC01000264.1 GCF_004349245.1 Actinomadura sp. 6K520 | reverse complement strand
CGCCCGGCCCGCCCGCGGGGCGCGTCCAGCGCCGCGCGGCCGCAGACGACGGAGCCGTAACTGTGGCAGAGCAGGCCGACCCCGGCGGACGGGTTGACCCTGTGCACGCCCGCCAGGAACCGCCGGAGCTGCGCGCCGCCCTCGTCGGCGCGCTCACCGGTGAGGACATCGCTGCTGAACGTTCTGGGGGCGGCGTAGCCGAGCCATGCCACAACGGCCAGTCGTGGGGCCAATCGCGGGGCCGGTCGTGGGTGCGGCGCATCGGCGAGGGCTTGGGCGTATACGGCACGCGCCCCTCCGCCCGGTGTCGACCACGGTTTTCCGCCGCGGGTGTCGAATGTCGTCAGCGTGGTGTCGGCTCCGGGAACCAGCACCGCGACCCGCTTCGCCCTCGTGAGATCACCGACGACCTCAATGGCGCGCCCAGCGCCGCGTGGGTCGAAGTAGAGGAAGCGGCGTCCCGGCCTGAGGAACGCGCCGAGAGCCCGCATCCGGTCGGTGTCGCCGACCTCCTGCGCGGTGGCGAGCGCCCTCTCGATGGACCGGCGGCCGGTGGTGTACCGGACGTCCAGCGTGGAAGGCGCCAGTTCGGGGACGGCGGCCGGCGGCGCGTAGGGGTCCGCGTGGCCGGTCCCCGCGGTCGTCAGCAGGACCCCCGAGATCGAAACAGCGCAGGCCAGCGCCCTGCGGAGCCGTCGGGTGCGCGGTGAGACCGTCTTGCGTGGCGACATCGCCCGCCTTTCTACCACCCAAGATCGTCCGGCCGGTCGCGGCCGGTGCCCGGCTTCAGGGGGCGTTTCGGGAGATGTACGGCCCCGCGATCGCGCCCGCGGTGTGGTTCGCGTCACGTCCGGGACGGCGCGGCCCCTCGAACTCGCGGACCATCGCCCAGAGGGCGGCGAGGGTGACGGCGCAGACCGCCAGCCACGGCAGCCGCTCGATGATCCAGGCGGGCCGGTCGGGTGCGGTGTGCAGGCCCGGCAGGCGGCCGTACGCGAGCAGCCCGCCGACCGTGACCGCCAGGAGCGCCGTCTGGTGCCACAGGAAGATCGTCATGGCGGAGCGGTTGGCCGCGGACACCGCCGCGCCCACCCGGGCGTGTCGCGTCCAGCGGGTCAGCGGGCCGTGGACGAGGAGGGCCAGGCCCGTCTGGGCGAGGCCGAAGGCGACCGCGGCGAGGGTCGGCGGGCTGAGGTTGGACACCGCCGCCCCCGGCACGCCGACCATGCTCGCCGGGTACCCCGCGAACAGGACCAGCAGGGCGGTCGCCGCGGCGCCCCCGCCCAGCAGGGCGAACCCGGCCCGGCGGGAGCCGAGCGCGCCGGACGCCCAGCCGAAGCCGAGGTAGAACGGAACGAGCCAGCCGGTGAGGACGGTGGCCCAGCCCGTCCACCCGGGTGCGCCGAGCGCGAAGCGGCCGAGGTCGACCGCGGCGGTCACGGTGACGAGGACGGCGGCGCCCCACAGGCCGAGCCGGTTCCAGACGGCCGCCACGACGGGGGTCGCCGCCGTCAGGACCACGTAAACGCCGAGGAACCACAGCGGGCTCAGCACGAGCCCGACCAGCGTGCGCAGGGTTTCCGCCGAGAAGCCGGCCCAGGCCAGCGCGGCCGAGGCGGGAAGCCAGGCGGCGAGCAGGATCGGAAGCGGGCGCGCGAAACGCGCCAGACGCCGCCGCAGCCGCGGCGTCCACGGCTCGCCGGGACGCAGGCCCTTCCCGGCCGCGTATCCGCCGACCAGGAAGAAGACGGCGAGCGTTTGCAGCACCCAGGAGATCGGGGCGAACTCCGGCATCGTCTTGAGCGGGCTCGTGACCCGTATCTGCGTGCCGGAGCGGTCCGCGACGAAGGCGGTGACCAGCCAGTGGCCGAGCACGACACCGAGGATCGCGAACGCGCGGAGCGCGTCGACGGCGCCGTCCCGCCCGCCCTGCCGCGATGACTCTGGCACGGGTGACTCGGGCACGGGGGTCTCAGGCACGGGTGACTCAGGCACGGGTGACTCAGGCACGGGGGACCTCCGAGGCGCGGCCGAGGGCGATCAGGGCGAGGTTCCGGAGTGCCGCCGAGCCGGGCCGCAGGTAGCCGCTGTGGGCTCCCGCGCCGGCGTCGAAGCGGAGCGCGCCGAAGCGGGACGAGACGGGATCCGTGCCGAACCCCAGACCGGCGAAGCGGAAGTTCGGCACGAACCGCATCCAGTCGCCCGTCGAGCGGCCCGCCCACACCCGCGCGGGCGTGCCGATGCCGGCCACGTCGTCCGCCGTGGTGCCGGGGCTGCCGTACAGGGCGATGTCGTCCACCGGAAGCGGTGCGAAAGACCGCGCCGCCTTGACGCA
Source organism: Actinomadura sp. 6K520 (assembly GCF_004349245.1). Lineage (GTDB taxonomy): Bacteria > Actinomycetota > Actinomycetes > Streptosporangiales > Streptosporangiaceae > Spirillospora. The sequence continues at coordinate 4,996 of NZ_SMLC01000264.1, read as the reverse complement.
CACCACCGAGCCGTAGCTGTGGCACAGGAGCGCGAACCGCGCGTGCCCGTTCACGCGGTGGACGCCGGAGACGAGGCGTTCGAGATCGCGGGCGCCGTCCTCCGCGTCACCGGCCGTCACGACGCGGGTGCTCAGCATGGACGGCGACTCGTAACCGAGCCAGGCGATCACGGCGAGCCGCGTGCCGGGCGTGTCGGCGCGGGCCTGCCGGTAAAGGGCGCGGCCGTCGCCGCCGGCGAACTTGGGGGCGTCGTAGTTGGCCAGCGTGTTGTCCGCACCGGGCACCACCACGGCGATGCGGTCGGCGCGGCGCAGGTCGCCGACGACCTCGACGGCCCGTCCGTCACCGCGCGGGTCGAAGAACAGGAACCGGCGGCCTTCGGTGAGGAACGACGCCAGGACGCGCGCCCGGTCCTCGTCGTGGAACCGGTGCGCGGTGGCCAGCGCCTGAGAGATCTCCCGCCGGGTGGCCTGGAACCGGGTGCCGAGGGACGCGGCCGACAGTTCGGGCAGCGCACGCGGGGCCGCGTACACGTCGCCGTGCCGGGCGGCGGCGCTCGTCGACCCGGCCGCCACGAGGGCGAGAACGGCGGCCGTGGTCTTGCGGACGCGGGTCATCCGGGACGTCCCTCCTGGAAGTGGGCTGCACTGTCCAGGACGCTAGGAATCGGACGCCGTAGAGCAGATCAACCGGCGGTGTGATCTTGCGGTGTGCGACCGCGGTATCAGCCGGGGTATGCGCCGGGGATGGTCGGGGCCGTTCAGTCGCCGGGGCGGACCAGCCCCACCTCGTAGGCGTAGACGATCGCCTGCGGCCGGTCGCGCAGCCCGAGCTTCATCAGGATCCGCCCGAAGTGCGTCTTGACGGTCTGCTCGGCGACGACCAGCTCCGCGGCGATCTCGCCGTTGGACAGCCCGCGCGCCACCAGCGTCAGCACCTCGGTCTCCCGTTCCGTCAGCTCCTGCAGCCGCTTGCGGGCCGGCGACCTGCGCCCCCCGAGCCGGGAGAACTCCGCGATGAGCCGCCGGGTGATCGACGGTGACAGCAGCGCGTCGCCCGCGGCCACGACCCGCACCGCGTCCGCCAGCTCGGTCGCGGAGGCGTCCTTCAGCAGGAACCCGCTGGCCCCGGCCCGCAGCGCCTCGTAGACGTAGTCGTCCAGGTCGAACGTGGTGAGCATGAGGACCTTCGGCGCGTCCACGGCCGCGTCCCCGGTGGTGTCCACGGCCGGGTCCCCGGTGGTGTCGCCGAGGATCCGGCGGGTCGCCTCCAGGCCGTCCATCACCGGCATCCGGACGTCCATCAGCACCACGTCCGGACGCAGTTCGGCGACGCGGCGCAGCCCCTCCTCGCCGTTGACCGCCTCGCCGACGACCTCGATGTCGGGCTGGGCGTTCAGCAGCACGCCGAACCCCGTGCGCACCATGCCCTGGTCGTCGACGATGACGACGCGCACGGGTCTCCTGTGGTGGGACGACCCCCCACATCCCCCGGAACCGACGGTCACGTCCGCTCCCGGGCGTCCACCGGCAGGTTGGCGGTCACGGCGAATCCCCCCTCTGGCGTGGGCCGGGCGGTCAGCTCGCCGCCGAGCGCGGCGGCCCGTTCCCGCATCCCGACGAGCCCGTGGCCGCCGCCCGGCAGCGGTGCGCCGGGCGCCCGCCCGGCGCGGCGGGGGCCGTCGAGGGTCCCGGGCGGTCCGTTGACGACGCCGAGCCACACTATTGCCTCATCGCGCGACACTTCGACGTTCACCCGCGATCCCGGCGCATGCCGCATCACGTTGCTCAGCGCCTCCTGCAGGATCCGGAACGCGGTGAGCCCCACGCCCGGCGGGAGCCCGTCGATGTCGCCGTCCAGGAACGTCTCCACGTGCAGGCCCGCCCCGCGGGCGTTGGCGATCAGCTCGTCCAGCCGGTCCAGGCTCGGCTGCGGGGCGGTCTCGGCGCCGTCCTCCGAGCGCAGGACGCCGAGGATGCGCCGCATCTCGGTCAGCGCGTCCAGCGCCGTCGCCCGGATCTCGGTCAGGTCGCGGCGCGTCTCCTCCGGGAGCGACCCGACCTTGTAGGGCGCCGCCTCCGCCTGGATCGCGATCATCGACATGTGGTGCGCGACGACGTCGTGCATCTCCCGCGCGATCCGCTGCCGCTCGGTCAGCACCGCCTCGGCGTCCTGGTGCCGCCGCTCCTGCTCGGCCAGCTCGCGGCGGGACGTCCGCCGGACCCGGACGGCGTAGCCGACCGCCAGCGGCAGCAGGAGCAGCACCGACGCCCCGGGAGCCGAGTCCGGGTCCTTGACCCACACACCGGCGAAGGAGAGGAGCGCGACGCCCAGTGTGATGTCCCGCGAGCAGCGCACCGTCACCGTGTAGACGCACATCAGCGCGGCGAACGCCCCGCCCTCGGTGTACTCGATGCCGACCGGCCACGCGCTGATGGACAGCACCGCGAGCGCCGCGAAGCTCGTCCGCCACGCCGCCAGCGGATGCCGGTCGCGCAGGGCCAGCGGCGCGGTCACCAGGAACGCGAACAGCAGGGCGGTGCCGTCGCCGGGGTAGTTCGCCGCGTCCGCGCGCACGGGTTCCCGCAGCATGGAGCTGGTCCCGGCGGTGATCAGGACGGTGAGGACGAGCCAGAACAGGTTCGTCACCAGCCCGAACGGCAGCCGTCCGATGCCGAGGAAGCGCGTCCACCGCAGCCCCGCGGGCCACGGCCGGTCGAGCGGCGGCGCCGGCTCGGCCCGTCCGGTCAGCGCCGCGGCCACGATCCCGTTCCGCAGCACGGTGCGCAGCAGGTTCGGCTCGCCCTCGGACTCGTCCCCGGCCATGCCGACCAGGCTAGAGACTCCGCGGCCGCCCCGGATGACACCGTGGTGGGACACGTCCGTCATACCCGGGTACGGTGCGGTGCGTGGAGCCCGTCGAAGCGCTGCGCCGTATCGCGTTCCTGCTGGAGCGCGCCCAGGAGCCGACCTACCGCGTGCGGGCGTTCCGCACCGCCGCCGACCTCGCCGAGCGGACGCCCCCGGAGGAGCTGGCGACCCGCGCCCGCGAGGGAACGCTGACCGCCCTGCCCGGCATCGGCAAGGTCACCGCCCTGGTGATCGAGGAGGCGCTGCGCGGCGAGACGCCCGTCTACCTGCGCCGCCTGGAGGCCACCGAGGGGGAGCCGCTGGACGAGGCCACCGCCGCGCTCCGCGCCGCGCTGAAGGGCGATCTGCACACCCACAGCGACTGGTCGGACGGCGGCTCGCCCATCCTGGAGATGGCGGAGACGGCGCGCTCCCTCGGGCACGAGTACCTCGCCCTCACCGACCACTCACCGCGCCTCAAGGTCGCCAACGGCCTGTCCGCGGACCGGCTACGCCGCCAGCTCGACCTGGTCGCCGAACTCAACGAGGATCTGGCGCCGTTCCGCATCCTGACCGGCATCGAGGTCGACATCCTGGAGGACGGAACCCTGGACCAGGACCCCGATCTCCTCGACCGGCTGGACGTGGTCGTCGCCAGCGTCCACTCCAAGCTCCGCATGGAGCGCGTCGCGATGACCGAGCGGATGGTCAAGGCGATCGCGAACCCGCGGGTGAACGTCCTCGGCCACTGCACGGGGCGCATCGTGAAGGGCGGCGGCAGGCGGGGCGGGCTGCGTCCGGAGTCGGAGTTCGACGCCGCGCTCGTCTTCGACGCCTGCGCCGCCTACGACGTCGCCGTGGAGATCAACTCCCGGCCGGAACGCCTCGATCCGCCCAAGCGCCTGCTCCGCCTCGCCGTCGAGGCGGGCTGCCGCTTCTCGATCGACTCCGACGCCCACGCGCCCGGCCAGCTGGACTGGCAGCACCACGGCTGCGAGCGGGCCGCCCGGTGCGCCGTCCCCGCGTCCCAGGTCGTCAACACCCTTCCCGCCGACGACCTGGTCGCGTGGGCGCGCGCCGGGCTGTGACGGCCCGCGGTGGCCGCCGCGGAACTCAACCCTTGGCCTGCTCGATCCGGACCATGTTGCCGGAGGGGTCGCGGAACGCGCAGTCGCGCGGGCCCCAGGGCTGCTCGATGGGCTCCTGGAGGACCTCGGCGCCCTGCACGCCGCGCACGCGCTCGAACGTCGCGTCGAGGTCGTCGGTGCTGAAGATGGCCATCGGCAGGACGCCCTTGGTCAGCAGCTCCTGCAGTGCGTCGCCGTCCGACTGCGAGCGGCCGGCGTGCGGTTCGGAGAGGACGATGGCCGCGCCCGGCCGCTCCGGGTCGCCGAGCGTGACCCAGCGGAACTCGCCGTAGGGGACGTCGTTCAGCACTTCCAGGCCGAGCCCGTCGCGGTAGAAGGCGAGCGACTCGTTCAGGTCGTTGACGGTGATGTGGCAGTACCGGATTGCTGTCGTCATGCAGCCAACGTTAAGCGGCGGCGGTGCGGCCCGCTTCTCCGATCCTGCTCGGGCGGTTCCTCGTCGGGCGGGTGTTCACCTTGGCCACGCACGCGGGCATCGCCGCCATGGCGCTGTGCTCGCGGGCGCGGTACGCGCTCGGGGTCTCCCCGACGATCTCGGTGAACCGGGAGCTGAACGAGCCGAGCGAGGTACAGCCGACCGCCATGCACGCGTCGGTCACGGTCGTGCCCGCGCGCAGCAGCGCCATCGCCCGCTCGATCCGGCGGGTCATCAGGTAGCTGTACGGAGTCTCGCCGTAGGCGGCCCGGAACCGCCGCGAGAAGTGCGCGGGGGACATCAGCGCGCGGTGCGCCATCGTCGGCACGTCGAGCGGCTGCGCGTAGTCACGGTCGATGAGGTCCCGGGCGCGGCGCAGGTGAGCGAGATCGGCGAGCTCTTCCGGCGTCATGGATCTGACGCTACCACTCGCCGGTGACATGCCCGCTCACCTGCGCGGACGCGGTTGAACCGCGGTTGCCCGGCCGCCGCGTGCGGCTGCCCCGCGGTCAGGGGGTGAGGGAGCAGGTGTTGGTGAGGTCCCCCGTGGTGGGCCGGGGGACCTCACCAACACCTGCTCCC
>NZ_SMLC01000263.1 GCF_004349245.1 Actinomadura sp. 6K520 | reverse complement strand
CCTACGGGCAGCCTCCCCCGGCCGGCCCCGCCCGGACGAACAGGCTCGCGATCGCCGCGCTGGTCACCGGGCTCCTCGGCCTCGTACTGTTGGCGGTGGGCTTCGGCATCGCCGCGCTGCTGCAGGCCGGAGGGCGCGGAGAGAAGGGCAAGGGCCTGGCCGTCGGCGGCCTCGTCGCGTCCGCCCTGTGGACCGTGGCGGGGGTGGTCGCCCTCCTCCTCACCGCCGATTCGCTCCTGATCGTCGACCGCGATGAGTCCGGGCAGGTCACCGGGAAGGGGCGGGTGCTCGTCGCGGCCCTCCGGACCGGTGACTGCTTCACCGGGTTCGACGGGGACACGACCAAGATCCTGGTGACGGCGCTGCCCTGCTCGCAGCCACACGACGGCGAGGTCGTCGCCAAGCTGCGCCTGTCCGGCGACGAGCATCCCGGGGACGAGAAGGTCGCCGAGCAGGCGGACGTAGCCTGCTTCGAGAAGAGCGGCCGGCTGCAGAAGAGCCGGCACGCCAAGGACCTGGAGCCCTACAACCTCTGGCCCAGCCGAGCGACCTGGAACGACGGCGACCGCGAGGTGGTCTGCCTGATGCGCTACACCGGCCCCGAGGCGCTCACCTCACCGCTCGGCGAAACCCTCGATCCGAGCCTGAAGCTCTGGGACGAACTGAAGGCCGGGGACTGCCTCCCCGAATGGGACGATCAGTCGTTCGCCCAGCGCACCGTCTCCTGCACCGAGGGATACCGGATCCAGGTGTACGCGACCTTCGCACTGGGAGCAGGCCCGTACCCAGGGGAGAAGGCGGCGGACCGCAGTGCCCGGCGCGGCTGCGAGCGGCGCGGGGAGAAGATCTTCCGCGGCCACCGGACGCCCGACCTGATGTGGTGGCTGTACCCCGAGAAGACCGACTGGGACGCCGGGCGCCGCACCGCCGTCTGCTTCGGCGAGAGCGAGACCGGCCCGCTGAAGAAGCCGATGCTCCCCCGCTGACCCGCACCCGGCACCACCGCACGCGCGTGCCGCCGGCGCCCGGAGCGGGCACCGGCGGCACGGTGTGGCGGGACGGCGCTAGACGACCGCGCCCGAACTGTCGGAGGTGCGGTGGACGGGCGCCTTGGGCCTGTCCTTGGGCTGGGGCGGCGGGGACTTCGCGTACTTCTCCAGCACGATCGCCACGGGCGTCGCGGTGAAGACGCTGGAGTACGTCCCGATGACGATGCCGATCAGCAGCGCGATGGCGAAGTCCATCAGCGAGTCGCCGCCGAGGATGGCCAGCGCGCCCAGGATGAACAGGGCGCCCATACCGGTGTTGATCGTCCGCGGGACGGTCTGCAGGGTGCCCTTGTTCGCGATGTCGGCGAACCTGCCCTTGGGATTGGCGCCCCACAGTTCCCGGATGCGGTCGAACACGACGACCGAGTCGTTCACCGAGTATCCGATGATCGTGAGCAGCGAGGCCAGGAACACCCCGTCGATCGGTTTGCCGAGCCAGGCGAAGACGCCGGTGACGATCATGATGTCGTGGAACATGGCGACCACCGCGCCGGTCGCGAACGTCCAGCGGAATCTGATCGTCAGGTAGGCGAGCTGGGCCAGCAACGCGACGCCGAGGGCGATCAGCGCCTTGGTGCGCAGCTCGTCGCCCAGGCTGGGCCCGATCAGCTCGTCGCGGATCTTGGTGGCCCCGCCGCCCTCCTTGCCGAGGGCGTCCTGGATGCGCTTCTCCTCCTCGTTGGTGAGGTCGCTCGTCCGGACGGAGATGTCGGCGTCGCCGGAGCTCTGCACGACGGCGCGCGGGAACCCGGCGTCGGAGACGGCCTGGCGGGCGTCGTCGATGTCGAGCGGGCGGCTCGTGGAGTACTCGACGAGGCGGCCGCCGGTGAACTCGACACCGAAGTTGAGTCCCTGGGTGAAGATCCCGGCCGCGGCGGCGGCGACGGCGAGCCCGGAGATGCCGAGCCAGAGCCGGCGGCGCTTCATCAGGTCGGGGCCGCGCTCGTTCAGCCACCGCCGGATGCGCCCGGCGCCGCTGAGACCGCCGGCCCTGCCCTTGGTGAGCTTGGGGAGCCGCGCCGCGACGGCGTCGGTGAGGACGCGGCTCACCAGCATCGCGGAGATGAGCGAGGCGATCACACCGATGGTGAGGGTGACACCGAAGCCGCGCACCGGCCCGGAGGCCAGGAAGAACAGCAGCGCGCCGGCGAGCAGGGTGGTGACGGCGGTGTCGGCGATCGCCGACCATGCCTTGTTGAACCCGGTGGCCAGCACCGAGCGCGCCCGGCGGCTCGGGGTCGCCGCCAGTTCCTCTCTCGCGCGTTCGAAGGCGAGCACGTTGGCGTCGATCGCCATGCCGATGGCCAGGACGAACCCGGCCAGGCCGGGCAAGGTGAGCGTCGCCCCGATCGCGACGAGGGCGCCGTAGGAGATCAGCGCGTATCCGGCGAGGGCAACGGTCGCGAGGAGGCCGACGATGCGGTAGACCGCGACGATGAACAGCCCGGTCAGGATGATGCCGATGACGGCGGCCTTGGCGCTGGCCTCGATCGCCTCGTCGCCCAGCGTCGGGCCGACCACCCGCTGCTCGATGATCTGCACGGGCACCGGGAGCGCGCCGCCCTCGATGAGGGCCGCGAGGTCCTTGGCCTCGTCGGCGCCGAAGTCGCCGGTGATCTGGGTCGATCCGCCGGTGATGCCGACGCCGCACGGCACGCTCTGGGTCACCTGCGGCGAGGAGATCACCTTGCCGTCCAGGACGATCGCGATCCGCCGTTCGTCGCCGACCGCGCAGGCGGCCTTGGCCGTCAGCTGCTCCCAGGTCTTGCCGCCGTCGCCCTTGAAGTCGACGTTGACGGCCCAGCCGCCGACGTTCTGCGGGTCGTAGGAGGCGCCCGCCTCGCCGATGCCCTCACCGGTGAGCGCGGCGGGCCCGATCAGGATGGGCTGGCCGCTCTCGTCCGGGAGGACCTGCTGGCCCTTCTTCTTGTCGGGCTGCTGGCCGGTGTTGGGGAGCACGGGGTGCGCGGTGAGCTGGGCGGTCTTGCCGATCGCCTCGGTCGCCCGGGTCGGGTCCTGGACGTCGGGCAGCTCGACGATCAGCCGCCGGTCGCCGGACCGCGTGATCGACGACTCGGCCACGCCGAGGGCGTCGATGCGGCGCCGCAGGACCTCCAGGGCGCGGTCGGTGGACTCGCGGTCGGCCTTGACCGTCGGCGAGTCCTGCGTTTCGAGGACGATCTGGGTGCCGCCACGGAGGTCGAGGCCGAGGCGGGCTTCCTTGGTGTAGGCGAAGTAGAAGGATGTGGCGAGCACGGCGAGTGCCAGTACCGCCCGCACCAGGTTGGCGCGGTTCAAAAGGGGACCTCCACGGAGCTTCGGCTCCGCGCGGCTGCGCGCGGAACCGCGGACGAAAGGGTCAGGTGCGCGTGGAGGCGGGCGGGGCGCGGCCGCGCGGGACGCCGCCCGTCGCGAGGCCGGGCGCGCTGCCGGCGGCGGCCGAGGGGCGGATGGCGCGGGCGGACGGCGGCCGGACCTCGGTACCGGGGACCGGGAGCGCCGCGGGCGCGGGCTGCGCGTCGGGCGCGTCCGGTGCGGCGACCTGCCGCGTCGGCGCGGTGGCCACGGTGCCGCCGGTGGCCGCGGTCTGCGCGTGGCCGCCCGGGTGCGGCCTGGCGGAGGCGCGGCTGCGAGTAGGGGTGTGCTGGGCCACCCAGGTCCGGACGGCGGAGATCGTCCCGGTGGCGGAGCCTCCGGCCTGCGCCCCGGATCCGGTCCCGAACCCGGTGGGCGCGGCCACGAAACCGAGGAGCCCCAGCGTGACGATGAGCAGCCGGGCGAGGGGGAGGATCGGACGCGGTAGCTCGCGCATTCCGCTCCTCCGCTCGGCTCGGGTCAGGGTGCTCGGTCGTGGCCGGTGGTCGTGGTCCGTGGTGGTGGTCCGTGGTGGTGCCGCCCACGATGCCGGGGCGGCGGCGGGCGGTCCAGTCAACCTAACCCAGGTTCAGGTTAGGGGAGCACGGATCGCACTTCGTTGACAAAACACGGGATGGATTTCCCGTCAAGGTGAGCCGGCGTGACAATGCCGTGCCCCTCCCCCTCCCGGCGCGCGTGCCAGCGAACACGGATGCGTGTCCGAATGCGGCCAGGCCGCAATCGGCCTGCAGCCATTGCCCCGCCCAGCAAAAGCGAATTACTTTCGCGTACGCCCACCCCGAACCGGACAGAGGAGTCTCCGGTGGCACGTTTCAGACAGGTCGCTGTCCTCGGCACCGCGGCGCTCACCGCCTTCGCGCTGACAGCCGCCCCCGCCTCCGCCGCTACCACCACCATCCGCGCGGGCTCGGCGACCGCCGACCCCTACTCCGGCAACGTCCAGGCGTCGCTGCTCGGCGAAGCCTCCGTCTCCGCGTCGATCGGCAGCGGCTCGTGCAGCGAGTCCACCATGACCGGGTCGATCAACTCCGACGGCACCGGCCTCGCCATCGCCGGCGCCAGCTTCAGCGAGTGCTCCGGCACCTCCGACGTGTCCATCACCACGATGAACCTGCCGTGGACCGGCGGCGCCGTCGCGCACGACCCGGCCGGGACCAACGGCCGCGACGCCACGGTCACCATCGCCAACTTCAGCGTCCGCGCGGTCGTGGACCTGTTCGGCGGAATCGGCTGCAACTTCGGCGGCACCCTCACCGCCAACGGCTACAACGGCGACAACCCCGCGCGGCCGGACACCAGCAGTGGCGAGGCCCAGGTCGGCGTCAGCAGCGCCACGGTGAACCGGCAGTCCGGCAGCCACTTCCTGTGCCCGTCCACCGCCCAGGTCACCGCGACCTACGCGCTGCAGGGCGAGACCACCCCCGGCTCCGGCACGTACGACCAGTCCCTGTACGTGACGAGCTGACGCTCCCCGAAAGCTCGCCGGCACGCTCCCGGCAAGCGTCCACTCCCAGGGACGCGCTCCCATAGAAGGATGCGGGCCGCCCCCCAAGCCAGGGGGCGGCCCGTAGCGCTTTCCGGCCGCGGGGTGCGGCCGGCGCTCAGCAGCCGACGAGCTGCGCGGCGAGGAACGCCTCCACCTGGCTCAGCGCGATGCGCTCCTGGCTCATCGAGTCGCGTTCCCGGACGGTCACCGCCTCGTCCTCCAGGGTGTCGAAGTCGACCGTGACGCAGAACGGCGTGCCGATCTCGTCCTGGCGGCGGTACCGGCGGCCGATGGCACCCGCGTCGTCGAAGTCGACGTTCCAGTTGCGGCGCAGCTGCGCGGCGAGGTCGCGGGCCTTCGGGGACAGGTCGGCGTTGCGCGACAGCGGCAGCACCGCGACCTTGACCGGGGCGAGCCGCCGGTCGAGCCGCATGACCGTGCGCTTCTCCAGCTTGCCCTTGGCGTTGGGCGCCTCGTCCTCGGCGTAGGCGTCCATCATGAACGTGAGCGTGCAGCGGTCGACGCCCGCCGCCGGCTCGATCACGTACGGAATGTAGCGCTCACCGGACTCCTGGTCGAAGAACGACAGGTCGGTGCCGGACGCCTTGGAGTGCGTCGTCAGGTCGAAGTCGGTGCGGTTGGCGATGCCCTCCAGCTCGCCCCACTCGCCGCCGGCGAAGTCGAAGCGGTACTCCACGTCCACGGTCCGCTTGGAGTAGTGCGACAGCTTCTCCTGCGGGTGCTCGTAGAGCCGCAGGTTCTCCTTGCTGATGCCGAGGTCGACGTACCACTGCATGCGCTCGTCGATCCAGTACTGGTGCCATTCCTCGTCGCTGCCGGGCTTGACGAAGAACTCCATCTCCATCTGCTCGAACTCGCGGGTCCGGAAGATGAAGTTGCCGGGCGTGATCTCGTTGCGGAACGACTTGCCGATCTGCCCGATGCCGAACGGCACCTTGCGCCGCGCGGACTGCTGGACGTTCATGTAGTTGATGAAGATGCCCTGCGCCGTCTCCGGCCGCAGGTAGGCGAGGCCCGACTCGTCCTCGACGGGGCCGAGGTAGGTCTTCAGCAGGCCGTTGAACATCCGCGGCTCGGTGAACGAGCCCTTGACGCCGCAGTTCGGGCAGCCGATGTCGGCCAGGCCGTTCGCCGGCGGACGGCCGTGCTTCTCCTCGTACGCCTCCTCCAGGTGGTCGGCCCGGAAGCGCTTGTGGCAGGACTGGCACTCGGTGAGCGGGTCGACGAACGCCTGGACGTGGCCGCTGGCCTCCCAGACCTCGCGCGCCAGGATGACGCACGAGTCGAGGCCGACGATGTCGTCGCGGCCCTGCACCATGGACTTCCACCACTGGCGCTTGACGTTGTTCTTCAGCTCGACGCCGAGCGGGCCGTAGTCCCAGGACGCGCGGAGCCCGCCGTAGATCTCGCTCGACGGGTAGACCAGGCCGCGCCGTTTGGCGAGGTTGACGATCGTGTCCAGCACATCGGAACGGCGTGCCATGAGAGATTCTCCATCCAACTGGCGGTCGGCGGGACAGTGAGTGCGCCCCGATCCCGCGGCGGCGGGCGGCGGCGAATGTGATCCCCGGTGATGACGCCCGCGGCGCGATCTTCCACGGCGCCCGCGAGCGTTCCCAGCTTAGGGCACCATGACGGCTGGTAGGTGTACCTAGTAGGCGAGGCCATCGGCGATGTTGCTGTCGATGTTGAGGGTGACTCCGCCATGCGTTTCGTAGTGGTCGCCCCGGTACTGCTTGATGCGGCGGTGCGGACGCCACCAGTCGTCGGGGATGAACGGGTCGCCGTAGACCTGGGCCTTGCCGTTCCAGTGGGCGAACCAGACGCCTTCGGGCTTGCTGATGCGGGTGGCGCGGCCGACGTCCCGGATGCCGGAGGTGACGCTGCTGTAGAGGCAGGGCGTGTACCCCTCCGCCTTCAGCCGCCGGACCCAGTTGTCCACGAACCGCAGGACCGCGGCCTTGCAGGCGCGCTTGCGGCTGTCGTACGCCTCCATGTCGAAGTAGACGGGCGCACCGGCCGGGATGCCGAGCGCCTCGGCCTTGCGGGCGGCGTCCACGGCGGCCTTCCGGCCCTGGCTCGCGGCGTTCTTGGCGGTGAACCGCTGCGGGCGGCTGCCGCAGGGGGCCTGGAGGCCGACGTAGGTGGGCGTGATGCGGTACCCCATCTCGCGGACCTCGCGCACCCATCGCTCGGTGAGGTTGGGCTGCGCGCATCCGCGTGCGGCGCCGCCGATGTAGATGTTGGTGACCTTGAACGACGGCCGCCACGCCTTCATCGCCTCGATGGACGGTGCCGCGCAGGTGTCGAACCCCTTGCCGCGCACCCACTTCTTGGGCGCGGCCTCCGCGGCGCCCGCCTGCGACCCGCCCGGCTGGGACGGGCTCGCCACGGACGGACTGGGCACGGCCGGGCTCGGCGGGGGCGGGCTCGGCGGCCGGCC
>NZ_SMLC01000262.1 GCF_004349245.1 Actinomadura sp. 6K520 | reverse complement strand
CTCCCCCGCCCGCTCCGCCGTCCGCCGCCGTCACCGAGCACCGGGCGGGCTTCGACCCGCTGCTCCCCTCGTCCGACCCCCTCGAACTGCGGGAGGCGCACCGCCCGCTCTCGGTCACCTACACCTACGGCGGACAGCGGCGCACGCTCGACGACTACCTCGCCCGTACCGGCACCCAGGGCTTCGTCGTCCTGGACGGTGACGGCGTCGTCTTCGAACGCTACGTCGCGGCCGGCCGCGGCAGCCTCTTCCAGTCGTGGTCGATGGCCAAGTCGTTCACCTCCGCCGCGGTCGGCATCGCGCTCGGCGAGGGGCACATCGACTCGATCGACGACCCGGTCACCCGCTACGTCCCCGAGCTGGCGGGGTCCGGCTACGACGGCGTCTCGCTCCGGGACCTGCTGCGGATGTCGTCGGGCATCGAGTGGGACGAGACCTCGGACGTCCCCCCGGTCCACGTCGCCGCGAGCCTCGGGCATCCGCTCACCGCCATGGCGAAGCGGCAGAGGCGGGGCTGGGAGCCGGGGACGAGGTTCGAGTACACGAGCATGAACTCGTTCGTCCTGGCCTGGGCCGTCGCCGAGGCGACCGGCGTGCCTTACCACACCTACGTCCAGCGGAAGATCTGGGAACCGGCCGGGATGGCGTCCAAGGCGTACCTGGGCAACGACTCCAACGGCAACAGCATGGGGTACTGCTGCTACTACGCCACCGGCCGCGACTTCGCCCGGTTCGGCCTGCTGTACCTGAACGGCGGGAAGGCCAGCGACCGGCAGGTCGTGCCCGCCTCGTGGGTGGAGCAGTCCACGCGTCCCGCCGCGCCGTTCAAACCGGGGTACGGCTTCCAGTGGTGGCTCGGCGAGGACGGCGACTTCTCCGCCAGCGGGCTCGGCGGCCAGCTGATCTGGGTCTCGCCGAGGTACGGCGTCGTCATCGTCAAGTCGACGCTCTTCACCCTCGCCGGCGGCGAGGAGACCGACGCCGCGTTCGAGGCCGTCGCAGCCGAGGTCGCGCGAACCCGCACGGCCCGCACGGCCCGCGCGGGCTAGCCGGGGAACAAGCCGGGCGGCCTCCCTGGTTAGGGTTACCTAAGCAGTGTGATCCGTATCATCGGGAGGCCGCATGGCGACGGGACCGGCGCGCGAGGGGCGCACGCTCAACCGGGGGAGGGTGCTGCGCACCGAACGCCTCACCCCGCACATGATCCGCGTGGTCATCGGCGGGGCGGAGCTGGCCGGGTTCGGCGCGGGCGAGTTCACCGACCACTATGTCAAGCTGCTCTTCCGGCGGCCGGGCGTGGTGTACCCGGAGCCGTTCGACATGGAGCGGATCCGCGCCGAGCTGCCGCGCGAGCAGTGGCCGGTCACCCGGACCTACACCGTCCGGGCGTGGGATCCCGAGGCCGTGGAGCTGACCATCGACTTCGTCCACCACGGCGACAAGGGCCTCGCGGGCCCGTGGGCGGCGAGCGCCCGGCCGGGCGACGAGATCCTGTTCCTCGGCCCCGGCGGCGCCTACGCGCCCCGCGCCGGCGCCGGCTGGCACCTGCTCGCCGGTGACGAGAGCGCGCTCCCGGCGATCGGCGCCTCGCTGGAGCGGATCCCGGAGGGCGCCCCCGTCCGCGTGTTCGTGGAGGTCGCCGGCCCCGAGGAGGAGCAGGAGCTGCCCACGCCGGGGGACGCGGAGATCGTGTGGCTGCACCGGGGCGGCGGCCCGGTCGGTGACCTGCTGGTCGAGGCCGTCCAGAAGCTGGAGTTCCCCGAGGGCGAGGTGCACGCGTTCGTCCACGGCGAGGCGGGCTTCGTCAAGGCGCTCCGGCGGCACCTCCGGATCGAGCGCGGGGTGCCCTTGGAGCGGTTGTCCATCTCCGGCTACTGGCGCCGCGGCCGCGACGATGAGGGCTGGCGGTCGATCAAGCGCGACTGGAACCGCCAGGTGGAGGAAGAAGAGGCCCGAGCGCTCGCCTGACCCCTGGGCCGGTCAGGCGGTGGCCTCCTCCGGTTCCCCGGTTTCGTCGGTGGTGGGGCCGTCGTCGGCCGTGAAGCCGGGGAGCCAGCGTTCCACTTCGGCGCGGAAGTCGCCCTCGGTCTCCAGCTGGCAGAGGACGCCGCCGCATCCGGTCAGGGCGCGGCTGACCGCCAGGTACTGGGGCGGGAGCCGGAACTGGCGGGCGAGGGCGCCGGGGCGCATGTCGGAGGCGACGCCCAGTCCGTGGGCGGTCTGCTCCCGCATCCACTCGCGGGAGTAGCGGAAGCGGTCCACCGCGAACGGGGCGGCGTGCGGCCCGATGAAGTCGGCGACCTCCTGGGGGTCCACCTCGGCGTCGGGGACGAGGAACCCCTCCTCGCGGAGGGCGTCGACGATCGCGTCGGGGTCGCCGAGCGTCCCGATGCGGGTGAGCCGGCCGATCGACCACTGCAGCTCGGCCGGGACGCGGGCGGCTCCGCCGAAGTCCATGACGCCGAGGCGGCCGTCGTCCAGCAGCCGGAAGTTGCCCGGGTGCGGGTCGATGTGGATCATCTCGCAGCGGGCGGGGCCGGAGAGCAGGAAGCGGAACAGCAGCATGCCCGCGCGGTCGCGCCGCTCCTGGTCGCCCTCGGCGATGACCTTGGCGAGCGGGGTCCCCTCCAGCCATTCGGTGACGAGGACGTTGCCGGACTGGGCGACGACCGCGGGGACGACGAAGTCGGGGTCGCCGTCGTAGGCGTCGTGGAAGGCGGTCTGGGCGCGGGCCTCGTCGACGTAGTCGAGCTCCTTCTCCAGCCGCCGCTTGAGGTCGGCGATGACCGGCTTGACCTCGACGCCGGGGAACAGCGGGGTGAAGAGCCTGCTGACGCGGGAGATCTGGTTGAAGTCGCTCATCAGCGCCCGGGCGGCGCCGGGGTACTGGACCTTCACGGCCACGGTCCGCCCGTCGTGCCAGACGGCCTTGTGGACCTGGCCGATGGACGCCGCGGCGGCGGGCCGGTCGTCGAACTCCAGGAACCTCTCGCGCCAGTCCTCCCCCAGGCCCTCGGCGAGGACGCGGTGGGTGGTGGCGGCGGGCATCGGGGGCGCGGCCTCCTGGAGACGGGTGAGGCTGGCGCGGAACGGCCCGGCGATCTCCTCGGGCAGCCCGGCCTCGAAGATCGACAGCAGCTGCCCGACCTTCATGGCGCCGCCCTTGAGCTCGCCGAGCACCGCGAACAGCTGCTCGGCGGTGCGGCGCTGCACCTCCAGCGCGACGGCCTCGGCGGGGCGCCCGATCGTCCGCTTGCCGAACCCGAGCGCGGTGCGCCCGGCGAAGCCGATCGGCAGCGACGCCAGCTTGGCGGTCCGCGTCACCGCGCGGCGGGGAATGTCACTCACGGCCCGTCCCTCGTTCGACAATGCGTCCAATGACTGTCAGGCTCTCACGCCGGGGAATGCCACGAAACGGTCATTCCCCGTCAAATTATCAAGCGTTCAGCCAGGTCCGGAGATTCCCCGGCCGTTCTGTCGGGCGGCCGCCACGCCGTCCCCGCACGGCCGCAGCAGCAGCTCGACGACCTCCAGTGCCTGGTCGATCTGCGGCCGGTTCCCGCCCAGGTAGTGCGCGTACATGAACGAGTCGGCGACCCTGACGATCGCCTGCGCGAGCGTCCGGGTGGGCAGCGGCACCCGCATGGCCCCGCGGTCGATCTCGGCCTGCATTTCCCGGGTCAGCAACTCGGTGGAGCGGTCCTCGATGGTGCCCGGCATGGTCGCCAGCCGGATGAACAGCCGCGGCTCGCGCTCGGTGAACGCCTTGAGCGGTTCGGCCTCCACCACCGCGTGCATGAACCTGTCGAGGACCATGAGGATGCGTTCCGCGCCCGAGCCGCCCACGCCGCGCGTCGCCACGCGGTAGGTGCGCTCGGTCATCTCCGCGAGGACGGCGCCGAGCAGCTGCTCGCGGCTGCCCACCCAGCGGTACAGGGTCGCGCGGCCCACGCCGAGCTCGGCGGCCAGCGCCGACATGTCGATCGGCTCGCCGCGCAGGTAGTGCTCGGACGCGGCCGCGAGCGCGGCGGCGGGACCGGCCGTCCGGCCGGAGGGCCCGGACGGTGGCCGGGCGGGGCCGTCCGGGGGAACGGGGCTGCCGTTCATCCGCTCAGCATGACACAGCCCGGCCCGCGCCCCGGCCGCGCTCCCGGTGGCCGGGACCCGCCGGATACATGGCTTTATGTCGTCAGGAGACTACCTAGGGTGATCGCGGGTAGTCGACAGGTGTGACAGAGAGACGAGCGGGCGCCGGACACAAGGGCCGGCTGCTGATCATCGGCGGGGCGGAGAACCGCACCTGCGGTTCCGGGCCCCTGGAGACCTTCGTCGAGCTGGCGGGCGGCGAGGACGCGCGGGTCGTCGTGGTGACGACCGCGACCGAGGTTCCGGAGGAGGTCGCCGAGGAGTACACCGCGGTGTTCGGCCGCCTCGGCGTGTCGGCCGTCCGGGAGCTGCGGCTCCTCGGCCGCGCCGCGGCCGACAGCGCGGCGACGCTGCGGGCGCTGGACGCGGCGACCGGGGTGCTGTTCAGCGGCGGCGACCAGTCGCGGATCCGGACACTGGTGGGCTCGAAGACCAACGAGCTGCTCAAGCGGCGCCTCGACCAGGAGGGCCTCGTCATCGCCGGGACGAGCGCCGGCGCGACCGCCATGGGGCACTGGATGATCCTCGGCGGCCACGGCCACGAGGTGGCCGCGTCCAGCGTGAAGGTCGGGCCGGGCCTCGCCCTGCTCGACAACGTGCTGATCGACATGCACTTCAACGAGCGCGGGCGGCTGCCGCGGCTGATGAGCGGGATAGCGCTGGACACCCGGCTGCTCGGCGTCGGGATAGACGAGGACACGGCGATCGTGGTGGGCGACGGCCGGTTCGACGTCGTCGGCACCGGTGTGGTCACGGTCGTCGACGCGGGGCAGTCCACGGTCGCCTACGCGGCGTCGGACGACGAGCCGATGGCCATGTTCGACGTGTCGCTGCACCTGCTGCCGGCCGGCTGCGCGTTCCAGATGCACGACAGGCTCCCGGAGATCGGCGACATGCGCGGCCCCGCGGAGGAGGAGTAGCCGTGCGCCTCGACCATGTGCGCCGCCTGAGCGGCCCGAACGTCTACCTGTCGCGTCCCGTCGCGATCGCCCGGCTCGACCTCCAGGGCCTGGCCGGACACGAGACCACCGGCCACCCGGGTTTCGCCGAGCGCCTGCGGGACGCCCTGCCGGGCCTCGCGACGCACCATTGCGCGGCGGGCCGGCCCGGGGGGCTGCTGGACGCGATGGCGCGCGGCACCTACTTCGGCCACGTCACCGAGCACGTCACGCTGGAGCTGTCCGGGATGATCGGCCGCGAGGTGTTCTTCGGCCGCACCGTCCGCGCGGGCGGGCCCGCCGACTACGACGTGATCCTGGAGTGCCCGCGCGACGAGCCCGCCGGGAGCACGGTGGTGGAACGGCTGGTCACGCTCGCCCTGCGGACCGTCCAGGGCGCCCTCGCCGGGCGGGTGCCCGACCCGTCCGCGGACCTGGCCCGCATCGCCGCCCTGCACGAGAGCGAGCGGCTCGGGGTCAGCACCGCCGCGCTGGCCCGGGCGGCGCGCCGCCGGGGCGTGCCGGTACGCCGCGTCGGCGACCTGAACCTGCTGCGGCTCGGGTACGGGCGGTACCGGCGGATGGTCTGGGCCGCGATGACCGATGCCACCTCGGCGATCGGGATGGAGGTGGCGGGCGACAAGCGGCTCGCGCACCGGGTCCTGGCCGACGCCGGGCTGCCCGTCCCCGAGGGTCGGGTCGCGTCGTCGCCGGCCGAGGCGCTGGAGGCGCTGCGCCGCATCGGCGGCCCGGTGGTGGTCAAGCCGCTCGCGGGTCACCACGGCCAAGGCGTCCACATCGGGCTGACGACCCCGCCGGAGGTCGCGGCCGCGTTCGCGGACGCGGCCGGGGCCGGAGACGGGGACGGGGACGGGGCCATCGTCGAGTCCTACATCCCCGGCAAGGACTACCGGGTCCTGGTGGTGGGCGGCCGGGTCTCGGCGGCGGCGGAGCTGACCGCCGCGTGCGTGACCGGCGACGGCACCGCGACGGTCGCCGCGCTGGTGGACCGGGTCAACGCCGACCCGGCCCGCGGCGCGGGCCACGACCGGCCGCTGACCCGGCTGGCGCTCGGCCCGGCGGAGCTGGCGCTGCTGGCGCGGCAGGGGCACGGCCCGGGGACGGTGCCCGCCGCCGGGGAGCGGGTGTGGCTGCGCCGCAACGCGAACCTGTCCACCGGCGGCACCAGCCGCGACGTGACCGGCGAGGTGCACGCGGACGTCGCGGGCATGTGCGTGCGGGCCGCGGCCGCCGTCGGGATGGACGTGTGCGGCATCGACCTGAGGCTGCCCGACATCGGGTCCCCGCCGCCCGCCGAACCCGGCGCCGCCGGGATCCTGGAGGTCAACGCCGCCCCCGGGCTGCGGATGCACCTCGCGCCGCACGAGGGGACCGCCCGCGACGTCGCCGGCGACGTCATCGACCTCATGTACCCGGCCGGGACGCCGTCGCGGGTGCCGGTCGTGTCGGTGACCGGCACCAACGGCAAGACCACCACGGTCCGGATGATCGCGCGGATGCTGGAGCTGGACGGCAGGCGGACCGGCATGACGAGCACGGAGGGCGTGTACATCGGAGGGCGGCTCGTCCACCGGTCGGACGCGTCCGGGCCGCGCTCGGCGGAGATGGTGCTGGGCGACCGCTCGGTGGAGGCGGCGGTCCTGGAGACCGCGCGGGGCGGGATCGTCCGGCGCGGGCTCGGCTACGAGCGCGCCGACGTCGCGGTCGTCACCAACATCACCCGCGACCATCTCGGCGTCGACGACACCGAGGACCTGGACGACCTGACCGGCATCAAGGCCCTGGTCGCCGAGGAGATCCGGCGCGGCGGGCACCTCGTCCTCAACGCCGCCGACCCGCCGGCGGCCGGCCTGGCGCGGCGCCGGGCGGTCAGGGACCGCCGCCCCGTGCTGCGCTACTTCGCGCCGTCCCCCGGCGAGCCCGTGCTCATGGAGCACCTGCGGGAGGGCGGCGTCGGCTACTGCGTGGCGGACGGCTGGCTGACCGAGGCGCGCGGCGACCGCCGGACCCGGATCCTGCCCGCCGCCGACGTGGCGGGCTCGTTCGGCGGGCACGCCGCCCACGTCGTGGCCGACGCCCTCGCCGCGGCCGCCGCCGCCCGCGCGCTCGGCGTCCCGGTGGAGGCCGTGGCCCGCGCGCTGCGCACGTTCGACCCCCACACGCACAACCCGGGCCGGGGCTGCGTGTACCGGATCGGCGGCAACCCCGTCCTGGTCGACTACGCGCACAACCCGGCGGCCGTCGCGGCGATGGGCGCGCTCGTCGAGCGGCACTGGGGCACCGGC
>NZ_SMLC01000261.1 GCF_004349245.1 Actinomadura sp. 6K520 | reverse complement strand
GGGCGGTACGCGGCGCGGACGGCGAGCAGGTGGGGGGCGTCGTCGATGGCCGCGAGGTCGGCCGGGGCGGCCCCGTAGGCGGCGAGGAGGTCGCCGGGCAGCGGGGGGAAGTCGCCGGCGGGGCGCTGGTCGAGGGTGAGCATCGGGCTGTCGAGCATGCCGAGGGCGAGCTCGCGGAGGGGCGGCCGGGTGCGGCGCGTCACCTCGGTGCGGGCGAGTTCCGCCGGGTCCGGGATGGGTGCCGGCAGCGCCACGGCGTAGGTGGCGTAGAGCGTCTCCGGTACCGGCAGCGTCAGATTCCGCCCCAAGTGTTCCCCCGTGGCCGCGATGGGTGTCGTCACATCGATCAGAGCGGACGGAGCGTTGGAAAATATCTGTCGCGGACGGGACATTTACCTCACAGAATCGCGATGCGGGCCGATGACCACGGTGATCAGTGCGGCGGGGGCCGTCCGGGGAGGAGGTGCTCGAACCAGACGACCTTTCCGGGTTCGGCGCGGTGGGTGCCCCAGCGCGCGGTGAGGTGGCTGACGAGCTGGAGCCCGCGCCCCGACTCGTCGGTGGCCTCGGCGTGCCGGAGCCGGGGGAGGTCGGCGCCGTCGTCGTAGACCTCGCAGAGCAGGGTCCCGCCCTTGATCAGGCGGAGGCCGATGGTTCCGGCGCCGTGCACGAGGGCGTTGGTGACGAGTTCGCTGACGAGCAGCTCGACGGTGTCGGTGAGCGGTCCGATGCCCCAGTCGGCGAGCCGCGCGGCGACCTGGGCCCGCACCCAGGGGACGGTGCTCGGCCGCGGTTCCAGCCGTTCCCAGGCGGCGACGTCGTCCTTGGGGAGGCCGTCGAACCCGACGGCCACGATCGCGATGTCGTCGGTGGGGGTGGCCGCGGCGAGGGTGTCGAGGAGGGAGTCGCAGGTGCGGTCGAGGTCGGGCGGGGCACCGGCGAGGCGGCTGCGCATGAGCTCCAGCCCCTGGTCGAGGTCGCGGTCGCGGCGTTCCAGGAGCCCGTCCGTGCACAGCACGAGCTGCGACCCGTCCTCGACCGCCACCTCGACCGTCTCGAACGGCTCGCCGCCGACCCCGATGGGCACGCCGGACGGGACGCCGAGGACGCGGCTGTCACCGTACGCCGACACCAGCACGGGCGGGATGTGCCCGGCGTTGGCGAGCGTGCACCTCCGCTCGACCGGGTCGTACACCGCGTACAGGCAGGTGGCGAGGTAGTCCTCGCCGAGCCGGCGGGCGAGGCCGTCGAGCTGGCGCAGCAGCCGCGCGGGCCGCATGTCCTCGGCGGCGAGGGTGCGGACGGCCGTGCGCATCTGCCCCATGATCGCGGCCGAGGTGAGCCCGTGGCCCATGACGTCGCCGACGACGATGCCGAGCCGGCAGCCGGGCAGCGGGATGGCGTCGAACCAGTCGCCGCCGACGTTGATCGCCTGCCCCGCGGGCCGGTAGCGGTAGCGGACGCGGGCGCCCGCGACGTCCGGGGGGTCGTCGGGGAGCATCGAGTGCTGCAGTTCCTCGGCGACCTGGACCTCGCGCCGGTAGAGCCGGCCGTTGTCGATGCACAGCGCGGCGCGGCGGGCCAGTTCGTCGACCATGGCGAAGTCGAGGTCGCCGAACCCGGGGCGGTCGCCCTTGCGGAGCAGCTTGAACGTGCCGAGCACCCGGCCCCGCGCGATCAGCGGGACGATCATCAGCGCCCGCCCGGCGAACAGCGGCCGCAGGTCGCGGTCGCCGAACGAGGCGGCGATCTCGGTCGCCCGCACGGAGTCGACGTGCGGGATGTGGACGGGACGCCCGGTCCGCATGGCCTGGACGAACGGCGCCCCGGACGCCAGGCGCAGCGTCTCCCCTTCCGGGACGAGGTCGTCCCAGCGCCCGTGCTCGTCGTTGTGGACGACCGCGACCCGGCGCATCTGCGTGGTCTCGTCGACCTCGGCGGCGGGCGGGGCCGAGTCGGCGACGACGCGTTCGAGCAGTTCGACGGCGGCGAAGTCGGCGAGCCGCGGGACCAGCACCTCCGCCAGCTTCCGCGCGGCCTGCAGGTGGTCGAGCGTGCCCCCGATCTCCTGCCCGGCCTCGCTGAGGTAGCTGAGCGGTTCCCGCATGGCCGTGGTCTCCCGACCGTCCGCCCAGGCGGGGCCGGCCGGATGGGTCGTGGCCGGCCGCGTCCCGCGGACCGGGCGCCTGCGCCCCGCGCGAGCGGCCGGAACCACCGGCCGGGGCCGGACCGCGGGGGCCTCCCGGACGGGAGCCGCCGGGCGGGGCGGGGCCGCGGCGGCCACCGTCCCCGGGTGGGGAATGATCGGCAGCCGGACGGTCAGGCCGAGGGAGACCGCCGGGCAGCCGAGCCCCAGCACCTGCAGGGCGATCTTCTCCGCCGCGCCCGCGTCCAGGGCGGGCAGCAGGCCGGCGAGCCGCGCGGCGAACGGGGCGGCGAACGGCGCGGTGCCCGGCCCGGCGGGCGGCGCGAGCGCCGGCTCCACCCGGAGCAGCCGTGTTCCGGCGCCGCGCCGAGCGCCCGCGCCGGGGGCCGCCACCGGCAGGTCGCCGACGGCGATGCCGGGGCCCTCCTCGCGGAGCCGGCGCAGGTCGGCGGCGAGCGCCAGGACCCGCGTGTCGTGGCCGCCCGGGTCGGCCTCGATGGGGTAGACCCACCAGCCGACCTCGGTGGGCACGCCGTTGTCGACGCGCGGCAGGGCGCAGGCGCCGCACCAGACGTGCCCGAAGACCTCCGGCTCGAAGGCGCCGCGGTGTTCGCGCGGGAGCCGCAGCAGCGAGGCCGGCGGCCGGCCCACGGCCTGGAGCCGCCCGACGCCGAAGACATCGGCCGCGGTGTCGTCCCAGTGGCTGATGTGTCCGCGTCCGTCGAGGGTGATGGCCGTCATCCACGCCATCCCCAGCAGCTCGTCGATGACCATGCGGCCCCCCTCCAGGGAGCGCAGGACACCCGACATCCTCGGCGACTCCCGGTCAAGGGCACGCTACCCGCAGTAACAAGATCGTGATGGCGGTCCGCGAAAACCGGTCCGGGTCGGTGCCGATAGCCCGGATTGATGCCTGTCTTCCGGAAGGTCCCTTATCAAAGGGAACGCAGCCGTAGCCACCCCGAAAAGCCGGAACATCGGAAAGTGACCGAATGCGGCATAGAGCACTAATGCCCCATTGACACCCACGTTCCCCAGGCAGACGATCACGCGACCCCCATTTGTGGTCCCTTCCAGGGAGGCGCAATGTCGCGCGCACTGTTCCGGCACCGAAGACTCACCCCGACCCTCGCTGCCGCCGCGCTCCTGATCGGAACGTTGGCGGCGACCCCCGCCAACGCCACTCCAGGCCCCGCGCCCTCCGGCGCGGCCGTCGAGGTCTACACCGCCGAGCTCAGCCCGGCCCAGGTCGAGCTGCTGAACCGCTCCGGCCTCGACCACGAGGCGATCCGCATCGCCAAGGGCGAGAAGCCGGGCGGCATCCGCGTCGAGGCCGTGATGAGCGCGCCGCAGGCCGCCGCGCTCAACCGGCAGGGCCTCGGCCTCACCGCGAAGAAGACCGCCCGTCTTCGCACGAAGGCCGCGCCCGACGGCGTCTTCCGCCCCTACAGCGGCCCCGGGAACCTCCACGAGGAGCTCCTGAAGGTCGCCGCCGACCACCCGTCCATCGCCACCGCCGTGGACATCGGCACGAGCCGCGAGGGCAAGCCGATCACCGCCGTCAAGGTGACCAAGGACGCCCGCAGGAAGGGACGCCACAACAAGCCCGTCGTCGTCTACCAGGGGGCCCAGCACGCCCGCGAGTGGATCACGCCGGAGATGGTGCGCCGGCTGCTGCACCACTACGTCGGCGCCTACGGCGGCGACGCCGAGATCACGAAGATCGTCGACACGACCGAGCTGTGGTTCATCCCGGTCGTCAACCCCGACGGCTACGACCTGACGTTCCAGGACGGGTTCCGCCTCTGGCGCAAGAACACCCGCGACAACAACGGCGACGGCCAGATCACCGGCGGGGACGGCGTCGACCTCAACCGCAACTTCCCCTACAAGTGGGGCTACGACAACGAGGGCTCCTCCGACGCGCCCGCCGACGAGACCTACCGCGGCCCGGCCCCCGGCTCCGAACCCGAGACCAGGGCGCAGATGGACCTCTACAAGAAGGTCCGGCCCACCTACCTGATCAACTACCACTCGGCGGCGGAACTGCTGCTGCACGGCGTGGGCTGGCAGACCCTGACCCGCAGCCCGGACGACGTCATCCACGACGCCCTGCTCGGCGACATCGACAACCCGGCCGTGCCCGGCTACGTGCCCCAGCTCGGCGCGCAGCTCTACACCACCAACGGCGACACCGACGGCCAGGCCGACAACGTCTACGGCGCGCTGTCCGTCACGCCGGAGATGGCGACCTGCGAGTCGGCCGCGGCATCCGACCCGGACGACGAGTGGGAGCCCGGCGACTGCGGCAGCGGCTTCGAGTTCCCCGACGACGAGACGCTCATCCAGCGGGAGTTCGCGAAGAACCTGCCGTTCGCGCTGTCGGTCGGCAAGTCGGCGCACACGCCGGACGAGCCGGTGTCCGCCCTCGGGCACGAGGCCGCCGACTTCGAGACGGACGCGTTCAGCGCGTCCTACGGCGGCTCGCAGGAGGTCGCCTCGGTGATCCGCAGGTCGCTGCGCCTGAAGACGATGCACTACCGGATCAACGGCGGCCGCGTGCGGCACGACCTCGTGCGCGAGTGGCGCGGCGGCGAGCGCTACGGCGACGAGAACGACACCTACTACGGCGAGTTCCGCGGCAAGGTCAGATCGCAGCGGCCCGGAGACAAGGTGGAGGTGTGGTTCTCCGGCTGGAAGGGCCGGAAGCGGGTCGAGAGCGAGCGCTTCAGCTACACCGTGCGCGACCAGAAGAGGGCCGACGTCCTGGTCATCGCGGACGAGGACTACACCGGCGTCAACCCGACCTACCCGGCCGGGACGGACGAGCCCAGGTACGCCGCCCAGTACGCCGAACTCGTCAGGTCCGCCAAGCGCCGGCCGCTGGTCTGGGACATCGACAAGGACGGCGTCCCGCACGACCTCGGCGTCCTGAAGCACTTCAAGGCCGTCGTCTGGTACCTGGGCGACAACCGCCTCACCCAGGACGAGGCCGACGAACCGGTGCGGTCCGTCATCGGCGACTTCCCCGACTCGCAGGTGGCCGACCGCGCGAAGGACCTCGTCCTGAGCGTCCGGTCGTACCTCAACGAGGGCGGGAAACTCCTCCACACCGGTGAGACGACCGGATACAACGGCCCGCTCGGCCAGGCGAACGGCGGCGGCATCTACTACGGCCTGAAGGGTCATCCGGAGCGCCCGTGCGTGCTCACCACGAGCTTCCGGGACGACTGCGAACTGCTGTCGGACGACTTCTTCCAGTACTACCTGGGCGCGTACGACAGGCAGGTCATCGGATCGCCGACCGGGTTCACCGGGACGGAGCGGCCCTTCGAGGGCGTGACGTCCGAGCTCACCGGCACGACGACCAACCCGCTGAACGAGACGGGCGGCTTCCAGGTCACCTCGACCGCCCTGCCCAAGGCCGAGTTCCCGCAGTTCGACAGCTGGAAGATCGGGGACTACACCGGCGCCGCCGCGTCGACCGAGCCGGTCGAGGGCGAGTGGTACGTCGCCGGCCCCCACCAGAACAGCGCGTACCAGCGGCTGACCCGGACGATCGACCTGACCGGCGTCACCGCCGCGCAGGCCCCGACGCTCCAGGCCCAGGTCTCCTACAGCACCGAGACCGGCTACGACAACGTCGTCATCGAAGCCCACACCGCCGGTGCCGACGACTGGACCACCCTGCCCGACAAGAACGGGCGCACGTCCACCGACGTGCCGGCGGAGTGCGAACAGGGCTACTACCTCGCCATGCACCCGTTCCTCAACCACTACCTCACGGGAGGAAACCCCTGCGGCAACACCGGAACGACCGGCGCGTGGAACGCCCTGACGGGCAACTCCAACGGCTGGGTTCCCGTCGCGTTCGACCTGTCCGCCTACGCGGGCAAGCAGGTGGAGGTGTCCTTCGCCTATGTGAGCGACCCCTTCACCGGCGGAACCGGACTGTTCATCGACGACACCAGGCTCACCACGACCGGCGGTGAGCTCGACGCGGAGGGCTTCGAGACCGGCCTCGGCCCCTGGTCCATCCAGGGCGCCCCTGAGGGAAGCCCCGGCAACGGTGCCGAGTTCGTCCGGTCCCAGGCGCTGATCGACTCGGTTTCGTCGGTCGCGACCAAGGACACCATCCTGTTCGGCTTCGGGCTCGAACAGGCCGGTTCCGCCGACGCACGGACCCTGATGGCCAGGGCGCTGAGACACCTGCTCGGCTGACCGTCCCGGTCCCCGGGAGCCCCTGTCGCGCCGGGCTCCCGGGGACCCTCGTCGTCGCGGGCCGCCGGCCCGCCGGTCGCCCCGCCGCGGACGGCCCCATACCGCTTGATCACGTCTCGCCGGGACGACACGCCGCCGCATGTGACGGACGACACCCGGCCGCAGGCAACCATTCGCCCCCCTCCAGGCGTCTTACATGGCAAGGAAGACCACCGACGGGTGGGAAGCGCCTGATCGAGCATCGGCCCGCGACGTCCCGGAAGCACGGGGTCGCTCTGGCACAGCCGGCCCGCGCAGGATCCTCGGCCCACGCGCCATGCGCGGCCGAGACCTCCGAACCCGTCGGGAACGGTGGCACGTACCACTAGCACGGGGGGCGGTTCGTTCGCCCGGTCCGCGCGTGCCCCCGAACACGCGTCAGCAACCGGCCCGCTTTCGCCTGGGGCCACTACCTACGGGGAGCGACGATGACCGCTGTCACCACGCCTGTCCGCCGTAACGCGGCGGACACCGCGGCGGCCGAGAACACAGAGCGCTACGAGCGCGACGTGCTGCCGCTCGCCGACCCGCTCTACGCCAGTGCCGTGCGCATGACCCGCAACTCCGCCGACGCCGAGGACCTCGTCCAGGAGACCCTGGCCAAGGCGTACGTGAACTTCCACCAGTTCCAGGAAGGCACGAATCTCAAGGCGTGGCTGCACCGCATCCTCACCAACAACTTCATCAACACCTACCGCAAGAAGCAGCGCGAGCCCCAGCGCGCCGGCTCCGAGGAGCTGGAGGAGTGGCAGATCGCGCGGGCGGAGGCGCACGCCTCCGGTTTCCGGTCCGCCGAGGCCGAGGCGCTGGACCGCATCCCCGACTCCAGGGTCGTCGCCGCCCTGCGGGCCCTGCCGAAGGACTTCCGGGACGCCGTCTACCTCGCCGACGTCGAGGGCTACGCCTACCGGGAGATCGCCGAGATGATGGGGACCCCCATCGGCACGGTCATGTCCCGCCTGCACCGCGGCCGCAAGCAGCTCCGCGAGACGCTGGCCGACCGCCCCGCCCCTGGCCGCGGGGCGGACGACCGCGCCGCCCACATCCTCGCCGCCTGAGAACCCGGCGGTGCGCCCCGGCCCCCGGCCGGCGGGCGCGCCGGCCC
>NZ_SMLC01000260.1 GCF_004349245.1 Actinomadura sp. 6K520 | reverse complement strand
GCCGTCGCTCTGGTGGTTGGCGGCCAGCCACGCCTCCCACTGGGCGGCGTCCGCGAAGTGCATCATCGTCCCAGAATGACACTCCGCACCGACAGACGGCGCCGGCGGGGAGCGGGCACGCCCGCCCGGTGTAGGCGGCGTCCCACCGGCCGTCGGCCCGGGCGGCGGCGACCTGCGCGAGGCCGGGCGGACGCATCCGCCCGGCCTCGGTCAGCGCCTCCACCCGCTCGACATTGACCCGCGACCACGGGCTGCCCTTGCGGCGCCGCGAGTACCGCTGCAGGTAGAAGTGCTCGTCGTAGGACTTGCGCTGGCTGTCGATCCACCCGTAGCACAACGCGACGTCCAGGGCCTCGCCGATGGTGACCGAGGTGGCCGCCGACCCCTTCTTGGCGATCTTCAGCCAGGCGCCGCCGTCGCTCTGGTGGTTGGCGGCCAGCCACGCCTCCCACTGGGCGGCGTCCGCGAAGTGCATCATCGTCCCAGAATGACACTCCGCACCGACAGACGGCGCCGGCGGGGAGCGGGCACGCCCGCCCCGAGCAGCGCGGCGCCGAGCCGGTCCAGCCACCCGACGGCGTTCACCACCGCGCCCCGTCGGGCAGCTCCCGGACGCGCCGCCGGCCACGGGACCAGGGCCCACCACCGCCGGGTGGTCCGCCCGTACCAGGTGACGACCCCGGTGTACCGCCACGGCACGGGCAGGTCGATCACGGTGTCCTCGCACGTCATGGCTCGACCGCGCGCAGGACGTGGACGATGCGGTCGGCCGCGCCGGGAACCTCCTCCACGGGCCGATCCCCCCGGCCCCACGCCCAGCGGAAGAGGTGCCCGTCGCAGGTGATGGAGTCGTTGAGCCGCGGCGCGGCGATGACGAGCCGTCCGGCGGGCCAGGTGGTCAGTGGGCTGGGTCGGGCCGGGCGCGAAACAAGGCGACGGCTCTGGTGCCAATCCGGAACGTCGTCTGCGCCCGCGGCCCGTCGTCCAGTCGCAGCCGGCGACCGCGGACGGCGACGGCGATCACGGCGTTCGCGGGCAGCACCACCCTCAAGGCGCGCAGCATGCCCGCGACCCCGGACGCACCGTCGGGGCCCCGCCAGGCGGTCTGCTCGCCGTACGGAACGTCGGTGATCACCACGCCGGGACGGCGGCCGTCCAGAGCCCGGCGAAGCTGGTCGGGATCGAACACATCGGCCCGGTGCACGGCATGCGTAACATCGCTCTGCCCGGTCGCCAGCCCGCGCGCGAGCCGCCGGGCCGCCTGGGCCGCCGCGGTGTAGGAGGGCTTGCCGAAGCGTTCGGCGTGCGTGTCCAGATCGGCGGCCCGGGCAATCAGGCCTTCCCGGCCCAGCAGGGCCAGGTTCTGTTCGGCCAGATGCAGCGCGGCAGGGTCGATGTCGGTGCCCAGCACGGCGGTGATCTGGCGGGGATGCAGCAATGCCAGCACGGTCAGCAGGTAACCACTGCCGCAGCACGGGTCCCACACCAGGGCCGCAGGCTCCCCGTGCAGCGCCAGGGCGCGCTGAAACATCTCACTGGCCAGCCGCACCGGGAAGGCGGGGAACCCGGGCGCCGAACGCAGCACCCCGCCGCTGGCCAGATCTTCGTAATTCTCCCGGACCAGCGCGTAACGGTAGGCCACCGGCTTCCCCCTAGGACCGGCGGGCGCGCTGGCGGGCGGCCTCGTACAACGCGACGGTGGCGGCGCTGGCGGCGTTCAGCGAGCTGGCCGCACCACCGATCGGGATCCGCGCGATCGTGTCGCAGCCCTCCCGCCAGCCCGCGCTCAGCCCCGCAGTCTCGTTCCCGATCACCAGCAGCGTGGGGCCGGTCAGGCCCACCTCGGCGATGTCGGCGGCGCCGTCCTCGTCGGTACCGACCACGGTCAGCCGCTGACCGCCCGCCCGCTCCCGGTGCACCCACTCCAGCACCTCGCGGTGCGAGCGGACGCGGACCACCGGCACCGCCAGCAGCGACCCGGTGGAGGCGCGCACCGCCTTGGGATCGTACGGATCAGCGGCGTGCCCGGTGACGATCAGCCCCCCGCCGCCGAACGCGTCGACCGAACGCACCATCGTGCCAATGTTGCCGGGTCCGGCCGGCCGGTCGAACACCACCCCCACAAACGACGACCCCACCGTGATCCGGGACAGGTCGTCAGCCGGCAGCGCCACCACCGCCACCAGCTCGGGAACCTCCTGCTCCTTACCGCTCAGCCGGCCCAGCAGCTCGGGCGCCATCGCCACCCGCTCGGCCCCCGCCCGCTCCAGCATCCCGGCCGCCCACCGCGACAACGGCCGCTCGGCGTCATGGATCAGCGCCCGCACCGGCCAGCCACGCTCCACCGCCAGGCTGATCGGCCGAACGCCCTGCACCAAGAACTCTCCCGCCCGCTGCCGTTTGTTCCGGTTTCGCAGCAGCGCCTCCCACTGCTGGAACTGCGCGTTGGGCCGCGAAACCCGCAGCACGCCTCCCACCGAACGCCCCCATCTTCGCTTTTACCGGCGAACAGCCTAGTTTCCCACAACACGATCTAGGTCAGAGCCTCCTGCTGTGCCTCCTCGAAACAGCACGCAACTCCCCCAGGTCGGCCCTGAGAAAAGTCTTCGGTCCGTGACGATCCGGGGCCGTCCGGTCGCGCTGGAAGTGAGCGCCTGTCACCAAACGAACGTTTGACGACAGGCGGCGCACGCGTCCAATGAACCCGGACATTCCGAGACCTCCGAGCGGCGCCGCCTGCACCGGGGTCGGCGGTCAGGTGCGGCCCTCCGACCAGATCGGTCTGCGACACGCGCAGTGTCTTGGCCAGGGCAGAGATGTGCGAACGCCGGTCGAGGGTCATGCCGCGTCAGCGGCGCAGGGCGCGGGGGCGGGCTCCGATGGTGGTCTCGTGGTGCACGTCGCACCTCCTCATCGGCATCCCACCCCATAGGCTACGGCCGCGCGGGAATGCACGTCAGGGCAAGCGACAGGCGAATCGACGCGGCCGGCCCCGGGGTCCGGCGGCCCCGAGGAGGAGTGAGATGGTCAGCGAGAACGCCGACCGGCTGGCGGTGCTCATCGACGCCGACAACGCCCAGTCGGCGATGATCGAGGGGCTGCTGGCGGAGGTCGCCAAGTACGGCACCGCCCATGTGAAGCGCGCCTACGGCGACTGGACGGGGACGAGCCTGCGGAGCTGGAAGGCGCATCTGCTCGACCAGTCGATCCAGCCGGTGCAGCAGTTCGCCTACACCACCGGGAAGAACGCCACGGACGCGGCGATGGTCATCGACGCGATGGACCTGCTGTACTCCGACCGGTTCGACGGGTTCTGCCTGGTCTCCAGCGACAGCGACTTCACCCGGCTGGCCTCGCGGATCCGCGAGTCGGGCCTGACCGTGTACGGGTTCGGGGAGCGCAAGACGCCCAAGCCGTTCGTGGCGGCGTGCGACAAGTTCATCTACATCGAGAACCTGATCTACGACCAGGTCTCGGCCGAGCCCGAGGCGGTGGCGCTCAAGGCTGCGCCGCCGTCTTCGGCGGCGGCGCTGAAGCAGGACTCGTCGCTGGTGAACCTGCTGCGCAACGCCGTGGAGGGGGCGTCCGACGAGGACGGGTGGGCGGCGCTGGCGTCGGTCGGGCACATCATCACCAAGCAGCGTCCCGAGTTCGACTCCCGCAACTACGGCTACGCCAAGCTCAGCGACCTGATCCGGGCGACGACGCTGTTCGAGCTGGACCACCGCAGCCCCGGCGACGGGAAATCGAAGATCCTCTATGTGCGGGACAGGCGGCGCCAGGACCGGCGGCCCGGCACCTGAAGCCATAAGTCTCCCTTCTGGTTTCTAGAAGATTCATCTCTTTGACTTCTGCCGGTGGCGGCGCCGACGATGGAGGGGACGCAGACCGGAGACAAGGGGGGACCATGACGGAGCACGAGAAGGCCATGCCCGAGAAAGCCATGCGGCCCGAGGACATCACGCGGCTGTTCGTGGAGCGGTCCAACGCCGGTGACGCGGCGGGGGTCGCGGCGCTCTACGAGGTGGACGCGGTCATGGCCTATCCGCCGGGTTCGCAGACGGTGGGCCGCGAGGCGATCCGGGAACTGTGGGAGAAGGTCCTGGCGAACCGGCCGCGCTTCGAGCCGGAGGAGCCGCTGCCGACGCTGGTCAGCGGTGACCTCGCGCTCACCTCGACACCGCCGCGGGACGGGGCCGGTGCCCGCGCGCAGGTCGCGCGGCGCCAGCCCGACGGCAGCTGGCTGCGCGTGCTGGACCAGCCCGAGTTCGTCACCCCGCGGTAGGAAAAAGAAATCCGGCCGGGGATGTCGAGGGGGCCGCGTCCAGGTCCGTCCTCTGGGGTGAGGCGCCCGAGGTGGGGCGCACCCGGAGGAAGGACACCGGTTATGGGAGCACCTGTGGTGCATTTCGAGATCCTCGGCGCGGACCCGGCGAGGCTCCGCACCTTCTACGGTGAGCTGTTCGGCTGGGCGTTCCAGGTCGGCGACGCCGCCAGCGAGAAGGTGTCGCGGCCGGGCGGCTACGGGTTCGTGCGGCAGGGGACGGCGGAGATCGCCGGGGGCGTCGGCGGCGGCGACGGTTTCGGGCCGCGCGTGCTGTTCTACGTCGGTGTGGACGACGTGGAGGCGGCGCTGGCCCGCGCGGAGGGCCTGGGCGGGGCGCGGCGGATGGGCCCGGAGCCCCGGTCGGGCGGCGATTTCTGCGTCGGGTGGTTCGCCGACCCGGAGGGCAACGTGGTCGGGGTCGCCGGCCCGCCGGCCGTAGGGTGAGCGGGAGGGGGACCCGATGAAGTACCTGCTGCTGATCTACAGCAACGCCGAGAACTGGGAGCATCCGCTGTTCCTGCGCGACCCGGCGTTCCTGGCGCTGCCGCCCGAGGAGCGCGACGCGCTCGCGGCGCGGGCCGAGGAGCTGTTCACCGAGATCACCGAGTCGGGTGAGCTGGTGGCCGGGACGGCGCTGGCCGATCCGGCGACCGCGCGGACGATGCGGGTGCGCGACGGGGTGGCGGTGGCGACCGACGGCCCGTTCGTGGAGACCAAGGAGCAGCTGGCCGGGTACGTGGTGGTGGACTGCGACTCCCCCGAGCGGGCGGCGGAGATCGCGGCGCGGATCCCCGACGCGAGGTTCGCGGCGGTGGAGGTGCGCCCGGTCATGACGGCGTCCGGCCAGGAGATGTGAGCGTCCCGGCGGGGCGGGTCGAGGAGCTGCTGCGCCGGTCGGCGCCCCGGGCGGTGGCGGCGCTGGCGCGGCGCATCAGCCGCGCCAAGCAGCGGATCCGGGCGGCGGGCGGCCGGTTCGCGATGCCGCCCCCGGGTGAGCGGGACGCGCGGGTCCGCGCCGTCCTGCACGTGCTGTACCTGGTCTTCAACGAGGGGTACACGGCCAGTTCGGGCCCGCAGCTGCACCGGGGGGAGCTGACCGGGGAGGCGATCCGGCTGGCGCGGGCGCTGCACGGGCTGCTGCCGCGGGACGGGGAGGCCGCGGGGCTGCTGGCGCTGATGCTGCTCACCGACGCGCGCCGCCCGGCCCGCACCGCCGCGGACGGGAGCCTGGTGCCGCTGGCCGAGCAGGACCGCGCGCTGTGGGACCGGGCGTCCATCGCCGAGGGGACCGCGCTGGTGACCCGGACGCTGGCGCGGGCGCGGCTCGGGCCGTACCAGGCGCAGGCGGCGATCGCGGCGGTGCACGCCGAGGCGGCCCGCGCGGGCGACACCGACTGGCCGCAGCTCGTCGCGCTGTACGAGCTGCTGGAGCGGCTGGACCCGGGCCCGGTGGTGCGGCTCAACCACGCGGTCGCGGTGGCGATGGCGCGGGGTCCGCGGGCGGGGCTGGAGCTGCTGGGGCCGCTGGAGGGCGACGTGCGGATGGCGGGGCATCACCGGCTGCACGCCGTCCGGGCGCACCTGCTGGAGATGGCCGGTGACCGCGCGGGGGCGCTGGCGGAGTTCCGGGCGGCGGCGCGGCTGACGACGAGCGTGCCGGAGCGGCGGTACCTGCGGGGCCGCGCCGCCCGGCTCACCGGATGAGGCAGGATGCCCGGTATGGGTGATGTGTTCACGCATCGGCTGCGGGTGCGGTACAGCGAGTGCGATCAGCAGGGCGTGGTGTTCAACGGCCACTACCTGTTCTTCTACGACGTGGCGCTGACGGAGATGTGGCGGGAGCTGATCGGCGACTACGGGCAGATGGTGGACGACGGCTACGACCTGGTGGTGGCCGAGGCGCGGATCCGGTTCCGGGAGGGCGCCCGGTTCGACGAGCTGCTGGAGGTGTCGATGCCGGTGGCGCATCTGGGGGTGACGAGCATGGTGGTGCGGCCGGTGTTCCGGGTGGAGGGCCGGCTCATCGCCGACGGGGAGGTGCGGCACGTGTTCATCGACCCGGCGTCCAAGTCCAAGCGGGAGATGCCGCCGCGGGTGCGGTCGGCGCTGGAGCCCTTCATGAGCGGCGCCGATCCGGAGGGGGCGGGACAGGCGGCCGGCGCTCCGTCAGGCTCTTTCTCGCCTTGACGACGTCCTCAGCATCGCGCGAATCCCGGATCTGGAATCGGGGTTCCGCCTGACGTGCCCGGCACAGTTCCCGCACCTCCGATTCAAGTGGGTGCCGCTTCCCCGGGGCAACCCCTTTTCCGGGCGGCCCCGGGGCCGGCGGGCGGACGCGGCGGACGGGCTCAGCGGGCGAACAGGGACGCGTAGACGGTGCGGCCGCCGTCGGTGACGATCTGCCCGGCCAGGTGGGGGGCGGTGACGGTGGACAGCCGCAGGTCGAGGTAGCGGTCCTCCTCGTGGAGTTCGGCCCCGTGGAGTTCGGCGGGGACGGCGGCGAGCCATCCGCCGATCCGGGCGAGGCGGGCCGCGCGGTCGCGTTCCAGGGCGCCGCGCAGCCCGTCCAGCCCGCCGCCGTCCGCGGCGAACTCCACGGGGGCGGTCTCCAGGGGTGCGGGGTCGGCGGGAGGGGGCTCGGCGTGCCAGGCGGCGACGCCGTAGGCGAAGCACACCAGCGCGGGCCACATCTCGGCGAAGTAGCCGGGGTCGGGCGCGATTTCCAGGCCGGCGAAGGTCCCGGCGACGAAGAACAGCGCGCCGACCTGCCCGGGCTGCGGCTCCAGCCGCGACCGGAACTGGGTGAGCACGGGCCGCTTGCGCGACAGGATCTGCTCCAGGTGCCCGCGCGGCGGGAGCCCGTAGCGGGCGTTGAGGGCGGCGATGTCCTCCCACAGCTTGCCGTAGCCGTGGACGCCGCGCAGTTCCAGGGCGCGGGCGCGCAGTTCCAGCGGCAGGACGAAGAACCACTGGTCGGCGCCGGCGAGGTAGCCGCCCTGGGACTCCTGGACGCAGCAGGCGTCCTCGAACATCAGGCTCTGCCCGGGCGCCAGGAACGCCGACCGGCACAGGGCGTGGTTCTGGGCGCGGTCCTGGATGTAGCCGATGTGCAGCGGGACGATCGCGACGCCGGACCCGGCGGTGTTGGTCAGCTCGACCCGCCCGTACCCGGCGACCCTGGACAGTTTCAGGCCGGTGCGGGGCGGGGTGAAGCCGGGGC
>NZ_SMLC01000025.1 GCF_004349245.1 Actinomadura sp. 6K520 | reverse complement strand
TGCCGTGGGTGGGGGTGATGGCCAGGGTGTGCATGCGGCGTTCGGCCCAGTCGCCCAAGGGGGCCAGGGCCGCGTGGAGGGCGGCGCCCTCGTCGGTCAGTTCGTATTCGACTCGGGGCGGGGTCTCGTCGAAGACCGTGCGCCGGACGATTCCGTCCGCCTCAAGCTCGCGCAGTTGCTGGGTGAGGACCTTCTCGCTGACGCCGGGGAGGCTGCGGCGCAACTCGCCGAAGCGGTGGAGCCGCTCGTCCAGCGCCCACAGGATCAGCGCTTTCCATTTGCCGCCGACGACGTCCATCGCGGCGTCGAGGGTACAGATGTAGGGCGGGTTGCGCATCTCCCCGATGCTAGTCGCGATGCCCGCCCTACTTTTGTACGCCCTGGTCAGCCGACGGCGCGACGCATCTGCCACAGCGACGCGCGCAGGTGTCCGGTCAGGTCACCGGGCACGCCCGCCTCGTCGGACGCGGAGATCATGGTCTCCAGGCCGGTCGCCTGCATCTCGGGGTTGGACTGGTCCGGGTCGGTGTCGGCGAACATGAGCGGGAGCATCTGCTCCATCCACGGCCGGAGCACCTCGCTCGTGAACGTCTCCACGTCGCCGCCGTCCGCCTGGACCAGCGCCACGGCGTGGCTCACCCCGGCGATCATGCCGTACATGCCGCTCAGCGCGGCCATGTCGTACAGCGCCGCGAACCCGGGGTCTTCGCCCACCCAGTGAGGACGGGCGAGGGGCGCGAGTGCGGGCGCAACGCGGTCGAACAGGTCACGCGGGCCGCTGTAGAGGATGAAGGCTCCGTCCGTGCCTATCGCGGGAGGCACGGCCATGATGCCGCCGGCCAGGAAGCGCACCTCGTTCTTCTCAAGCCATCCGGCGAGGTCGCGTGCCTGCCGCGCTGAGCCGCTGGTGAGGTTGACGAGCGTCCTGCCGGTCAACTTCCCTATGGCCGGCCTCAGGGTTTCGCGGACGCTCGCGTCGTCCAGGAGGCACGTGATCGTCAGGTCGCTTGCCTTGATCGCCTCTTCCACGCTCGACGCCTCCCGTGCACCGCGTGCGGAGAGGTCGCCCGCCTTGCCGGGCGTGCGGTTCCAGATCGTCACCTCGTGGCCGGCCTTGAGGAGCGTGCTCGCGAGCGCGCGTCCCATGCTCCCAAGGCCGAGAACGCTGATTCGTTGCGTGTTCATGCGTCAACTGTTCAGCGGGGCGGCACCGGCCACAAGAACGCACTTTGAGGTGCGTGATTACCTGGATGTTAGTCACCTGGCCTGCGAGGTGGGCCGGGAGCTTCTCACTTGGAGTCGTCGATGACCGTTCGCCGTATCGTGCCCAACGTCCAGTCGGAGGTCATGCCGGAGAGCCGGGAGTTCTATGAGCTGCTGGGCTTCGAGGAAGTCATGAACATGGGCTGGGTCGTGACGCTCGCTTCCCCGTCCAATCCGACAGCGCAGATCAGCTTCTTCACCAGGGACGAAACCGCACCGGTCACCGCCGACATGAGCGTCGAGGTGGACGATGTGGAAGCGGCCTACGCGGCCATGCGGGACAGCGGTGCGGAGATCGTGCATCCCTTGCAGGACGAGGAGTGGGGAGTGCGCCGGTTCTTCGTCCGCGACCCCAATGGCCGCGTGGTCAACGTGCTGGGCCACCGCTGAGCGCGGCAGGTCGGGCAGGAATGGAGAAGCGGCCTTGACCTGGGCACTCCTAGGTTTGCTGTCGAGGACATCGAACTGACGGAGGTAGACGGTGGCGCAGGGGCAGAAGGAGAAGGCGGGCGGGCCCGGGGCGTTCTCGCGGTGGATGCAGCATCGGGCCAACGCGCGGATGAACCGCAAGGTCCGCAAGGGGCGCGGCTCGTTCATGGGCATGGACGTCCTGATCCTGCACACGGTGGGCAAGCGGAGCGGGGAGCCGCGGGAGACGCCGGTCGCGTGGTTCGCCGACGGGGACGACGCACGGCTGGTCGTGGCTTCGGGTGGGGGAGGCCAGAACCCGGACTGGTTCGCCAATCTGATGGCGCACGCCGACCGGGCGTCGATGGAGCTGCCCGGCCAGGAGGCCGTTCCGGTGACGCCGCAGCGGCTTGAGGGCCCCGACCGGGAGGCGGCGTGGCAGCGCATCGCCGCAGCTCAGCCGCGCATCGCGAAGTACCAGAGCAAGTCCGAGCGGGAGTACCCGGTGGTGCGGCTCACCCCGCGGTGAAACCGGGCTGAAAGCGGGGTGAAGGCGGGCGGCCGCACGCTTCCGCCCATGAAACCGGAAGCACGACAAACGGCCATATACGCGGCCGGCCTGAGGAAGGCGTTCGGGGAGAAGGCCGTCCTCGACGGGATCGATCTGGACGTGCCGCGCGGCACGGTCTTCGCCCTGCTCGGCCCGAACGGCTCGGGCAAGACCACGGTGGTGCGGATCCTGTCCACGCTGATCCCCGCGGACGCGGGGGAGGCGCGGATCGCGGGACGCGATCTCGTCGAGGACCCCGACGGGGTGCGCAGGGCGATCGGCGTGACGGGGCAGTACTCGGCCGTGGACGGGCTGCTCACCGGCCGGGAGAACCTCATCCTGATGGCGGACCTGCACCGGCTGGGCAAGGTCCCCGGGCGCCGGGCCGCCGACGAGCTGCTGGAGCGGCTCGACCTGGCGGACGCCGCGCGCAAGACGGCCGCCACGTACTCGGGCGGGATGCGGCGGCGGCTCGACATCGCGATGACGCTGATCGGGAACCCGCGGATCATCTTCCTGGACGAGCCGACGACCGGGCTCGACCCGCGGAGCCGCCGCACCATGTGGGGGATCATCCGCGGGCTGGTCAGGGACGGCGTGACGATCTTCCTGACGACGCAGTACCTGGAGGAGGCCGACCATCTCGCCGACAGGATCGCGGTGCTCGACGGCGGCCGGCTCGTCGCCGAGGGGACGGCGGCCGAGCTGAAGCGGCTGGTCCCCGGCGGGCACGTCCGGCTCCGGTTCGACGGCCCGGCGGAGCTGGACGCGGCGGCGCGGACGCTCGGCGCGGTGACGCGGGACGACGAGGCGCTCACCCTGCAGGTGCCGGGCGACGGGAGCGTCCGGGCGCTGCGGGCGCTGCTCGGCCGGCTGGAGGACGCGTCGATCGAGGTCGGCGAGCTGTCCGTGCACACACCCGACCTGGACGACGTCTTCCTCGCCCTCACCGGGCGTCCCGAGAACGAGGCGGTCGGGCGATGACGGCGCTCGGGCAGGCGGCGACGGACTCCGCGACGATGCTGCGCCGCAACCTGCGGCACGCGCTGCGCTATCCAGCGCTGTCCGTCGGCACGATGATGGTGCCGGTCTTCATCATGCTGCTGTTCGTCGGCGTGTTCGGCAACACGCTGGGCGAGGGCGTCGGCGGGGCGGCGAGCGGCGACTACATCAACTACGTGGCGCCTGGGATCATCCTGATGGCCGTCGCGTCCGGGTGCATGACGACGTCGGTGTCGGTCTCCCTGGACATGACCGAGGGCATCATCGACCGGTTCCGGACGATGGCGATCGCGCGGGCGTCGCTGCTGACCGGGCACGTGGCCGGCAGCATGATCCAGACGGTGATCAGCACGGCCGCGGTGATCGGGCTCGCGGTCGCGCTCGGCTTCCGGACGAGCGGGAGCGTCCTCGACTGGCTCGCCGCGATCGGGCTGCTGATGCTGCTCACGTTCGCGCTGACGTGGGTGGCGGTCGCGCTGGGGCTGCTGGCGAAGAACCCGGAGGGCGCGAGCAACTCGCCGCTGATCATCCAGTTCCTGCCGTTCGTCGGCAGCGCGATCGTCCCGCCGGAGTCGATGCCGGCGGGGGTGCGGTGGTTCGCCGAGTACCAGCCGTTCACCCCGGTCAACGAGACGCTGCGGGGGCTGCTGGCCGGCACGCCGAGCGGGCACGAGGCGATGGTCTCGATCGCGTGGTGCGTCGGGCTCGCCGTCGCCGGCTACGCCTACTCGAAGGTGCTGTTCAACCGGAAGGCGCCGCGCTGAGCTCGCGGGTCAGCTCCCGGGCGGTGTCCCGCAGGCCGCAGCCGTCCAGGGCGGCGTACTCCGCCACGGCCGCGGAGTACGCCGGCCGGTCGGCGTCCTCGGCGGCGCGGCGGGCCGCCGCGGGGGACATGGTGGGCTGGAAGGACCGGGCGAAGTACAGCCGCTCCGCCAGCGCGATGGTGCGCGCGGCCCGCGCCCGCACGTCCGGCGGGGCCGCGGCGGGACCGCCCGCGCGGGCGAGGTCGGCGAGGGCCAGGGCCAGCAGGACGCCGCCGCAGAGCGGCAGGTCCATGAGGAAGGACGGCATCGTGTCCGCCGGCTGGGCGAGCAGGCCGGCGAGCTTGGCGGGCAGCCCGGCCGCGATGTCCTCGACGAGGTCGAGCCGGCCGTGCCGGGCGTGGGCGACGACGGTGACGCTGTGCGCTTCGAGCGTCCACGGGTCGAGGCCCGGCGCCGACATCGGGTCCTCGTCGCCGGCGAGCCGGTCGACCGCCTGCCGCCAGAGCCGCAGGCCGGTGCCGGTGTCGCCGCGCCCGAACGCGATCTCCGCGCGGGCGCCCAGGTGGAAGGTGGCGGTGCCGAACGTCTCGCCGTGGCCGGACGCGACCGACTGGTCGAGCCGGCGCTCCGCCTCGTCGAAGCGGCCGAGGCGGAGGTCGGTGGCCGCGATGGCCCAGAGCAGCCCGAAGCTGTCGTGCCATCCGTAGCGCTCAAGCACGTCCAGGGCCATATGGAGGTGGTGTGAGGCTCGGTCGTCCTGGTCGAGTTGCAGCAGCAGCTCGCTGACCCGCGAGTGGCCGAGGAGCGCGAGCCACGGGGTGTGCGGCTCGCCGGACGTCGTGAGCATCGCCTCGGTCGCCCGGAGCGCCCCGGCCACGTCGCCGTCGCGTTCCCGGACGTAGCCGGCGACGCAGTTCGCGATGGCGGCGAGGGACGGTTCGCCGCTCGCGCGCATCCGGTCGAGGGCGGCCGGGCCGCCGTCCGGGTCCAGGATCTCCGGTCCCGCCGCCATCAGGGTCGCCATGGCCTGGACGAAGCCGGTCGGCGCGGCGGGCGGCAGGCGGCGCAGCGCGACGAGGGTCCGGGTCGGCCGCGGCCCCTTCATCAGGAGCGCGGTGAGGACGTTGAGGGTGAGGGCCGTCCGGGCCGTCTCGACGTCCCCGGGGCCGGGGCGGAAGCGGCTCAGCGGCCCGGCGGTCTCCTCCGCCATGACGATCAGCCGGCTGTAGGCGGCCTCCAGCGTCCACAG
This sequence comes from Actinomadura sp. 6K520, assembly GCF_004349245.1. GTDB lineage: Bacteria > Actinomycetota > Actinomycetes > Streptosporangiales > Streptosporangiaceae > Spirillospora. The sequence goes on along the minus strand of NZ_SMLC01000025.1, from coordinate 56,843 downwards.
GCCGCCGAGGACGGCGGCCACCGCCGCGACGGCCGGGCGGTCGTCCCGGGCGAGGGCGTGGCGGAGCGCCTGCACCAGGTTGTCCTGCTCGACCCGGACGCGGGCCAGGGGAGCGAACGGATCGGCCCCGAAGAGGGACTCGTGGTGCGCGGCCCCGAACTCCCGGGCCCAGGCGAGCAGCCCGCCGACCGCGCCGTCCGTCTCGCCTTCGGCGTCGCGGTGCGCCGCGCTGAACTCGCGGACGCTCTCCAGCATCCGGAACCGCGTCCCCGCTTCGCCCTCGGTCGTTTCGAGGAGCGACTGGCCGACGAGGTCCTCCAGGGTCTCCAGGACGTCGCCGTCCAGGAGGTGGCGCGCCGCGTCCGCGGTGAAACCGGCGGAGAAGACCGACAGTGCCCGCATGGCCGCCCGCCCGGACGGGCCGAGGAGGTTCCAGCTCCAGCCGATGACGGCGTGCATGGTCCGGTGCCTCGACGGCGCGTCGCGCACGTTCCCGCGCAGCAGCGCGAACCGGTCGTCCAGCCCGCGGGCGATCTCCGGCACCGACATGACGCGGACCCGCGCCGCCGCGAGCTCCACGGCGAGCGGCAGGCCGTCCAGGCGACGGCACAGCTCCGCCACCGCGTCCGCGGGGACGGCGGCGCCCGGCCGTGCCGCACGCGCACGCTGCCGGAACAGCTCGACGGCCGTCGGCAGGCCCAGCGCGGGGAGCGGGTACACCGACTCCGACGACAGGCCGAGCGGCGCGCGGCTCGTGGTGAGCACCCGCAGGTCCCGCGTCATCGCCACCAGGCCGCCGACGAGGCCGGCGACGCCGTCGACGACGTGCTCGCAGTTGTCCAGGACGAGCAGCACCGGACCCGGCCCGAGCGCCTCGGCGATTCCGGTGAGCGGGCCCGCCGTCCCGCCGGGGCGGCCCGGCGGCGCGCGGCGCGGGTCGCCGGCGCCGAGGACGGACGCCACCTCGGCCGCGACGTCCGCGTCCCGGGCGACGCCCGCGAGCGGGACGAGGTGCACGGTCCGCTGCGGGGCGTCGCGCGCCACCGCGTGCGCGAGCCGCGTCTTGCCGAGCCCGCCCGCCCCGACGATCGAGGTGACGCGGGACGTGCGCACCAGGTCCAGCACGGCCGCGAGGTCGGCGGCGCGGCCGAGCAGCGGGTTCGGCTCGTGCGCGACGCCCGTCCGGACGGCCGGGGCGTCCGCGCGGAGCAGCTCCCGCTGGACGTCCTGGAGCGCCGCGCCCGGATCGGCGCCGAGGTCGTCGCGCAGCGTTCGCCGGTAGGTCTCGTACCTGGTCAGCGCGGCGGACGGCCCCGCGGTCGCCGCCTCGCAGCGCAGCAGCCCGGCGAGGACCTCCTCGTCGTGGGGGCGCTCGCGGGCCACGGCGGTGAGCGCGTCGAACCCCTCGGCGTGCCGGCCGAGCCCGGCCAGCGCCAGGGCGCGGGTGCGCGCCAGCGCCCGGTAGGCCGAGGCCCGTGCCGCGCGCAGCGCCGACAGGGGATCGTCGCCGGTGCCCGGACCCGGGGGCGCGTCCCACAGGGCGAGGCCCTCCTCGGCGCGGGCGAGGGCGCCCGCGTGGTCGCCCTCGCGGAGGCACCGTGCGCTCGCGGACGCGGCGAGCAGCACGGCGGACGCGTCCACCCGGGACTCGTCCAGCCCCAGCCGGTACCCGGCCGGCGTGCGCGCGACGACGTCCGCGCCGAGCTGCGAACGGGCCCGCGAGACGACGACCTGGAGCGCTTTGGCGGGGTTCTCCGGACGCTCGTCCGGCCACAGCCCCTCGACCAGGCGGGCGACGGGCACGCCCGCCCGCGGCTCGTCCGCCAGGAGCGCGAGCAGGCCGCGCAGCCGGGGGCCGGTGACGTCCCGCCCGCGGCAGGAGACCCGCGACAGCAAACTCAGCTCGACGGCCACAGGAGAAGGCTAAGCCCGCGGGAAGGGTCAGGCGCGATAGTGGCGGCGGAGGGCGACGCCCGCGGCGACCCCGCCCGCGACGGCGCCCGCGCCGGCCGCGACGGGCAGCGCCACCATCGTGACCCTGCGGCCGGTGCGGAAGTCGTGGATGGGCCAGCCGTTCTCCCTGGCGTGCGCGCGCAGCTCGGGGTCGGGGTTCACGGCGTGCGGGTGGCCGACGGCGGTCAGCATCGGCAGGTCGTTGACCGAGTCGCTGTAGGCGGCGCAGCGCGCCAGGTCGAGGCCCTCGCGCTGCGCGAGGGCGCGGACGGCCTCGGCCTTCGCGGGGCCGTGCAGCAGGTTCCCGACGAGCCGGCCCGTGTAGAGGCCGTCGCGCGTCTCGGCGACGGTGCCGAGCGCGCCGGTGAGGCCGAGGCGGTGCGCGATCGTCCGGGCGACCTCGACGGGCGTGGCGGTGACGAGCCAGACCTGCTGGCCCGCGTCCAGGTGCTGGAGGGCGAGGGTCCGGGTGCCGTGCCAGATCCGGTCGGCCATGACCTCGTCGTAGATCTCCTCGCTGAGCGCGACGATCTTGTCGACCCGCTGGCCGGCGACGAACGACAGCGCGGCCTCCTTGGCGCTGCCGATGTGCTCGGAGTTCTCGGTGCCGCGCAGCCGGAACGCGGCCTGCCCCCAGGCGAACATGGCGAGGTCGCGCATCGTGAACAGCTTGCGGGCGGCGAGGCCGCGCGCGAAGTAGTAGATCGACGCCCCGCGCATCATCGTGTTGTCGACGTCGAAGAACGCCGCCGCGGACGGATCGGGCTCCGGAAGCGGCTCGGGCTCGGCCGCCGCGGCCGCGGCGACCTCCCCGGCGCTCTTGTGATCTTCGTCCTTGGCGCGCTGCCAGAATCGCCGCATGGGGCCGAGCCTAGTCAACCCCCTCGCCCGAGATCGTCGCGCCGCCCGTGATTGGGACCGTCGTCACCCTCGCCGCTCGCGGCCGCGACGAGCCGCTCGCGCAGCCCGGCACGGAACCGCGGGTCCGGCCCGGCGTCGCTCACCCGCAGCCGGGCCAGCGCGTTCCCCTGCTCGGCGATCTTCCCTCGCCCGGTCATCAACAGCCGCTCCCTTGCGGTATCCGGACACGAACGCGCTCCTGCCCGCAAAACGATCGTGCGGCGGCGCGGGTTACGGCCCGGTGCACAGATTGATAGACGATTCAATGATGCCCGCCGCGCGGCCCGCCGAAGCCTGCGGCGAGGCCGCGCACTACCCCTTCATGGGCGGCGCATGGGTCCTTCGCGGGCTAAAGGCGCAGGTCGGGTGGGATCATCCGGGCCAGGGACCGGACGGCGCGGTACTGCAGTGCCTTGATCGCGCCCGGCTTCTTGCCCATGATCAGCGCGGTCTCCGCGACCGACAGCCCGTGCAGGAACCGCAGGACGACGCACTCCTGCTGCTCGGAGCCGAGCCGGCGGACGGCCTGCAGCAGCGTGCGGTTCGTCATCGCGTCCAGGACGGCCCGCTCGGGTCCCTCCTGGTGCCGGTCGGGCTCAAGGAGCTCGGCGGTGCAGATCTCCAGCCGGTAGCGGCCGGACTTGAAGTGGTCGGCGACCAGGTTCCGCGCGATCGTCACCAGCCAGGCCCCGAAGTCCTTGCCCTGCCAGTGGAAGTCGCACATCCGGCGCAGGGCGCGGAGGAACGTCTCGCTGGTGAGGTCCTCGGTCTGCGAGTGCGTTCCCACGCGGTAGTAGATGTAGCGGTAGACCAGCTCGACGTAGTGGTCGTAGAGGGAACCGAACGCCTCGGCGTCGCCGTCCCTTGCCCGCAGGACCAGGGCCTTGAGCACCTCGGCCCGGTCGGTGTCCTGTCCGGAGGCGTGTCCGGGGGCGCGGGCGGCGCCGTCCCGGAACCGCCGGGGGATCGGAAGCGCCCCGCCATCGAGGGTCAGGCTGCTCATGCAGTTCTCCTCGGGGCGTACGCGACCTCCGGCGTGATTTGCCACTCTAGATACCGATACGTACGCCAGGCAATGGTGCGTGCAGATGTACGTGCACGCCGTAACATGTGCGGACCACACAAGGGACGGCACGGGCGGGCGGCACCGCCGGGGCATGGCGGTTCACGTGAGCGGTTACCCGTCTTCCCCCGGCATCGGGCACCATGGGGCGCGATGCTCTCTGCTCTGCTCGCGCTCCTGGCAGCCCTTGGTGCATTACTCGTCACCGGGTTGCTGATCCAGCGCGCCCACAAGGACCGGCTGCTCTACCTCATCGCGTGGTCGTTCACGCAGGTCGGGTTGTCGCTCGCGCTGCTGTCCATGGGCGTCGGCTTCCTCGCCGGGTTCAACGGCGTGTTCTTCCGCGTCATGGAGCTCGGCGCCGCGCTGATCGCGCCGGTCTGGCTGGCCCTCGGCATGATCGAGCTGATCGCGCGGTACGTGCAGGTCAGGTTCGCCGCCTGGCTGTTCGTGATCTCTTACACGGTCGTCGCGATCGTGATCCTGCTGCTGGACCCGCTCAAGGGCAAGCTGTCGAAGGACCTGCCGAAGCCCCGCGACACCTACGACGCGCTGCCGCTGCTGCTGATCGACGGCGCGCACGTCGTCGCGGTGCTCGCGCTGGCCGGATGCACCGGGGTCACCGCCTGGCTGGCGAGCAAGCAGGACCGGGAGGCCGCCGAGCTGCTGATCCCCATCGCGCTGGTCGCGCTGGGCGGCGTGCTGGTGGTGAGCGGCAGCCGCGGGTTCCTCCCCGCGCCGCTCGCGGTGCTCGCGCTCGGCGGGGCGGCGGGACTGGTCTGGTACGGGGCGATGCGCACCATTCCGGTGTACGACGACGAGGACTATGACGACTACGGGGACGACTACGGGGATGAGCCGGTGACCGGATACGAACAGCAGGGCTACCCGCCCGGACGGCACGAGCCCGTCCCGGCGCCGACCCCTCCGCAGGACCCGCGCCGCGGCGAGCTGCGCTTCCCCGAGCCGGCGCCGGCCGAGGACCTGCGCTTCCGGGACAACCCCGCCGGCCCCACGGCCGTGGACGGGGTCGGCGGCGCCGCCGCCGCGCTGGGGAGCGTCCCGGCCCCCGACCATGCCCGGAACGGCGGGCTGGCCGGGGCGTGCGGGCAGATCACCGTCTACACGCTCCTGGAGGGCCGCGAGGACGCCTTCGACCGGCTCGCCGCCGAACTCGTCAAGGCCGCCCGCGCGCTGGAGCCGGAGACCGTGATCTTCGCCTGCCACGAGGTGGTCGGCGGCCCCACCCAGCGGATCTTCTACCAGCTCTTCCGGGACGACACCGCGTTCGCCGCGCACCGGCGGCAGCCGCACCTGCAGCGGTTCCTGGCGGAGTCCCGCACGCACGTGCTGGCGACCAACGTGATCGAGCTGCGCCTCGGCGCCGCGAAGGTGCCGCTTCCGGCGCCGGAGTTCCCCGGGAGGTGACATGACCGGTACCGAGCGGGACGGGCCCGGCATCGTGATCACGCTGCTCGGCAAGCCCGGCTGCCACCTGTGCGACGACGCCCGCGCGGTGATCGAGCGGGTCGCCCGCGAGCTTGACGTGCCGTGGGAGGAGCGCGACATCACCCGCTCGGAGCAGGACACCGAGCAGTACTGGGAGCAGATCCCGGTCACGCTCATCAACGGCGTGCAGCACGATTTCTGGCGCGTCGACGAGGACCGCCTCCGCGCCGCCATCGCGAAGCTGCGCGAACCGGCCTAACCGGCCGAACCGGCCTGACCGCCGGGCCGTACGGCCGGCCGTGAGCCACCCCGGGGCCTCCGTTCCGGGTGCCGGGTATGTCGGGTCGATCACATCCCGTGGCGGTCCGGTGCGCGCGGCGTACGCTGGAAAGCCCCTGATGGACGGTGTTTGTGGTGTCTTGTGCGGCCCCGGCGGCGCCCGCGGAACCGGGGGTGACTTTGTGCGCCTGTTCACAAAGGCTTAACCTGAGGGCCAGCCCCGGGGCGGTCAGGAAGCGGTGCGAGGCCGCCCGCCAGGCCGCGCCAAACCGGAGCCGCGGGTCCGCGTCCCCGTGCCCAGCGACGAGCCCGAAGAGCAGGCCGTGACATCTCGACAGAACCGACCCCGTGACCGCGCGGGCCGTGGCATCCCCGAAGCCACCGTGGCGCGGCTGCCGGTGTACCTGCGCGCGCTGACCGCGCTGCAGGAGCGCGCCGTCGCCACCGTCTCCTCGGAGGAACTGGCCGCGGCGGCGGGCGTCAACTCGGCCAAGCTCCGCAAGGACCTGTCCCACCTGGGCTCGTATGGGACGCGCGGGGTCGGGTACGAGGTCGAGTACCTCGTCTACCAGATCTCCCGCGAACTCGGCCTCACCCAGGACTGGGTGGTCGCCATCATCGGCGTCGGTAACCTGGGCCGGGCACTGGCCGGTTATGGGGGTTTCGCGTCCCGCGGCTTCCGCGTGGCGGGGCTGCTCGACGCGGACGAGTCCATCGTCGGCCAGGAGATCTCCGGGATGACGGTGGAGCACATCGACCGGCTGGAGGACATCATCGCTGACCACGGCGTGTCCATCGCCGTGATCGCGACCCCCGCGGGCGCGGCCCAGGGGGTCTGCGATCGCGTGGTGGCCGCGGGCGTGACCAGCGTGCTGAACTTCGCGCCGGTCGTCCTCTCGGTGCCGGAGGGCGTCGACGTGCGAAAGGTCGACCTGTCGATCGAACTGCAGATCCTTGCGTTCCACGAGCAGCGCAAGGCCGGGGGACCGGACGGTCTCGCCCCCCTCCAAGAGGGGGACGCACCTCCCGGTACGACACAGTACGTGGAGACTGTAGAGGCATGATCGGGGCAGTCCGGCCGGGAAACCAGGGAGACGCGGGAGAGGCCATATGAGCATTCTGGTCGTGGGACTCAGCCACCGGAGCGCGCCCGTCGCGGTGCTGGAGCGCGCCGCGGTGGCCGGGGACGACCTGGTCAAGCTGCTGCACGCCGTCCACAAGTCCGGGAACGTCGCGGAGACGGCCATCGTGTCGACGTGCAACCGCGTCGAGATCTACGCGGTGGTGGACAAGTTCCACGGCGGCGTCTCGGCGATCTCCGAACTGCTCGCCCTCCACTCCGGCATCCCGATGGACGACCTGACGCGGCACCTGTACGTCCACTACGAGGAGCGGGCCGTCCAGCACGTGTTCGCGGTGGCGTGCGGCCTGGAGTCGATGGTCGTCGGCGAGGGGCAGATCCTCGGGCAGATCCGGCAGGCGTTCCGGCTCGCCAAGGACGAGGGCACGCTCGGCAGCGACCTGCACGACGTCCTCCAGAAGTCGCTGCGGGTGGGCAAGCGCGCCCACCACGAGACAGGCATCGACAAGGCGGGCGCGTCCCTGGTCAGCGTGGGCCTCGACGTCGCCGTCCGGCACCTCGGGCCGCTGGACGGCGTCCGCGCGCTCGTCGTCGGCGCCGGCTCGATGAGCTCCCTGGCCGCGGCGACGCTGAGCCGCTCCGGTGCCGGCGAGGTCGTGGTGGCGAACCGCACCCACGAGCGGGCGGTGCGGCTCGCGGAGTCGCTGGAGGTGCCGTCCCGGGCGGTCGAGCTGTCGCTGCTGGACGCCGCCATAGCCGAGGCCGACCTGGTGGTCTCCTGCACCGGCGCGACCGGCCTCGTGCTGACCGCGGCGCAGCTCGCGGCGCGGGGCGTCGGCGCCGACGGGCGCAAGCGATTCCTCCTCGACCTGGCGCTGCCGCACGACATCGAGCGGAGCGCCGGCGACCTGCCGGGCGTCCGGCTGGCCGGGCTGGACGACCTGCGCACCGAGCAGGAGGCGGCGGAGGCCATCGGCCCGGAGGCCGTCGAGGCCGTCCGGCGGATCGTGCGCGCGGAGGTCGAGGCGTTCCTCGGCGCGGCCCGCGCCGCCGCCGTCGCCCCGACGGTCGTCGCGCTGCGCAGCAAGGCCGCGGAGGTCGTGGAGGCGGAGCTGAACCGGCTGAGCGGGCGGCTCCCCGAGATGGACGAGCGGGCCCGCGGAGAGATCGGCCACACCGTCCGGCGGGTGGTGGACAAGCTGCTGCACGCGCCGACCGTCCGGGTGAAGGAGCTGGCGGCGGCGCCGGGCGGCGACTCCTACGCCGACGCGCTGCGCGAGCTGTTCGACCTGGACCCGAAGGCGCCCGAGGCGGTCGCCCGCGCCGACATGAGCGAGGACGAACCGGCGGCCGCGGCGCCCTGGAACGCTTCGGCCCCCGCGGTTGACGCCGAGTGCGCCGAGGCCGATTGTGTGAGCACCCCGTCCCCGCCCGAGGGCGCGCGAGGGACCGGTCCGGACGCCGTGCGCATGGACGGCGTGCGCATGGACGACGTGAGCGTGCAGGACGTCAACGCCCACCGGCTGGAGGGCGTGAACGCCGAGACGGTGAACGCGCAGACCGCGAGCGTCCGGGCGGTCAGCGCCCGCGGCGCCGTCGCGGCGCGCGAAGGAGAGACGACGTGATCGCGGGCGGCGCCGGCGCCGCCCGCCGGGAGCCGAGCGGAGCGAGCCAGTGAGTCAGGGATTGAGCGGGCGGCCGGGTGGCACGGGGGGCCCGCTGCGGCTCGGGACCCGGAAGAGCCTGATGGCGATGACGCAGTCGCAGCGGGTGGCGGACCTGTTGACGGAGCGTACGGGGCATGCCGTCGAGCTGGTGGGGGTAACCACGCAGGGTGATGTCTCCAAGGCCCTGCTCGCCCAGATCGGCGGGACCGGGGTCTTCGTCAACGCGCTCCGCGACAAGATCCTCTCCGGCGAGGTGGACTTCGCTGTGCACTCGCTGAAGGACCTGCCGACGTCCGAGACGCCCGGGATCGCGCTCGCCGCGACCCCGCCCCGCGACGACCCCCGCGACGCCCTGTGCAGCCCGGCGAAGCTCGCCGACCTCCCGCACGCGGCGCGCGTCGGCACCGGTTCGCCGCGCCGCGTCGCGCAGCTGCGGGCGCTGCGTCCGGACCTCGCGGTCGTCCCGATCCGCGGCAACGCCGACACCCGGCTGGCGAAGGTCACCGACGGGGAACTGGACGCCGTCGTGCTCGCGCACGCGGGCCTCAAGCGGATCGGGCGGGTCGATGCGGTCGGCGAGGTCTTCGAGCCGGACCAGATGCTGCCCGCACCCGGACAGGGCGCACTCGCGCTGGAGTGCCGGTCCGACCGGGCGGACCTCCGCGCACTGCTTGGAACGGTCGACGACGCCGCGACCAGGAGGGCCGTCACCGCCGAGCGGACGATCCTCGCCGTCCTGGAGGCGGGTTGCTCCGCGCCCGTGGGGACGTACGCTGCCGAAGTAGAAGAAGAACTGCACCTGACGGCCACCGTCGCCGCGTACGACGGGAGCCGTCAGGTCAGGCTGTCCGCAAGCGGCCACCCGGATGCCGCCGAGCAGCTCGGCCGCGACCTCGCGGCCCGGCTGCTCGCGCAGGGGGCCGACCAGTTGATGGGGGAGCGCGATTGAGCCCCGCCGCGAAGAGCACCGCCGCCAAGAACACGGCCGCCGAGAACACCGAGGCGACGAGCACCGAGGCTGAGAGCACCGGCGCGCCGAACACGCCCGCCGGGGCGCCGACCGCGCTCGGCACCGTCTCGATCGTCGGGATGGGGCCGGGCGACCCGGGCCTGCTGACCCTGCGCGCCGCGTCCGAACTCGGACGCGCCGACACGGTCCTCGTCAGCCGTGCCCACTGCCCGGAGGAGATCCTCTCCCACTGCCGTCCCGACGTGGAGATCATCGACTCGGCGGAGGGCGACCCCGTCCGGCTCGCCGTGCGCGCCGCGAAGGCGGGGCGGCGGGTCGTCCGGCTGGTGAGCGGTGACCCGGGCCTCGGCTGCGGGCTGGCGGCCGAGGGGTCCGCGCTGGCCAAGGCCGGTGTCCCGTTCGAGGTCGTGCCGGGCGTGTCCGCGGTGACGGGCGTGCCGGGGTACGCGGGCATCCCGCTGACCGACGCAGACCACCGCGAGATCCGGGTCGTGGACGCCTCCGGCGGCGGGGTGGACTGGGAGCGGTTCGCCGCCCCGGACGCCACGCTCGTGATCATGGGCGCGGAGCACGCGGTGGCCGAGGTGTGCAAGGGCCTGGTCTCCGCCGGCCGTCCCGACTCCACGCCCGCCGCGATGACCAGCCTCGGCACGACCACCGAGCAGGAGACCGTCGTGTCGACCCTGCAGAAGCTGGCGTCCGCGGCGAAGGGCATGGAGGCGCCCGCGCTGATCATCGTCGGGGACGTGGTCGGCTGGCGCGACAAGCTGTCCTGGTTCGAGACCAAGCCGCTGTTCGGGTGGCGGGTCCTGGTGCCGCGGACGAAGGAGCAGGCCGCGTCGCTGTCGGACCAGCTGCGCGGGTACGGGGCCGTCCCCGACGAGGTCCCGACGATCTCCGTCGAGCCGCCGCGCACCCCGCAGCAGATGGACCGCGCCGTGAAGGGCCTGGTCACCGGGCGGTACGAGTGGGTGGTGTTCACCTCCGTCAACGCCGTCAAGGCCGTCCGGGAGAAGTTCGTCGACTACGGCCTCGACGCCCGCGCGTTCGCCGGGCTGAAGGTCGCCGCCGTCGGCGAGCAGACCGCCGCCGCGCTGGTGGAGTTCGGCGTCCAGCCCGACCTGACGCCGTCCGGGGAGCAGTCCGGCGAGGGCCTCGCGGCGGAGTGGCCGCCCTACGACGAGGACCTCGACCCGATCAACCGAGTGCTGCTGCCGCGCGCCGACATCGCCACCGACGTGCTCATCGCCAGGCTGACCGAGCTCGGCTGGGAGTGCGAGGACGTGACCGCCTACCGGACGGTCCGGGCCGCGCCGCCGCCCGCGCCGATCCGCGAGGCGATCAAGGGCGGCGGGTTCGACGCCGTGCTGTTCACCTCGTCGTCCACGGTGAAGAACCTGATCGGGATCGCGGGCAAGCCGCACAACGTGACGGTGATCGCCGTGATCGGCCCGCAGACCGCGCGGACCGCCCGGGAGTACGGGCTGCGCGTGGACGTTATGGCGGAGAAACCGTCCGTATCGACCCTCGCGGCGGCGCTCGCGGAGTACGGTGCCAACCGGAGGGCCGCACAGATCGAGGCGGGCGACCCGCTTCGCAAGCCCAGCCAGATGCGCCGGGGTGCCCGGCGCCGCAGATGACACCCGTGACGCCGTAGCTCACACCGTAACGACCCCAAGTCGCCGGGGCGCGCCGGCGCGGAACACCCGAACCGGGAGAAGGACATGTCCGCACAGTTCCCCGTCGCCAGGCCGCGACGGCTGCGCCGCACGCCCGCGCTGCGCCGGCTCGTGGCCGAGACACGGCTCGCGCCCGCCGATCTCGTCCTGCCGATGTTCGTCAAAGAGGGCATCGCCGAGCCGCAGCCCGTCACGTCCATGCCGGGGGTGTACCAGCACACCCGCGACAGCCTGCGCAAGGCCGCGCACGAGGCGGTGGAGGCCGGCGTCAGCGGGATCATCCTGTTCGGCGTCCCGGCGGTCAAGGACGGGACGGGCTCGGCCGCCGACGACCCGGACGGCATCGTCCAGCTCGCGCTGCGCGACCTGAACGCCGACCTGGGCGACGCCACCGTGATCATGACGGACCTGTGCCTGGACGAGTACACCGACCACGGGCACTGCGGCGTCCTCACCGGCTCCGGCGAGATCGACAACGACGCGACGCTGGAGCGGTACGCGTCGATCGCGGTCGCGCAGGCCGAGGCGGGCGCGGCCGTCGTCGGCCCGAGCGGCATGATGGACGGCCAGGTCGCCGCGATCCGCGCCGCGCTCGACGGCGCCGGCCACCCGGACATCGCGATCATGGCGTACTCGGCGAAGTACGCCTCGGCGTACTACGGCCCGTTCCGCGAGGCCGCCGAGTGCGCGCCGCGGTTCGGCGACCGCGCCAGCCACCAGCAGGACCCGGCGAACGCCGACGAGTCGCTGCGCGAGGTGCTCCTCGACCTCGGCGAGGGCGCCGACATGGTCATGGTGAAGCCCGCCGGGGCCTACCTCGACGTCATCCGCCGCGTCCGCGACACGGTGGACGTCCCCGTCGTCGCCTACCAGGTCAGCGGCGAGTACGCGATGATCGAGGCCGCCGCGGAGAAGGGCTGGATCGACCGCGAGCGCACCATCATGGAATCCCTCCTCTCGATCCGCCGCGCCGGCGCCGACATAGCCCTCACCTACTGGGCGACAGAGGTGGCCCGCCGCCTGTCCTAGGACACTCCCTAGTCAATTTCGGTCGTATGCGGGGGTTGCCGTGCCCGGGGGTTTGCGCGGCGGGCATCATCGTTAGTCAGGGACCGCGCTTCGACCTTGGGTATTGGGGGCGTACATGCTGGTGGTGTCGGGGAGCAGGCGGCAGAAGGCGGCGCGTGACCGGATGGCCTCCGCGGCGCGGCGGTACGCCGGGCTGGGCTGGCCCTCGTTCCCCGGGGAGCATCCCCCCAACGGCGGCGACCGGGCGTGCTCGTGCGACCGGATCGGCTGTCCCGACCCGGGCGCGCATCCGGTGTCGGCGGCCTGGGCGCACCAGGCCAGTGTGGACACCGGCGTCATCGACCGCTGGTGGGTGAAACGCCCCCTGGCCAACATCATCCTGCCGACCGGCCGGGTGTTCGACGTGTTCGACGTCCCGGCAGCGGCGGGCACCGTCGCGCTCGACCGGATCGAGGACGAGGACCTCCCCGTCGGGCCCGTCGCGTCCTTCGGCGGGGACCGGCACCTGTTCTTCGTCGCGACGCGCGGCGCGCCCGTGGACGAGGACGAATGGTGGTCCTGCCACCTCGACACCCTGCCGGAGGACGTCGCGGAGACGCCCGGCATGCGGTGGCACTGCCGCGACAGCTACGTGGTGGCGCCGCCGTCCGTCCTCCCGTACGGGCGCGAGGTCAGCTGGCTGCGGCCGCCGGCCCGCGGTCCGCTCCCCGACCCGCTGCGGCTGCTGGAGGTCCTCGCGGACAGCTGCGAGGACGCCTGATCAGGCCGTCCGGTGATCAGGTCGTCCGCTGTCAGGTCGTCCGGGGCGCCTGGATCGGTGCCTTGCGGCCCCACTTGGAGTACGAGCCGCGCATCGTCTGGTTGCGGCCGTCCTCCGCGCCGGCACGGACCCAGAACCCGGTGGGCCGGTAGCCCGCGTCGATCTTGATCGCGAAGGCCAGCTGCTGAGCGCCGGTCGCCTGCGCCATCTGCGCGTACATCGGGCCGATGCCGGGCTCCTCCGCGAGCTTCGCCGCCGGGGCCTCGCCCTCGTAGATCGTTCCGGTCTCGTTGCTCTCGCCCTTGGCGAGCTTGGTCGCCGACCGCAGCAGCGCCGTCAGGTTGGCCACCGAGCTGCCCTGGCGGACCTGGTCGGCCGTCGCCGGGTAGCCGCGTCCGCCGAGCGCCGACGCCTTCCACTGCCGGCCCACGCGCACGTAGAGCCGGTCCTGGACGATGAAGGCGCGCACCGGCTTGCGCGCCGCGCCGGTCCCCGCGAGCGTCAGCGAGTAGGACGCCTCCCCGCCCTGCGCCAGGCCGAACGTCCCCTTGGCCGTGGCGGGGAAGCCGCAGCAGCCCGTCTGCCGGTAGCTGAACAGGGCGCCGGGGGCCTGGGCGACGGCCTGGTCGATCTGCGCGACGAGCGGCGCCGGGTCGACGCCCCCGGCGGGCAGCGAGGGCTGCGGTGTGCTGCTCTGCGCGGGCGCCGGGTCGGGCGGCGGCTTGTCGTCGCCCCTCAGCAGCGTCATGGCGCTCGCGCCGGCGCCGACGACCACGAGGACGGCGACCGCCGCGAGGATCCAGCGTCCCCGGGCACCGCCGCCACCGGGCTGCTTGCCCGCGACGATCGGGTTGCGGCCGCTGGCGCGGGCCGCCTTCGGCTTCGGCGGCTCCGGGTGCGCCGCCGCCTGCGCGGCCAGCTCGGTGAGCCGCCCGCGGCCCTGCGCCTCCCAGGACGGGCCGTACGCGGAGACGGCCGCGTCCTCCAGCGCGCCGAGGAAGTCGGCGACGGACCGCGGCCGCTGCGCCGGGTCCTTGGCGAGGCCCTTGCGGATCAGGTCGCGCAGCGGCCCGGGCACCTCGTCGGCGGGCACCGGCGCCTCGCGGTGCAGCCGCGCCATGTTCCGCCCGGCGTACGGGGCCCGCCCGGTGAGGCACTCGTAGAAGATCGCGGTGGCGGCGTACAGGTCGGTGGCGACGGTGGCGGGCGCGCCGTCCCACAGCTCGGGCGCCGCGTACGGGGGAGCGGACTGCGCCTCGGTGCCCGCGGGCGACGTCGCGAAGTCGGTGAGCCGCGCGTTGCCGTTCGGGTCCACGAGGATGTTCGCCGGACGCAGCGTGCCGTGCACGACGTCCTGGTCGTGCGCCGCGGCGAGGCCGAGGAGCGTGCCGCCCAGCATCGACAGGGCCGCCAGGGGACCGGTGGGGCCCTGCGCGGCCAGGACGCGGCGCAGGCTGACGCCCTCGGCGTACTGCATCACGATCGCGGCGCCGTCCGGGGTCTCCACGAAGTCGTACAGGTCGACCACGTTGGGGTCCTCGATCTGCGACAGGCTGCGCGCGGACGCGCGGAACCGCGCGAGGAACGCCTCGTCGCCGGCGAGCGCGCCGTCGAGGTACTTGATCGCGACCTTGGTGCTGGTCAGGTCGTCGGTCGCCAGCATCACCCGGCCCGAGGCGCCGCCGCCGAGCTCCCGGTCGTGGGTGAAGCCCGGGACCGTCCAGCCGTCAACCACGTTGAAAGCCATCCCTCCGATACGGCCTGTCAGATGAGTACGGCCGGTGAGTACAGCCGGTGAGTGCGGGAGGCGCCTGAGACCGTGAGCGAGACAGGGCGCCGATGTCGTACTTGGTGGAATATCGGCCCGTACCGTGCGAGGTCAAGGCAAGTCGCCGAACTGCAACTGACGGACTGCCTCATTTCGGTCACTCCGGGCGCAGCGGCGGGGGCGCACGGCGTCCCGGACGGGAGTGGTTCACTGGACCGCGTGACTGGTATTGAGCGCTCGCAGCAGTTGTTCGACCGTGCCGCCGGGCTCGTGCCCGGGGGCGTCAACTCGCCGGTGCGGGCCTTCGGGGCCGTGGGCGGCACGCCCCGCTTCATGGTGTCGGGGCGCGGCCCGTACCTGACGGACGCGGACGGCAACGAGTACGTCGACCTGGTGTGCTCCTGGGGCCCGATGATCCTCGGGCACGCGCACCCGGCCGTCGTCGAGGCGGTGCGGGACGCGGCGGGCCGCGGCACGTCCTACGGGGCGCCGACGCCGGGCGAGGTGGAGCTCGCCGAGGAGATCACGGCGCGCACGCCGGTGGAGAAGGTCCGGCTGGTCAACTCGGGCACCGAGGCGACGATGTCGGCGATCCGGCTGGCGCGCGGCTTCACCGGGCGCACCAAGATCGTGAAGTTCGCCGGCTGCTACCACGGGCACGTCGACGCGCTGCTCGCCGCGGCGGGCTCCGGCGTCGCCACGTTCGGCCTGCCCGACACCCCGGGCGTGACGGGCGCGACCACCGCCGACACGCTGATCCTGCCCTACAACGACGTCACGGCGGTGGAGGACGCGTTCCACGACCACGGCACCGACATCGCCTGCGTCATCACCGAGGCGGTGCCCTGCAACATGGGCGTGGTGCCGCCGCTGTCCGGCTTCAACGCGCTGCTGAAGCGGCTGTGCGAGCGGTACGGCGCGCTGCTGGTGATCGACGAGGTCCTCACCGGGTTCCGGGCGTCGCGGTCCGGCTGGTTCGGGATCGAGGGCGTGCCGGGCGACCTGATGACGTTCGGGAAGGTGATGGGCGGCGGGCTGCCCGCCGCCGCGTTCGGCGGCCGCGCCGACGTCATGGACCGCCTCGCCCCCGCCGGTCCCGTCTACCAGGCGGGCACCCTGTCGGGGAACCCGCTCGCCACCGCCGCCGGGCTCGCCACGCTCCGGAACGCCACGGACGAGGTGTACGCGGCGATCGACCGCTCGGCGGAGCTCGTGTCGAAGGCCGCCTCGGAGGCGCTGGCCCGGGAGGGCGTCGCCCACTCGGCGCAGCACGCCGGCAACCTGTTCTCGATCTTCTTCACCGACGGCGAGGTGGGGGACTTCACCGCCGCGCAGCACCAGGACTCCAAGGCGTACGCGGCGTTCTTCCACGCCGCCCTGGAACGCGGCGTCTACCTGCCCCCGTCGGCGTACGAGGTGTGGTTCCTGTCGTCGGCGCATGATGAGGAAGCCCTGGGACGCGTCCTGGACGCCCTTCCGCACGCTGCCCGAGCCGCGGCCCGCGCTTCGTCCTAAACGGCCTCCTGCGTCGTCCTAAACGCCTTCCAGGGCGGGTGCAGGGAGGGCGTAAAAGGCGGCCAGGGCGGCGGAGACCGATCGGGGGTCCGGTGCCACCAGCGGAGCGCGCACCGCGGGTTCGTCGATCACGCCCACCTCGGCGAGGCACGCCTTGAGGACGGCCGGGGCCGGCTCGCTGTAAAGCGCCTCCGCCAGCGGGAACAGCGCGTTGTGGAGCGCCAGCCCGCGCGCCGCGTCGCCGTCGCGCGCCGCGCGAGCCAGCGCGGCGTAGGCGGCCGGCGCGAGGCAGGCCGACGCGGCGACGGCGCCGGACGCGCCGAGCTGGAGCATCGGGAAGACGTACGCGTCGTCCCCGGCCAGGACCGCCTTGCCCGTGCCGGTCGCCAGCACGGCGAGGGTGTCGCGGTCGATGGCGCCCGCGCAGTGCTTCATCCCGGCGACACAGCCGAGTGACAGCAGCCGGACGAGCGTGTCGGCCGGCAGGTGCTTCCCCGTCCGGTACGGGATGTTGTACGGGAGGATCGGCACGTCCACGGCGTTGCCGATCGCCGCGAAGTGGTCGAGGACGGCCTCGTCCGACGGGCGCAGGTAGTACGGGACGACGACGAGCAGCGCGTCGGCCAGCGGGGCGCGTTCGCGGGCCTGCCGGATCGACTCCGCGGTGCCCATCGTCCCGGCGCCGGCGATCAGCGGTGTGCCGTGCTCGATCGACACCGCCCGGCACACCTCCAGCACCGTGTGCTGCTCGGCCGGGCTCAGCATGGCGGCCTCGCCGGTCGTGCCCAGCGCCACCAGGCCGTCCGCTCCGTTCCGCAGGCAGTGGACGGCGAGCCGTTCCAGCGACGCGACGTCCACCTCGCCGGACGGGGTGAACGGCGTCACGAGCGAGGCGTGGATTCCCTGCATGGTCATCACCTTGTCTCCGCGAGCCGGGTGTCGGCGGGCGGCAGTTCGACGGGCGGGTCCGCGGGCGGGGGGACGGCGGCGCGCTGCCGCAGCCGGACGGTGCCGGCGGCGACGCCCGCGACGACGAGGACGGCGCCGGCGAGGCGCGCCGCGTCCACCCGCTCGCCGAGCAGGACGACCGCGGAGAGGAGCCCGAACGGCGGGACGAGCAGCGAGTACATGGCGACCGTGCTGGCCTCGTACCGGCGCATCAGCCATCCCCACGCGCCGAACCCGCCGAGGGTCGCGACGTAGGCGATGAACGCCAGCGAGGCGACGCCGGCGAACGACAGGTTCCGCGCCGCCTCCGGGACGGCGCCCGGCCCCTCGAAGACCAGCGACAGGGCGAACAGGGGGAGCGGCGGCACCAGCGACACCCACACCATGAACCCGAACGCGTCGACCGGCCCGCTCGCGTGCTGGTTCATCCGCCGCATGGCGATGTTCGCCAGGCCCCAGCTCGCGGCGGCGGCGAGGCAGACGAGGAACGCCCCGGCGGGGCCGCCGCCCCCGGACTGCGCCGTGCCGATGAGCGCGACGCCGCCGAACGCGACGATCATGCCCGCGACCTGCCGGGCGCTCAGCCGCTCCCGCAGCAGCACGGCCGCGAACAGCGCGGTGAAGATCGCCTGGACCTGCAGCACGACCGACGCGAGCCCCGCCGGCATCCCCATGTGCATGCCGATGAACAGCAGGCCGAACTGCCCCACGCCGAGCGGGAGGCCGACCAGCACGAGCCAGCGCGCCGGCACCGGCGGCCGCCGCACGAGGAAGACCGCGGGCACGGCCGCGGCGGTGAACCGCAGCGCCCCCATCAGCAGCGGCGGGAAGTCGTCCAGCGCCACACTGATCGGGACGAAGTTGAACCCCCACATCGCGGCGACCAGGGTGGCGACAAGAACATGGCGTGGGGTCATGCGTCCGATCGTCGTCGGCCACTTGCTTTAGGGCAAGCGAGAATTTCTTGAGGTTTCGTTTTAGTATTGCTTCATGCTTGATCTCGAACGGCTGCGCGCGCTGCACTCCGTCGCGACCTACGGCTCGGTCAGCGCGGCCGCCGACGTCCTGCACGTGACGACCTCCGCGGTCTCCCAGCAGCTCGCCAAGCTGGAGCGGGAGACCGGCCAGAAGCTCCTCGAACGCAACGGGCGCGGTGTCCGTCTCACCGACGCCGCCGAGCTCCTCGTCGCGCACGCCGAGCGCATCCTGTCGCTGGTCGAGCAGGCGCAGGCCGACCTGGAGGCGCACCGCGGCTCCGTCGTCGGTCAGCTCACCGTCGCCGCGTTCCCGACCGCGGTCCGCGGGCTGATGCCCGCCGCGCTGCGCGTGCTGCGCGCCGACCATCCCGACCTGCGCATCCTGGTCCGCGAGGAGGACCCGAACCGGAGCATGCCGCTCGTGTCGCGCGGCGACTTCGACATGGCGGTCGTCCAGGACTGGAACAACGAGCCGCTCCCGCTGCCGGAGGGCCTGCACAAGGGCGTCATCTGCGACGACGTCGCCGACGTGGCGCTGCCGGCCGGGCACCCGCTCGCCGGCCGCGACGCGATCGACCTCAAGGAGCTGGCCGGCGACCCGTGGATCAGCTCCTCCCCGGACAGCATCTGCTGCGACTGGCTGCTGCGGACGCTCCGCGCCGTCGACAGCGAGCCCCGCATCGAGCACATGGTCTACGAGTTCGCCTCGCAGCTGTCCCTGGTCGCGGCGGGGTTCGGCAACGTGATCCTGCCGCGGCTCGGCCGCTGCGACGTGCCGCCCGGGGTGGCGGTCGTCCCGCTGGCCGACCCGCTGTCGCGCCGGGTCTACGCCCTGTGGCGCGAGGAGGCCGCCCGCAGGCCCGCGATCCGCGCCGTCGTCACCGCGCTGCGCGCCGCCGTGCCCCCCGACATCCCCGTCTGCACGGACGCGTCCTGCTGAGCCGCCCTCCGCCGTGGCCGCCGGTGGACCGGTGGGCCGGAGGAGGGGGCGGCGAAGGTACCCTGACCTCGCGATGACTGACAAGACGATCGTTCACCTGATGCGGCACGGCGAGGTGCACAACCCCGAGGGGATCCTTTACGGGCGGTTGCCCGGCTACCGCCTCAGCGAGGACGGCGTCCTCATGGCGAAGGCCGCCGCCAAATGGTTCGCCGACCGGGACGTGGCCGCGCTGTTCTCCTCGCCGATGCAGCGGGCGCTGGAGACGGCCGCGCCGCTCGCCGACGCGTTCGACCTGCCCGTGACGGTGGAGGACCGGCTCATCGAGGCCGACAACCGGTTCGAGGGGCTGACGTTCGGGGCCGGGGCGGGGTCGCTGAAGCGTCCCGAGCACTGGTACCACCTGCGCAACCCGTTCCGCCCGTCCTGGGGCGAGCCGTACCGGGCGCTCGCCGCCCGGATGCGCGGCGCCGTGATCAGGGCGCGGGAGGCGGCGCGGGGGCACGAGGCCGTGTGCGTCAGCCACCAGCTGCCCATCTACACCCTGCGGCTGCACGCCGAGCGCCGCCGCCTCTGGCACCTGCCGAACAGGCGCGAGTGCTCCCTGGCCAGCGTCACCAGCCTGACCTTCAACGGCACCCGGCTGGTGGAGGTCGCCTACAACGAGCCCGCCGCGGGGATCGCGAAGGGCCCCAGTGTCCCGGGTGCCTGACGGCACCGGTAGATTGTGTACTACGTCCTGTAGTAGGAGGGTCCGTTGAGCCCCCGAGTCTCCCCACTGCGCGTCGCGGCCGCCGCGGCGGCGCTCTGCGGGCTGCTGGCCGGTTGTGCCGGGACCGGCGCGGCCGGGAACGGGACGGGCGGTGCCGACAACCGCTTCATCTCGGGCGACGGGAACGTCACCGAGTACAAGCCCGCCGACCGCACGAGCGTGCGGGGTGTCGGCGGCGAACTCCTGACCGGCGAGGCGTTCAAGCTGTCGGACTTCCAGGGCAAGGTCGTGGTCGTCAACTTCTGGGCGTCCTGGTGCGCGCCGTGCCGGGGCGAGGCGCCGTCGCTGCAGCACGTCTACACGGAGAAAAAGGACGAGGGCGTCGAGTTCCTCGGCGTCAACTTCAAGGACTCCAAGGCCAACGCCGAGGCGTTCGAGCGCAAGTTCAAGATCACCTACCCGAGCCTGTTCGACGCCGGCGGCCAGGTGACGCTGGCCTTCCGCGAGGTGCCGCCGAGCGCGATCCCGAGCACGCTCGTCCTCGACCGGGAGGGCCGGGTCGCCGCCCGCATCATCGGCGCGACGACCGTCTCCAAGCTCGCCCCCCTGGTCGCCAAGGTCTCCGCCGAACGATGAGCACGGCGGACCAGTGAGCTCGGTCGACGAGACGGTCGTCAGCGGGTCGCTCGTGGCGGCGGCGCCGCTGGCGGCGCTCGCCGGGCTCGTCTCGTTCGCCTCGCCGTGCGTGCTGCCGCTGGTGCCCGGCTACCTGTCGTACGTGACGGGCATGTCCGGCGTCGACCTGGCCGAGCAGAAGCGGGGACGGCTGCTCGCCGGCGTCCTGCTGTTCGTCGCGGGCTTCAGCGTCGTGTTCGTCAGCTACGGCGTCGTCTTCGGGGGGCTGGGCCGTTGGCTGCTGGAGTACCAGGAGCCCATCACCCGCGTCCTCGGCGTCATCACGATCCTGTTCGGCCTCGCGTTCATGGGGTTCGTCCCAGGGTTGCAGCGGACGATGAAGTCGGGACGGCTGCCCGCGGCGGGCCTCGCGGGCGCGCCGCTCCTCGGCGTCCTGTTCGGGATCGGCTGGACGCCGTGCATCGGGCCGACGCTCGGGGCGGTGCAGAGTCTCGCCGTCACGGAGGCGAGCGCGGGGCGCGGCGCACTACTGTCGCTGGCGTACTGCCTCGGCCTCGGGCTGCCGTTCGTGGCGGCCGCGATCGCCTACCGCCGGGCGCTCGGGGCGTTCGGCGCGGTGAAGCGCCACTACCCCCTGGTCATGCGGATCGGCGGGGGGATGCTCGTCCTCATCGGGGTGCTGCTGGTGAGCGGCCTGTGGGGTGACCTGAACATCGAGCTGAAGTCGTGGATCAGCGGCTTCCAACCGGTTATTTGAGATGACTGACTACCAGGGCACGGACACCACGGACACCGGCACCACGGACACCGGTACCAAGGACACCGGTACCGAGGACAGCGGCGGCAAGGGCACGGACACCGCCGACACCTCGGGCACCCGGGCGCCCGCCGCGCGGCAGGCGCCGGGGGAGACGCCGCGCCCCGCCGGGCTCGGCCCGCTCGGCTGGCTGCGGTGGGCCTGGCGGCAGCTCACCACGATGCGCACGGCGCTGGTCCTGCTGTTCCTGGTGGCGCTCGGCGCGGTGCCCGGGTCGATCCTGCCGCAGCGCGGACAGGCGCCCGATCAGGTCGCGGCGTACCTGGCGGAGCACAAGACCGCGGGGCCGTGGCTGGACCGGCTGTCGATGTTCGACGTGTTCGCCGCGCCCTGGTTCGCGGCGATCTACATCCTGCTGTTCGTCTCCCTCGCCGGCTGCGTCGTCCCGCGCGCGTTCCAGCACTACCGGTCGATGCGGGCCCGGCCGCCGGCGGCGCCCCGGAACCTCGGGCGGCTGCCGCAGTCCGCCAAGTACGAGACGGACGCGTCCCCGGAGGACGTCCTCGCCGAGGCCCGCAAGGTCCTGCGCGGGCGGCGGTTCCGGGTGGACGTGTCGGGCGGCGCCGCGTCCGCCGAGAAGGGCTACCTGGGCGAGACCGGCAACCTGCTCTTCCACGTCTCGCTGCTCGCGCTGCTGTTCGCGCTCGGCCTCGGCAACCTGCTCGGTTACCAGGGCAACGTGCTGCTGACCGAGGGCAAGACGTTCGCCAACTCGCTGAGCCTGTACGACCAGTTCACCCCTGGGCGGGCGTTCGACGACGGCGAGCTGGCCCCGTTCACCCTCACCCTGGACGACTTCAAGGCCGAGTACGAGACCGAGGGCGACAAGCGCGGCCAGGCCACCGCGTTCAACGCCGACATCCGCTACCGCCCCGGCCCGGACGCCGCGGAGAAGCCGTACGACCTGCGGATCAACCATCCGCTGAACGTCGGCGGGGCGAAGGTGTACCTGCTCGGGCACGGCTACGCGCCGGTCTTCACCGTGCGGGACGCCGAGGGCGACATCGCGTTCCAGGACTCGGTGCCGTTCCTGGAGATGGAGCCGCGGAACCTGACGTCCGAGGGCGTCATCAAGGCCCCGGACGCGCAGCCCGACCAGCTCGCCTTCTACGCGATCCTGTGGCCGACCGCGGTGGCGAGCCAGGACGGCAAGCAGATCGTCTCGGGGTTCCCCGCGCCGCTCCGCCCGGTCGTCACGATCACCTCGTTCAAGGGCGACATCGGCCTCGACTCCGGAAGCCCCCAGTCGGTCTACAAACTGGAGGGCATCGGCGAGACGCTGCACCCGGTCAAGGACGGCCAGAAGCTGCTCGAACCGGGCGAGACGTTCGAGGTGCCCGGCGGCGGCTCGATCACGTTCGACGGGCTGCGGGAGTACGTGACCCTCTCGGTCAACCGGGACCCGGGGCGCATCCCCGCCCTGGTCGCGGCCGTTCTCGCGGTGCTGGGCGTGGTGGCGTCGTTCATGGTCAGGCGGCGCAGGGTGTGGGTCCGTGCGAGCGCCGCGGAGGGCGGGCGTACGGTGGTCGAGGTCGGAGGTCTCACGCTGGGGAATCCGACCCCCGAGTTCGACGAGATCGTGACCGCGCTGCGCGGTCCGCAGGACGAGCCCGGCGACGGGCCCGACGACGAGTCCGACGGGCCCGATGAGGGTCCCGGCAGCGAGCCCGACGCCGACCGCGGATCCGGTCCGGCGACCCAACCGAAGGAGTGACGAGGTGAGCGACGCCGACCTCGCGAACCTGAGCGACAAGCTCATGCTGACCACCGTGGTGATGTACGTGGTCGCGCTGGCGGCCTACGCCGTCGACCTCGGCTTCGGCCGCCGCCGCGCGGCGGCGGAGGCCACGGAGAAGCCGGAGGCGAAGGTCCTGGTGGGCGCGTCGGGCGCCGCCACCGCGGCCACCGGCGAAACCGCGGACGAGGACGAGGACGCGGCCGGGGACGCGGCCGAGGGCGAGCGCCCGCAGGTCGACTGGGTCCGCCTCGCGATCTTCATGAGCGTGCTCGGCTGGGCCGCGCACCTCGGCGTCATGGTGTCCCGCGGGCTGGCCGCGAGCCGCTGGCCGTGGGGGAACATGTACGAGTTCCTCACCGCCATCGCGTTCGCCGCCGTCACCGCGTTCCTGTTCGTGATGTACCGGTACAGGGCGCGGTTCCTCGGCGCGTTCGTCATGCTGGCCGCCGTCATCGCGCTGGGCGTCGCGAACATCTGGCTGTACGACTCGGTGGGCCCGGTCACCCCGGCGCTGAACTCGTACTGGATCGCCATCCACGTCAGCGCCGCGATCGTCGCGACGGGCGCGTTCACCGTCGCGGGCGCCGCCACGATCCTCTACCTGCTGAAGGCCCGCGCCGAGTCCCGCGGCACCGCCGCGGACGGCGGCGTCCTGTCCCGCATCCCGTCCGCCGAGAGCCTGGACCGCCTCGCGATGCGGGTCACGATGTTCGCCTTCCCGATCTGGACGGCCGCGATCGTCATGGGCGCCATCTGGGCCGACCAGGCGTGGGGCCGCTACTGGGGCTGGGACCCGAAGGAGGTCTGGTCCTTCGTCACGTGGATCATCTACGCCGCCTACCTGCACGCGCGCGCCACGGCCGGGTGGAAGGGCCGCAAGGCCGCGGTCCTCTCCCTGATCGCCTTCGCGGCCCTGATGTTCAACTTCTTCGGCGTGAACTACATGTTCTCGGGGCTGCACTCCTACGCGTGACCCCGCGGACCCGTCCCCCGGGAGCCCGGAGGGTCGTCCTCAGCCGTCCTCGTCGCGGAGGCGGCGCTCCAGATCGCGGAGGAACGCCGGGTCGTCCTCCGGGCCCTTCGGAGCCTTGGCGGTGACCCGCGGCCCCGGGGCGGCCTGCCGGCGGGCCCGCCCCTCCAGCAGCCACAGCACGGAGCCGACGAGGGGGACGAGGACGATCGCGAACCAGGCGCCCTTCGGCAGGTGCTGCACCTCGGACGTATCGGTCCGGAGCACGTCCAGGATGCAGAAGACCCAGAAGCCAACCAAAAGCAGCGTTACCAGCACGTAGATCACCCTTAAAGGGTATCCGTGACTTGCGGGGATGACGCCGAGTCGGGTTCCGGCTTACCCTTCCGGAGGGGCCCTGTCCGGCACCGGACTCGACGAGCGTCGCTCGTGACCCCCGCGGGGCCCGCTGACAGAGGAGCCTGATGCGCTTCAAAGGCGTCCACCGCAAGCCCCGGGAGTTCCGGAGCCGGGAGTCGCCGCGCGGCGTGCGGAGCCGCAAGGACGACACCGCGTACTCCCCGTCGCCGCCCGACTCGGGGCAGGTGCGGCCGCGCAGCAACCAGCCCCGCGACCGGTTCGGGCGGTTCCGCAAGGCGGGCCGCGACGACGACTACGCGCTCGGCCCCGGCGCGGGCGGCGTGGAAGGCGGCGCGGACGGACCGGACCCGGTGGCCGAGCTCACCGGCCGGCCGGAGCGGCGCGGGCCGGTACGGCGCAGGCTCGGCCGCCCGCGGTCCGGCGACTACTCGTGGAGCGACTTCGAGCTGGAGGACGACCGGCTGCGCGTGGAGCCGTACCCGCCGGGCGTGCCGCACGCCGCCGACGGGCGCCGCCACTGCGGGCCGCTGGAGGGCATCCTCTACCGGCAGTGGGACGTCCGGGACGGGCCGCCGACACCCGAGGTCATCGGCGCCATCGACAGCCTGGCGTCGCTGCCCGCGCCGCTGAAGGAGAAGCTCGCGGCCGGGCTCGACGGGATCTACGTGGGGCCGGGCGGCGTCCCGCAGCTCGACGACATGGGCCACCTGCGCGACCGGCCGCTCCCCTCGGGCCGCGCCACCTGGGACATCTGCGCCGGCGCGTACGGCGACCGCAAGATCGTCGTGGGAGACCGGCCGTCCCCCACGCCCGACGTGATGCTGCACGAGGTCGGCCACGCGCTCGACGACATCGACGGCGACGACGGCGAATGGACGTCCGACAGCCCGGCGTTCCGGAGGCTGTACGAGGAGTGCAGACCGCTCCTGGCGAGCGACTTCCACCGCCAGCCGAACGCGCTCGGGCGCCGCGAGTTCTTCGCCGACGCGTTCGCCGCGATCTCCTCCCGCCAGCGTCCCGCCCTCGTGGATATGCTCGGCGGCAACATCCGGACGGCCCTGGAGGTCATGCTCTTCTTCAACCGCAGGTACGGGATCTAGGAGGGCGATCGAGGATGTACGTGATCCGGCTCCCCGATGGCACGCTCCGGGTTCCGCACAGCGTCCTCACCGAACCCGGCGAGGGACGGATCATCGCCGACGCCTACGTCGAGATCGGGCCGGGCGACCCGGACTACGACCGGCTCCTGGGCGAGTCGCTCACCGAGGAGGAGCTGGCGGAGCGGCGGCGCCGCTGGCGGGACGAGGACGCGGACCTGCTCCGCCGGTTCGAGGAGTGGAAGGCGGGCGACGCGGGCGACCAGGCATAACGGGGAGGGAAGGGCCCCGGCCGCCCGGGCGGAGGGGACTACCACGGCGCGGCGGTCCGGGCGGCTGAGGTCCGGTCAGCGGGCCGAATGCTCGGCGACGGGCTCCTCGCCGCGCAGCAGCGCGTGCACCTCGGACTCGCGGAAGCGCCGGTGCCCTCCCGGAGTGCGGATGCTGCTGATCCGGCCCGCGGCGGCCCACCGGGTGACCGTCTTCGGGTCGACCCGGAAGAGGGCGGCGACCTCTCCTGGGGTCAGCAGGCGCTCGCTCGTGCTCTCCACGTTTTCTCTCCCCCTTTGTCCCGCTCTCGGCGCGGGTGGACTGTTTAACAGTGTGGCGGGTCAAGACCGATTTCTCCCTTGTTTTCGGAAAAGATCACGGTCTGTAGTACGTCGAGCAGGAGCGATGACTCTCGGTACCCGGGACATGGTCAACGCCGTGCGCGTTGACCCCGTTTGACCTGCCATGTCACGTCCGGGACGGGCCGCGGGGCAGCCCCTGTCCGCCGTGCGAAGTAGTCTCCCAGAACATGTCCGACCTCGTATCCCTGCCGGAGATAGAGCGCGCCGCAGAGCGCATTGCGGGCGTGGCGGTCCGCACCCCGCTCGTGCCATTCACCCGCGACCCCGCACCCGCGGCGGCGGGCGAGCCGGCACTTCTGGTGAAGGCCGAGTCGCTGCAGCCGATCGGCGCGTTCAAGCTGCGCGGCGCGTACGCCGCCATCTCCGCCCTCTCGCCGGCCGAGCGCGAACGCGGCGTCGTGACGCACTCCAGCGGCAACCACGCGCAGGCCGTCGCCTACTCGGCCCGCGCCCTCGGCATCCGGGCCGTCGTGGTCATGCCGCACACGACCCCCGGCGTGAAGGTCGACGCGTGCATCGCCCTGGGCGCCGAGGTCGTCTACGTCGAGCCGACCTCGCAGGCCCGCGCCGAGACCGCCGCCAAGCTCGCCGAGGCGCACGGCTTCGCGATGATCCCGCCCTACGACGACGCCCGCGTAATCGCCGGCCAGGGCACCGTCGGCATCGAGATCGTCCAGGACCGCCCCGACGTGGACGTCGTGCTCGTCCCGGTCAGCGGCGGCGGCCTGATCGCCGGCATCTCCGCCGCGGTCAAGGCCCTGCGCCCCGAGGCCGTGGTCATCGGCGTCGAACCGGAACTCGCCGCCGACGCCCGCGACTCCATGGGCGCCGGACGCCCCGTCACCTGGGACGCGGAGAAGACCGGCCGCACCATCGCCGACGCCCTGCGCGTCCAGCGGGTCGGCGACCTCCCCTTCGCCCACATGCGCGCCCACGTGGACGGCATCGTCACCGTCACCGAAGACGAGATCGAAACGTCGATGCGCCGCCTGGCCCGCGAAGCCCGCCTCATAGCCGAACCCGGCGGCGCCGTGGCCACCGCCGCCTACCTCTACCACCGGCCCGAGCTTCCCACCGCCCGCACCTACGCTTCCGTCCTCTCAGGCGGCAACATCGACCCCGCACTCCTCCTCGACCTCCTCAAGTAGGTGTGCCGTGCCCGCCGGGGGCCCGGGTCCGGGCCGGTGGGGGTGGGGGTAGCCTCGGGAGGGTCATGCGTACCGTCGTTCTCTATACCTTGGCGCGGCTCGCGATCTTCGCGGCGACCGCGGGTGTGCTGGCGCTGCTCGGGGCGCGCGGGTTCCTGCTGCTGCTGATGGCGCTGCTGATCAGCGGGGTCGTCAGCTACGTCCTGCTGTCCGCGCAGCGCGACCGGATGTCCTCTGTCGTGGTGTCCGGCGTCCGCGCCAAGCGGCAGAAGTTCCACAGGTCGCTCACCAAAGAAGACGCCTGAAGACACCCACCCGACCGGCGTCCCGGGTCGTGCGGCCGGAGCGAGTGCAGCGAGCGCAGGCCGCAGGACCCGTCGAGCCGGGCGACCGCAGCGACACCGCGCAACGCGCACGGTCACACCGGACCGCAACGGTGGCGTGAGGATCGACCGGCTCGTGACGGGGTTCCAGGGGTCGCCCCCTGGACCAGCACCATCCCGGGTCGTGCGGCCGGAGCGAGTGCAGCGAGCGCAGGCCGCAGGACCCGACGCACGGGGCGCCGTTTCACGAGACGCGCCAGCGGACCGGGAAACGGTGCGCCGTGCGCGACGGGGGTTCCAGGGGGTCGCCCCCCTGGGCAATAGGGTAGAAGTATGAGCCGCGCCTCCCTTGACAAGAAGCCCGCCGACGTCGCGGCGATGTTCGACGGCACCGCTGAGCGGTACGACCTGCTGAACACGCTGATGACCGGTGGGCAGGACCGGCGGTGGCGGCGGGAGGTCGTGCGGGCCGTGCGGGCGCGGCCGGGTGAGCGGATTCTCGACCTCGCGGCGGGGACGGGGACGTCCTCGGTGCCGTTCGCCGTGGCGGGCGCGCAGACCGTGGCGTGCGACTTCTCCCTCGGCATGCTGCGGGTCGGGGTGCGGCGGCAAGCGGGCGTGCGGCGGTTGAGCTTCGTGGCGGGGGACGCGCTGCGGCTGCCGTTCGCGGACGGCGTGTTCGACGCCGTGACGATCTCGTTCGGCCTGCGCAACGTCGCCGACACCGGGCTGGCGCTGCGCGAGCTGCGGCGGGTGGCCAGGCCGGGCGGGCGGCTGCTGGTGTGCGAGGTGAGCCACCCCCCGAACGCGCTGCTGGCGCTCGGCCACCGGACGCACCTGAGGGTCGGGCTGCCGCTGCTGGCCCGGGTCAGTTCCAATCCCGACTCCTACCGCTACCTCGCCGAGTCGACGCTCGCCTGGCCGGACCAGGCGGCGCTGGCGCGGCTGCTTCAGGACGCGGGCTGGGGCGAGGTGCGCTGGCGGGACCTCACGTTCGGGGTGGCCGCGCTCCACCATGCGGTGAATCCGGGGTGAGGACGGCCGGCCGTTGGGAGCGATCCAGATCCGGACCACCCAGAAGTACCCACCAGTCCTGATAAAGGAATAGACTCCCCGTCGGATGTTTGTGAAGTGCTTCACAAGCGAACGAGCTGAAGAGGAACGCCGTGACCGACTCCGCCCGACACGCAGACGTCATCGTCGTCGGGGCAGGCCCCGCCGGATCGTCGACCGCCTACTGGCTGGCGCAGGCCGGCCTTGAGGTGTTCCTGCTGGAGAAGGCCACCTTCCCCCGCGACAAGATCTGCGGTGACGGCCTCACCCCCCGCGCCGTCCGCGCCCTCATCGGGATGGGCGTCGACGTCAACGACCCCGGCTGGGGACGCAACAAGGGGCTGCGCATCTACGGTGGCGGCGTCAAGGTGGAGCTGCCGTGGCCGGAGCTCGCGTCCTTCCCCGACTTCGGGCTCGTCCGCAAGCGCACCGACTTCGACCAGTTCCTCGCCGAGCACGCCGCGAAGGCCGGTGCCCGGCTGCTGCAGGGCTGCACCGTGACCGGCCCGATCCTCGACGAGCGCACCCAGCGCATCACCGGCGTCACCGCGACGTACCAGGGCGAGGAGGTCGAGTTCCATGCGCCGCTCGTCGTCGCCGCCGACGGCAACTCGACCCGGCTGTCGCTCGCGATGGGCCTGCGGCGGCGCGAGGACCGTCCGATGGGCGTCGCGGTCCGCCGCTACTTCCAGACGCCGCGCCACGACGACGACTACATGGAGGCGTGGCTGGAGCTGTGGGACGGTGAGCGCCTCCTGCCCGGCTACGGCTGGGTCTTCGGTGTCGGGGACGGCACGTCCAACGTCGGCTGCGGCCTGCTCAACACCAGCCAGGCGTTCCAGAACGTCGACTACCGCGGGCTCCTCAAGCGCTGGTGCGCGCAGATGCCGGAGGACTGGCAGTTCGACGAGGAGCACGCGACCTCGAAGATCCGCGGCGCGGCGCTGCCGATGGGCTTCAACCGGCAGCCGCACTACACCCGCGGGATGCTGCTGGTCGGCGACGCCGGCGGCATGATCAACCCGTTCAACGGGGAGGGCATCGACTACGCGCTGGAGTCCGGCCGGCTGGCCGCCGACATCATGGTGCAGGCGCTCGCGCGGCGCACCCCCGCCCAGCGGGAGCGGACGCTGTACGAGTACCCGCGCATCCTGAAGGACGAGCACGGCGGCTACT
The DNA here is from genome assembly GCF_004349245.1 of Actinomadura sp. 6K520. GTDB lineage: Bacteria > Actinomycetota > Actinomycetes > Streptosporangiales > Streptosporangiaceae > Spirillospora. The sequence goes on along the minus strand of NZ_SMLC01000025.1, from coordinate 27,203 downwards.
TCACGCTGGCCCGGGTGTTCGTGCAGGCCATCGGCGACCCGCGCATCATGAAGTTCCTCACCTCGCACGGGCTGCCCCACCCCACGCTGATGCGGTTCACCCTCAAGCTGCTGGCGAACCTGACCGATCCCAAGGGCGGGGACGCCATGGACCGCGTCATCAACGCGATGCAGAAGGTGGCGCCGACGGCATGAGCGAACCGCAGGGGCGCGGCGGCGCCTGGACTGACGAGCGAGGGACGAGCGAGGAGGGAAGGCGCCGCCTTGCAGCGCCCCGGAGGTCTCGCGGGAAACCCGGCATGAGTTCGGTTCCGCGATTCAGGCTTCCGCAGGTGAGCGGACTACAGTGCATGACCGACCCCCCGAGGGGAGCGCTATTGAACACCTTGGCCAGGGTGTCGGCCCGCGGCGGGGCCGTTCCGTACAACGTCGTACGTTCCGAGGAGAGGCCGTAGAGCATGGATCTCTATATTCCGCTCATCGCGCTCGGCGTGCTCGGCTTCGCCTTCGCCGCCTTCTCGGTGGTGATGGCCTCCCTCACGGGGCCCAAGCGATGGAACCGCGCCAGGCTCGACGCCTACGAGTGCGGTATCGAGCCGACCCCGCAGCCGGTGGGCGGCGGGCGTTTTCCGATCAAGTACTACGTGACGGCGATGCTGTTCATCGTCTTCGACATTGAGATCATCTTCCTCTTCCCCTGGGCGGTCGCGTTCGACCGGATGGGGCTGTTCGCCCTTGTCGAGATGGTCCTTTTCATCGCCGCCGTTCTCGTCGCGTACGCCTATGTGTGGCGGCGCGGCGGTCTGGAGTGGGACTAAATGGGTATCGAGGAGAAACTCCCCAGCGGTTTCCTGCTGACCACGGTCGAGCAGGTCGCCGGATGGGCGCGCAAGAGCTCGGTGTGGCCGGCGACGTTCGGCCTCGCCTGCTGCGCGATCGAGATGATGGCGACGGGCGACCCCCGGCACGACTTCTCCCGGTGGGGCATGGAGCGCGCCTCGGCGACGCCGCGGCAGGCCGACCTGATGATCGTCGCGGGCCGGGTGAGCCAGAAGATGGCGCCGGTGCTGCGGCAGATCTACGACCAGATGACCGAGCCGAAGTGGGTCATCGCGATGGGCGTGTGCGCCTCGTCCGGCGGCATGTTCAACAACTACGCGATCGTGCAGGGCGTCGACCACGTCGTCCCGGTGGACATCTACCTGCCCGGCTGCCCGCCGCGGCCGGAGATGCTGCTCGACTCGATCGTGAAGCTGCACGACCAGATCCAGAACACCAAGCTCGGCCCGCAGCGCAAGAAGCAGATCGCCGAGCTGGAAGAGGCGAAGCGCCGCCGGCTTCCGCTGCTGGGACAGGGGGCCTGACATGAGTTCCGAGCACCCGGAGCAGCGGGCCGAGCAGGCCGCCGACCAGCTGCCCGCGCACACCGAGGAGGAGCGCCGCGAGCAGCCGGTCGTCCGCCGCGGCATGTTCGGCGCGAAGACGACCGGCGACACCTCCGGCTACGGCGGCCTCGTCGTCCGGCAGACCCCGAAGGTGTCGACGCCGCGCCCCTACGGCGGGCCCCGCGGCGCGGCCGAGCCCGGCGAGTTCGACGAGATCGCCGACGAGCTGGAGCGCGCCTACCCCGACTTCGGCGACGCGATCGAGCGGGTCGTGGTCGACCGCGGCGAGCTGACGTTCTACGTCAAGCGGGAGCACCTGCGCGAGGTGGCGCGCACCATGCGGGACGACCCGTCCCTGCGCTTCGAGCTGTGCTCGGGCGTGTCGGGCGTCCACTACCCGATGGACGAGGGCGCGGAGCTGCACTCCGTCGCGCACCTGCTGTCGATCACCCACAACCGGCGGGTGCGGCTGGAGGCGACCTGCCCGGACGCCGACCCGCACATCCCGTCGCTCGTCCCGGTGTACCCGACGAGCGACTGGCACGAGCGCGAGACCTACGACTTCTTCGGGATCGTCTACGACGGTCACCCCGCGCTGACGCGGATCGAGATGCCGGACGACTGGGTCGGCCATCCGCAGCGCAAGGACTACCCCCTCGGCGGCATCCCCGTCGAGTACCGAGGTGCGGAGATTCCCCCGCCGGACGAAAGGCGGTCGTACGTATGAGCTCGACCAAGTACACCGAGTACGACGCCTACGCGGCGGAGGAGGCGGCGTCGGGGACGGCCGGCTCCGGCGGCGAGACCCAGGGCCGGATCTTCGACGTCGGCGGGCAGGACTGGGACCAGGTCGTCGCCGGTGCCGAGGAGGCGGACGACGAGCGCCTCGTCGTCAACATGGGCCCGCAGCACCCGTCCACGCACGGGGTGCTCCGGCTGATCCTCACGCTCGACGGTGAGACGATCAACGAGGTCCGGCTGGTGATCGGCTATCTGCACACCGGCATCGAGAAGAACATGGAGTTCCGTACCTGGACGCAGGGCACCACGTTCTGCACCCGGATGGACTACCTGGCGCCGCTGTTCAACGAGACGGCGTACTGCCTGAGCGTCGAGCGGCTGCTCGGCATCGAGGACCAGATCCCGGAGCGCGCCCAGATCATCCGCGTGCTGATGATGGAGCTGAACCGGATCTCCTCGCACCTGGTGGCGACCGCGACGTTCGGGCTGGAGCTCGGCGCGACGACGGTGATGCTGAACGGCTTCATCGAGCGCGAGTACACCCTCGACCTGTTCGAGGAGATCACCGGCCTGCGGATGAACCACGCCTACATCCGTCCGGGCGGGGTGGCGCAGGACCTGCCGAGCGGCGCGGCCAGCAAGATCCGCGACTACCTGGACCGGATGCCGAAGCGCATCCGGCAGCTGCGCAAGCTGCTGGACGCCAACCCGGTCTTCCTGGCCCGCACGAAGGACATCGCGTACCTCGACCTCACCGGCTGCATGGCGCTCGGCGTCACCGGCCCGGTGCTGCGCTCGACGGGCCTCCCGTGGGACCTGCGCAAGTCGCAGCCGTACTGCGGCTACGAGACCTACGACTTCGAGGTCCCGACGCAGGACACCTGCGACGTGTACGGCCGCTATCTCGTCCGGATGGCGGAGATGGAGGAGTCGCTGAAGATCATCGAGCAGTGCCTGGACCGGCTGCAGACCGTCAAGGGCCCGGTGATGATCGAGGACAAGAAGATCGGCTGGCCGGCGCAGCTGGCGATGGGCGCGGACGGCCTGGGCAACTCGCCCCGGCACATCGCCCACATCATGGGCACCTCGATGGAGGCGCTGATCCACCACTTCAAGCTGGTGACCGAGGGCTTCCGGGTGCCGGCCGGGCAGGCGTACGTGCCGATCGAGTCGCCGCGCGGCGAGCTCGCGGCGCACGTGGTCAGCGACGGCGGCACCCGCCCGTTCCGCGCCCACTTCCGCGACCCGTCCTTCGTCAACCTGCAGGCCGTCCCGGCGATGTCGGAGGGCGGCATGGTCGCCGACATCATCGCCGCGGTGGCCAGCCTCGACCCGGTCATGGGAGGTGTGGACCGATGACGTACGAGCCGGAGGTTCGGGAACGCCTGGAGCGCGACGCCAAGGAGATCATCGGCCGCTATCCGCGGCCGAGGTCGGCGCTGCTGCCGATGCTGCACCTCGTCCAGTCGGAGGACGGGCACGTCACGCAGGACGGCATCGAGTTCTGCGCCGAGCAGCTCGGCATCACGCCCGCGCAGGTCACGGGCGTCGTGACGTTCTACACGCAGTACAAGCAGGCGCCCGTCGGGGAGTACCACGTCGGCGTCTGCATCAACACGCTGTGCGCGATCATGGGCGGCGACCAGATCTGGGACGAGCTGAGCGAGCACGCCGGGGTCGGCAACGACGAGGCGACCCCGGACGGCAAGGTCAGCCTGGAGCGGATCGAGTGCAACGCGGCCTGCGACTTCGCGCCCGTGATGACGGTCAACTGGGAGTTCTTCGACAACATGACTCCCGAGAAGGCCAAGAAGCTCGTCGACGACCTGCGGTCGGGGCAGCGGGTGCTGCCCACGCGCGGCCCCGAGCACCTGGCCACCTGGCGGGAGGCGTCCCGCATCCTCGCCGGGTTCCCCGACGGGCGCGCCGGCGAGGGCGTCCAGGCCGGTCCGGAGTCGCTGCGCGGGCTGGAACTGGCGCGTGAGCGTGGCTGGTCCGCCCCGGCGGCCGACGTCGACCGGGCGCGGCCGGACGAGCCGGTGAAGCCGGAGCAGATCTCCGCACCGCCGCACGAGCCGGGCAAGCCGATCCCCGGCGAGGCGAAGCCCGGCAGCCAGGAGGGACGGAGCAAGTGACCACGCTGACACCGGTCCTCACCGGCAACTGGGACCAGGCCGACTCGTTCACCCGCGCGGGCTACGAGCGCGGGGGCGGCTACAAGGCGCTGCGCAAGGCGTTCGGGATGGACCCGGACGGCATCGTCCAGGCGGTCAAGGACTCCGGGCTCCGCGGCCGCGGCGGCGCGGGCTTCCCCACCGGCATGAAGTGGGGCTTCCTGCCGCCGTCCAGCCCGAACCCGCGGTACCTGGTCGTCAACGCCGACGAGTCCGAGCCGGGCACGTGCAAGGACATCCCGCTGATGATGGCCAACCCGCACGTGCTCATCGAGGGCACCATCATCAGCTCCTTCGCCATCAGGTCGAACGTCGCGTTCATCTACGTGCGCGGCGAGGTGCTGCACGTGATCCGCCGGCTGCACCAGGCGGTCGCGGAGGCGTACGAGGCGGGCTACCTCGGCAAGGACATCCTCGGGTCCGGCTACGACCTGGACATCGTCGTCCACAGCGGCGCCGGTGCCTACATCTGCGGCGAGGAGACGGCGCTGCTGGACTCCCTGGAGGGGTTCCGCGGCTGGCCCAGGCTGAAGCCCCCCTTCCCGGCGGTGGCGGGCCTGTACGGCGGGCCCACCGTCATCAACAACGTCGAGTCGATCGCGTCGGTTCCCTCGATCGTCGGGAACGGCCCGGAGTGGTTCGCCGCGATGGGCACCGAGAAGTCGCAGGGCTTCGGGATCTTCTCGCTGTCCGGGCACGTGACGCGGCCCGGCCAGTACGAGGCGCCGCTCGGCATCACGCTGCGGGAGCTGCTCGACATGGCGGGCGGCATCCGGGCGGGGCACCGGCTGAAGTTCTGGACGCCCGGCGGGTCGTCCACCCCGATCTTCACCGACGAGCACCTGGACGTGCCGCTGGACTTCGAGTCCGTCGGCGCCGCCGGGTCGATGCTCGGCACCCGCGCGCTGCAGATCTTCGACGAGACGACGTGCGTCGTCCGGGCGGTGCTGCGCTGGTCGGAGTTCTACGCACACGAGTCGTGCGGCAAGTGCACGCCGTGCCGCGAGGGCACCTACTGGTACAAGCTCATGCTGAAGCGGCTGGAGGCCGGCCAGGGCACCGAGGAGGACCTGGAGACCCTGCTGGACATCTCCGACAACATCCTCGGCCGCGCGTTCTGCGCCCTCGGCGACGGCGCGACGAGCCCGGTCGTGTCGTCCATCAAGCTGTTCCGGGCCGAGTACCTCCAGCACTTCGAGCAGGGCCGCTGCCCGTTCGACCCGGCCGAGTCCACCCTCTGGGGAGGTGCCAAGTGACCGTCACCGACGACAAGTCGGCGGTGGAGAAGCGCGAGGACATGGTCTCCTGCACCATCGACGGCTTCGAGATCGAGGTGCCGAAGGGCACGCTGATCATCCGGGCCGCGGAGCTGCTCGGCATCCAGATCCCGCGGTTCTGCGAGCACCCGCTGCTCGACCCGATCGGGGCGTGCCGGCAGTGCCTGGTGGAGATCCCCGACGCCGGCAACGGCCGCGGGATGCCGAAGCCGCAGGCGTCGTGCACCACCCCCGTGATGCCGGGCATGGTCGTCAAGACCCAGCTCACCTCGCCGGTGGCCGACAAGGCGCAGCACGGCGTCATGGAGTTCCTGCTCATCAACCACCCGCTGGACTGCCCGGTCTGCGACAAGGGCGGCGAGTGCCCGCTGCAGAACCAGGCGATGTCCAACGGGCGCGGTGAGACGCGGTTCGTGGAGACCAAGCGGACGTGGCCGAAGCCGATCCCGCTGTCCAGCCAGGTGCTGCTCGACCGGGAGCGCTGCATCCAGTGCACGCGCTGCACCCGGTTCTCCGAGGAGATCGCCGGCGACGCGTTCATCGAGCTGACCAACCGCGGCGCGAAGGAAGAGATCGGGATCGCCGAGGACCGGCCGTTCCAGTCCTACTTCTCCGGCAACACCGTGCAGATCTGCCCGGTGGGCGCGCTCACCGGCACCGCGTACCGGTTCCGGTCCCGCCCGTTCGACCTGGTGTCTTCGCCGAGCGTCTGCGAGCACTGCGCCTCCGGCTGCGCGATGCGGACCGACCACCGGCGCGGCAAGGTCACCCGGCGGCTGGCCGGGGACGACCCGCAGGTCAACGAGGAGTGGAACTGCGACAAGGGCCGCTGGGCGTTCACCTACACGACGCAGCCGGACCGGCTCACGCACCCGCTGGTCCGCAACGAGGACGGCGTGCTGGAGCCCGCGTCCTGGCCGGAGGCGCTCACCATCGCGGCCGAGGGCCTCGCGGCGGCGCGCGGCTCCGCGGGCGTGCTGACCGGCGGCCGCGTCACCCTTGAGGACGCCTACGCCTACGCCAAGTTCGCCCGGATCGCGCTCGGCAGCAACGACGTCGACTTCCGGGCCCGGCCGCTGTCGGACGAGGAGGCGCGCTTCCTCGCCTCGTCGGTCGCGGGACGCTCGATCGAGGTGTCCTACACCGACCTGGAGAAGGCGCCCGCGGTGCTCCTGGCCGGCTTCGAGCCGGAGGAGGAGTCGCCGATCGTGTTCCTGCGGCTCCGCAAGGCGTACCGCAAGCACGCGCTGAAGGTGTACGCGGCGGCGCCGTTCGCGACCCGCGGGCTGAGCAAGGTCGGCGGCACGCTGCTGCCGACCGCGCCCGGCGCGGAGGCCGACACGCTCGCCTCGCTGATCGGGGACGCGGACCGGTCCGACGTCCGGTTGCTGCTGGAGACGCCCGGCGCCGTGATCCTGGTGGGCGAGCGGCTCGCCGCCAGCCCCGGCGCGCTGACCGCGGCGGTCCGGCTGGCGCGGGTGACCGGCGCCCGGCTGGCGTGGGTGCCGCGCCGGGCCGGGGAGCGCGGCGCGGTGGAGGCCGGTGCGCTGCCCGGCCTGCTGCCGATCGGCCGCCCGGTGGCCGACCCGGCCGCGCGGGCCGAGGTCGCCCGCGTCTGGGGCGTCGCCGCACTGCCCGACGCGCCCGGCGCGGACACCGCCGGCATCATCGCGTCGGCGGCCCGGGGGGATCGCGGCGCGCTGCTCGTCGGCGGCGTCGACCCCTACGACCTGCCCGACCCGGAGGCGATGCTGCGGGCCCTCGACGCCACGGCGTTCGTGGTGAGCCTGGAGCAGCGGCCGAGCGCGGTCACCGACCGCGCCGACGTCGTCTTCCCGGTCGCGGCCGTCGCGGAGAAGTCCGGCACGTTCGTCGACTGGGAGGGCCGCGGCCGCTCCTTCGACGTCGTGCTCAAGGCCGCCGGGCGGATGTCCGACCTGCGGGTGCTGGACTCCCTCGCCGACGAGCTGGACGTCCACCTGGGCCTGCCCGGCCCGGAGGCGGCGCGCCGCGAGCTGACCGAGCTCGGCGCCTACCGCGGCGAGCGCCCGGACGCGCCGGACGTGGCGCAGGCGCTCCCGCCGCGCCCGGAGCGCGGTGCGGCGCTGCTGGCGACGTGGCGGCTGCTGCTGGACCGGGGTCGCCTGCAGGACGGCGAGCCGTTCCTCGCGGGCACCGCGAAGGCCGCGGTCGCGCGGCTGTCGCCCGCGACGGCCGCGGAGATCGGCGCCACCGAGGCGGTGACGGTGTCGGCGGCGCGCGGCGAGGTCACGCTGCCGCTCGAAGTGACCGCCGACCTGCCCGACCGGGTGGTGTGGCTGCCGACGAACTCGGCCGGGTGCTCGCTGTACCGGGATCTGGGCGCGGCGGCGGGCGGCGTGGTCGGGATCGCGAGCGGGGTGCTCCGGTCCGCGACCGGCGCGACCGCCGCGGAGTCCGGCGCGACGACGGCGGCGGCGTCCGACGAGAACGCTGGAGGGAGCAAATGAGCCCGCTCGCTGCGGTGGCGCCCCTGGCGCCGGTCGCCGCGGAGCCGACGCTGGAGGACTTCGGCTCGGACCCGTGGTGGCTGATCGGTGGCAAGGTCATCGCCGTCTTCGCGTTCCTCGTCGTGACCGTGCTGCTGACGATGTGGATCGAGCGCCGCGTCATCGGCCGGATGCAGCTGCGCGTCGGCCCGAACCGCGCGGGCCCGTTCGGGCTGCTGCAGGGCCTCGCGGACGGCGTGAAGCTCGCCCTGAAGGAGGACATCGTCCCCCGCCAGGTCGACAAGGTCGTGTTCGTCCTGGCGCCGGTCATGGCCGCGGTGCCCGCGTTCATCTCGTTCGCCATCATCCCGATGGGGCCGACGGTGTCGATCTTCGGGCACCAGACGCCGCTGCAGGTCACCGACCTGCCGGTCGCGGTGCTGCTGGTGCTGGCGATGGCGTCGATGGGCGTCTACGGGATCGTGCTGGCCGGCTGGTCGTCGATGTCGCCGTACTCGCTGCTCGGCGGGCTCCGCTCCTCCGCGCAGGTGATCTCCTACGAGATCGCGATGGCGCTGTCGTTCGTGGCCGTGTTCATGTTCGCGGGCTCGATGTCCACCTCGGAGATCGTCGCGGCGCAGCACGACCGGTGGTTCGTGCTGCTGCTGGCCCCGTCCTTCATCGTGTACGTGATCACGATGATGGGCGAGTCGAACCGCATCCCGTTCGACCTGCCCGAGGGCGAGGGCGAGCTGGTCGGCGGCTTCCACACCGAGTACTCGTCGCTGAAGTTCGCGATGTTCTTCCTCGCGGAGTACATCAACCTCGCGACGCTGTCGGCGCTCGCCACCACGCTGTTCCTCGGCGGCTGGCGCGCTCCCGCGCCGATCTCCACGGTGTGGGCGGGGGCCAACACCGGCTGGTGGCCGGTCCTGTGGTTCCTGGCCAAGGTGTTCCTGTTCATCTTCTTCTTCATCTGGCTGCGCGGCACGCTGCCGCGCGTCCGCTACGACCAGCTGATGAAGCTCGGCTGGAAGGTGCTGATGCCCTTCTCGCTCGGCTGGATCCTGCTCGTCGCCACCATCCGCGCGCTGCGCAACGACGGCTACGACATGCAGCAGATCGTGGTCGTCGCCGCGGTGGCCGCGGCGGTGGTCCTGGTGGCCACGGTGCTCTGGGAGATGTTCCGGGGCGGCGAGGACGAGAAGGAGATCGTGCCGGGTGCGGACGAGGGCGTGAAGCCCGGCCCCGCGGCCGGCGGTTTCCCGGTGCCGCCGATGGACGCGCCCCACTACCGAGGTGGGCCGGCCGGCGCATCCAAGACGAGAACCCCTCCTGAGGAGGTCACCAGTGGGACTAACTGATTTCCTGAACCCGGTGAAGGGGTTCGGGGTCTCGTTCCACCAGATTTTCATGAAGAGCGAGACCGTTCAGTACCCCGAGGTGAAGAAGCCGACCGCACCGCGCTTCCACGGACGGCACCAGCTCAACCGGTGGCCGGACGGCCTGGAGAAGTGCATCGGCTGCGAGCTGTGCGCCTGGGCGTGCCCCGCCGACGCGATCTTCGTCGAGGGCGCCGACAACACCGCCGACGAGCGCTACTCGCCCGGTGAGCGGTACGGCCGCATCTACCAGATCAACTACCTGCGCTGCATCCTGTGCGGGCTGTGCATCGAGGCGTGCCCGACGCGGGCGCTCACGATGACCAACGAGTACGAGCTCGCCGACGACAGCCGCGAGAGCCTGATCTACACCAAGGAGATGCTGCTCGCACCGCTGCGCGAGGGCATGGAGCCGCCGCCGCACGAGATGCGGCTCGGCGACACCGAGGAGGACTACTACCGCCTCGGCCTCCAGCCCGAGGAGCCCGCGCCCGCCGTGCCGTCCGAGGAGGGCGGACGCGCGAGCGCCGACCAGGCGGTCAAGCGCGAGAAGTCCCGCAAGCGGGGTGAGAGCGCGTGATCTCCGCGATTCCGGGCGCCCCCGTCCTCGCGGCGGAGGTGGCCGACAAGCAGGCCGGCGAGCCGTTCTTCTTCTGGCTGCTGGCCATCGTGTCGGTCTCCGCCGCCCTCGGCATGGTCTTCATGCGGAAGGCGGTCCACTCGGCGCTGCTGCTGGCGACCGTGATGCTGTCGCTCGCCGCGCTGTACGCGATCCAGAGCGCCCCGTTCCTGGCGTTCGTGCAGGTGATCGTCTACACCGGCGCGGTGCTGATGCTGTTCCTGTTCGTGGTGATGCTCGTCGGCGTCAGCTCCACCGACTCGCTGGTGGAGACGATCCGCGGGCAGCGCTTCTGGGCGGCGGTCGCCGCGATCGGGTTCGTCGCCCTGCTCGGCGCCGGGCTCGCGAACGCGGCGCTCGGCCGCACGGCGGGCCTGCAGCAGGCCAACGCCGAGGGCAACGTCGTCGGCCTGGCCCGGCTGCTGTTCTCCAAGTACGTGTTCGCGTTCGAGGCCACCAGCGCACTGCTGATCACCGCGGCGCTGGGCGCGATGGTGCTGGCGCACCGCGAGCGGATCGGGGAGAAGCCGACGCAGAAGGTCCTGTCCAAGCGGCGGTTCCTGTCCGGCGACCACCCCGGGCCGCTGCCCGGCCCCGGCACCTACGCGCGGCACAACGCCGTCGACATGCCGGCGCTGCTGCCCGACGGGACCACGTCGGAGCTGTCGGTCAACCCGGTCATCGCCGCCCGCGTCGACACGGCCGAGCGGCACGCCGACCTGCACGGTTCGACCGCGGAGGAGGCGGTCGAGCGGAACGTGCGGGACGTCAAGGCCGTCACCGCGGAGGCCGCGGACGCGGATGCCGAGACGCGCGCCGCCAAGCCCGGGACACGGGCCGCGGGCGGCAACGAGGGTGAAGGCGAGGCTGGTTCATGAGTCCCGGGCACTACCTGGCGCTTTCGGCGATCCTGTTCACCATCGGGGCGCTCGGCGTCCTCGTGCGCCGCAACGCGCTCGTGGTCTTCATGTGCGTCGAGCTGATGCTGAACGCGACGAACCTGGCGTTCATCTCGTTCTCCCGCATGCACGGCAACCTGGACGGTCAGATCATCGCCTTCTTCGTGATGGTGGTGGCCGCCGCGGAGGTCGTGGTGGGCCTGGCGATCATCATGACCGTCTTCCGGACCCGCAGATCCGCGTCGGTCGACGACGTGAACCTGCTGAAGTACTGAGAGGCTGGGATGAAAGCGGAAGGCATCCAGGCCGCGTCCTGGCTCCTCATAGCGCTCCCGCTCGCGGGCGCCGCGATCCTCCTGCTCGGGGGGAGGCGCACCGACCGGTGGGGACACCTGCTCGGTGTCGCCATGTCGGTGGCCTCGTTCGCGGTGGGCCTCGCGATGTTCGCCCAGATGCTCGGCTACGCCGCCGACGAGCGGCGGCGCACCGTGCACCTGTGGGACTTCATCGACGTCGGCGCGTTCAAGGTCGGCATGGACCTGCTGGTGGACCCGCTGTCCATCAGCTTCGTCCTGCTGATCACCGGGGTGGGCTCGCTCATCCACGTCTACTCCATCGGCTACATGGCCGAGGACCCCGAGCGCCGCAGGTTCTTCGCGTACCTGAACCTGTTCGTCGCGGCGATGCTGCTGCTGGTGCTCGGGGACAACTTCCTGGTCATGTTCATCGGCTGGGAGGGCGTCGGCCTCGCCTCGTACCTCCTGATCGGGTTCTGGCAGTACAAGCCGACCGCCGCGACCGCGGCGAAGAAGGCGTTCGTCGTCAACCGCGTCGGCGACATGGGGCTGATCATCGCGATCGCGCTGATCTTCGCGACGTTCGGCACCATCGAGTACGGGGCCGTGCTCGGCACCGGCGCCGAGCACGCGGGGCTGGCGTCGCAGCTCAGCACCGGCACGGCCACCGCGATCGGGCTGCTGCTCCTGCTCGGCGCGTGCGGCAAGTCGGCGCAGCTCCCGCTGCAGTCCTGGCTCCTGGACGCGATGGAGGGCCCGACCCCGGTGTCGGCGCTCATCCACGCCGCCACGATGGTGACCGCCGGCGTGTACCTCATCGTCCGCGCCGGGCCGATCTTCGAGATGTCGGAGACCGCGCAGCTCGTGGTGACGATCGTCGGTGCGGCGACGCTGCTGTTCGGTGCGATCATCGGGTGCGCCAAGGACGACATCAAGAAGGCCCTCGCCGGCTCGACGATGTCGCAGATCGGCTACATGACGCTGGCCGCCGGGCTCGGCAAGGCCGGATACGTCTTCGCGATCGCGCACCTCATCGCGCACGGCTTCTTCAAGGCCGGCCTGTTCCTCGGCGCCGGGTCCGTCATGCACGGCATGAAGGACGACGTGAACATGCGCCACTACGGCGGGCTCCGCTCGGTCATGATGATCACCTACGCCACGTTCGGCCTCGGATACCTCGCGATCATCGGTTTCCCCGGGCTGTCCGGCTGGTTCACCAAGGAAGGGATCATCGAGGCGGCGTTCGACAAGGGCGGCACGTCCGGCGCGATCCTCGGCGCGTGCGCGCTGCTCGGCGCCGGCATCACCGCGTACTACATGTCGCGGGTGATGTTCATGACGTTCTTCGGCGAGAAGCGCTGGGCGGACGACGTCCACCCGCACGAGTCGCCCAAGATCATGACCGTCCCGCTGATCCTGCTGGCGGTCGGCTCGCTCGCCGCGGGCGGTTTCCTCATCCTCGGCGGGTTCGCCCACTTCCTGGAGCCGGTCGTCGGGGCGCCCGAGAAGGAACACCACTTCGCCCTGATCACCGAGACCGGCGCGGTCGCCCTCGTCCTGATGGTGATCGGGGTGGCCGTCGCGTGGCGGCAGTACGGCAGCCGGAAGGTGCCGCGTGAGGCGCCCAAGGGCTCGTTCGTCACGGTCGCGGCGCGCAAGGACCTCTACGGCGACGCGCTTAACGAGTCGCTGCTGATGCGTCCCGGGCAGTGGCTGACCCGGCTCGCCGTCTGGTTCGACGGGCGCGGCGTCGACGGCCTCGTCAACGGCACCGCCGCCGGCATCGGCGGCACGTCCGGCCGGCTCCGGCGCGTCCAGACCGGCTTCGCCCGCTCCTACGCCCTTTCGATGACCTTCGGCGCCGCGCTCGTGGTGGCCGCGCTCCTGGTGGTGAACATTTCATGAGCGACTTTCCCTGGCTGAGCGTCCTCATCGCGCTGCCGGTGGTGGGCGCGGTGCTGGTCAGCCTCATCCCGCGCGAACGGGAGACACTGGTCAAGCAGGTCGCGCTCGGCGTGTCCCTCCTCGTCGCGGCCCTCACCGGGGTCATGGCGGCGGGGTTCGACGCGGGCGGGCCGCGGTTCCAGTTCGAAGAGAAGTACTGGTGGATCAGGGAGTTCGGGATCCACTGGGCGCTCGGCGTCGACGGCGTCTCGCTGACGCTGATCCTGCTGTCGGTCATCCTCGTCCCGCTGGTCATCCTCGGCTCGTGGGGCGCGGCCGACCGGTCCGGCGGGGTGGACGTCCCGCCGAAGCGGTCGGTGAAGACCTACTTCGCGCTGCTGCTGTCCCTTGAGGCGACGATGATCGGCGTCTTCGCGGCGACCGACGTGTTCGTCTTCTACGTCTTCTTCGAGGCGCTGCTCATCCCGATGTACTTCATCATCGGGTCCTACGGCGGCGCGCAGCGCTCCTACGCCGCGGTGAAGTTCCTGCTGTACTCGCTGTTCGGCGGGCTGCTGATGCTCGTCGCGGTCATCTGGCTCTACCCGCTGTCGGCGAAGCCGGCCGCCGAGGGCGGCCTCGGCCAGGGCACGTTCATGTTCGCCGAGCTGGCGCGGCTGAACATCGACCCGACGACGGCGAAGTGGCTGTTCCTCGGCTTCTTCATCGCGTTCGCGATCAAGGCGCCGATGGCGCCGGTGCACACCTGGCTGCCGGACGCGGCGCAGCAGTCCCCGGCGCCCGCGCTGGTGCTGCTCGTCGGCGTCCTCGACAAGGTCGGCACGTACGGGATGCTCCGGTTCTGCCTGGAGCTGTTCCCCGGCGCGGCCCGGTGGGCGACCCCGGTCGTGATCGTGTTCGCCGTCGCCAGCATCATCTACGGCGCGGTCCTCGCGATCGGGCAGGTCGACATGAAGCGGCTGGTCGCCTACACGTCGATCTCCCACTTCGGGTTCATCGTGCTCGGCATCTTCGCGATGACGTCGCAGGCCCAGTCGGGCGCGGCGCTGTACATGGTGAACCACGGGTTCGCCACCGGCGCGCTGTTCCTGGTCGTCGGATTCATGATCGTCCGGCGGCGGTCGGCGCGGATCGCCGACTACGGGGGCATGCAGAAGGTGGCGCCCGTCCTCGCCGGGTCGTTCCTCATCGCCGGCCTGTCGAGCCTGTCGCTGCCCGGCCTGGCGCCGTTCGTGTCGGAGTTCCTCGTCATCGTCGGCACGTACGGCCGCTACCAGTGGGCCGCGATCGCGTCCGTCATCGCGGTCGTGCTCGCCGCCGTCTACATCCTGTGGATGTACCAGCGGACCATGGGCGGCCCGGCCGTGCCCGCCGTCGCGGGCCTGAAGGACCTGTCCGTGCGGGAGAAGTGGGTCATCGCGCCGATCCTCGCGATCATCGTGGCGATGGGCTTCTTCCCGCAGCCGGTACTGCACGTGATCAACCCTTCGGTGAACGAGACGCTGGCCCGGGTCGACCAGCGGGACCCGGCGCCGGACATCACCGGTAACGTCGCCGAGAACGGAGCCCGTCCATGAGCCCCAGCAGTCACGTGAGCGCGGTCCTCGCGCAGGGGGGTGACATCCCCGCGCCGCACATCGAGTACGGGCAGGTCGCCCCGATGCTGCTGGTCTTCGGCGCGGCCATCCTCGGCGTCGTCGTCGAGGCGTTCGTCGGACGCCGCTCGCGCTACTTCGTCCAGGTGCCGATCGCGTTCCTCGGCCTCGCCGGCGCCTTCGGGTGGACGATCGTGCTGGGCTGGCGCGAGAACCCGCACAGCGTCGCCGCCGAGGGCGCCCTCGGCGTGGACGGCCCGACCCTGTTCCTGCAGGGCACCATCCTGGTGCTGGCGCTGGTCAGCCTCCTGCTGATCGCCGACCGCGGCAGCGGCCGGGCGGGCGGCGCCGTCGAGGGGCACTTCGCCGCGCAGGCGTCCGCCCTGCCGGGCAGCGAGGCGGAGCAGCGCACCGCCGAGGCGGGGGCCGTGCAGACCGAGGTGTACCCGCTGATGATGTTCGCCGTCGGCGGCATGATCATGTTCCCGGCGTCGAACGACCTGCTCACGATGTTCGTGGCGCTGGAGGTGCTGTCGCTGCCGCTGTACCTGCTGTGCGGGCTCGCCCGCCGCAGGCGCCTCCTCTCGCAGGAGGCCGCGGTCAAGTACTTCCTGCTGGGCGCGTTCTCCTCGGCGTTCTTCCTGTACGGGATCGCGCTGCTGTACGGGTACGCCGGGTCGGTGCGCCTGTCGGACATCGCCGCGCAGATCGGCAGGGACGCGGGCAACGAGAGCCTGCTGCTCGCGGGCGTCGCGCTGCTGTCGGTCGGGCTGCTGTTCAAGCTCGGCGGCGTCCCGTTCCACATGTGGAAGCCGGACGTCTACCAGGGCGCCCCCACGCCGATCACGGCGCTGATGGCGTCGTGCACCGTCGTGTCCGCGTTCGGCGCGATCGTCCGCGTCTACTACGTCGCGTTCGAGACGCTGGAGTGGGACTGGCGGCCGTTCATGTGGGCTGTGGCCATTCTCACAATGGTCGTCGGGTCGATCGTCGCGATCACGCAGACCGACATCAAGCGGATGCTGGCCTACTCCTCGGTCGCGCACGCGGGGTTCCTGCTCCTCGGTGTGATCGCCACGTCGCCGAACGGCCTGTCGAGCACCCTGTTCTACCTGCTCGCCTACGGGTTCGCCTCGGTCGGCGCGTTCGCCGTCGTCACGATGGTGCGGGACGCGGGCGGCGAGGCCGGCCACCTGTCGCGCTGGGCGGGGCTCGGCAAGCGCTCCCCGGTCGTCGCCGGAACGTTCGCCTTCTTCCTGCTGGCGTTCGCCGGAATCCCGCTGACCAGCGGTTTCACCGGGAAGTTCGCGGTGTTCAAGGCGGCGGTCGAGGAGGGCGCGACCCCGCTGGTCATCGTCGCCGTGATCGCCTCCGCCATCGCGGCGTTCTTCTACGTCCGGGTGATCGTCCTCATGTTCTTCAGCGATCCGGACCCGGACGGCCCGGTCGTGGTGGCCGGGCCGGCGACCGCGGTCGCGGTCGCGCTCGGCCTGACGGCTACTGTGGTACTCGGCGTACTCCCACAACCCATTCTGGACCTTGCGGGACAAGCCACGACCGACATGTTCGTCCGGTAGGGAGTCTTGGGTGAGCCACCCATCTGCTGAGAAGTCCGGCGGGCCGGCCGTAGCGGAGACCGGCCCGTTCGGGCTTCCCGTCGACGCCGCCCTGGCGGCCGACGCCAGGCGCCGCCTCGGCACCGTCGAGGAAATGCTGATGGAGTGCGTCCGCGGCGACGACGCGCTGCTCACCGAGGCGTCCCAGCACCTGGTCGAGGCGGGCGGCAAGCGGTTCCGGCCGATGCTGGTACTGCTGGCCTCCCACTTCGGCGACCCGGCGGCGCCCGGCGTCGTCCCCGCGGCGGTCGTCGTCGAGCTCACCCACCTCGGCACCCTCTACCACGACGACGTCATGGACGAGGCGACCGTCCGCCGCGGCCAGGAGTCGGCCAACCAGCGCTGGACCAACACGGTCGCCATCCTCACCGGCGACTACCTGTTCGCCCGCGCGTCCGACCTGCTGGCCGACCTCGGCCCCGAGGCCGTCCGGGTGCAGGCCCGCGCGTTCGGCCGCCTCGTCCGCGGCCAGATGCAGGAGACCGTGGGCCCCCGCCCGGACGACGACCCCCTCAAGCACTACCTGCAGGTCGTCGCCGACAAGACGGCGTCCCTCATCGCCGTCTCCGGCCACTTCGGCGCCCTGCTCTCCGGCGCCTCCTCCCACGTGGTGCACACCATCACCTCGGCGTGCGAGAAGATCGGCGTGGCCTTCCAGCTCTCCGACGACATCCTCGACATCGCCTCCGAGGCCGAGGAGTCCGGCAAGACGCCCGGCACCGACCTGCGCGAGGGCATCCGCACCCTCCCGATCCACCACGTCCTCGGCGGCATCGGCTCCGGCCCGGACGACGCCCGCCTCCGCGAGCTCCTCGTCCAGGACCTCTCCGAGGACGACGCCCGCCACGCCGAGGCCCTCGCCCTCCTCCGCGCCCATCCGGCCATGGACCGCGCCCGCGCCGACCTGCGCCGCTGGGCCGAGGACGCCCGCGCCGAACTCCTCACCCTCCCCGAGATCCCCGCCCGCGACGCCTTCACCGGCCTCTGCGACTACGTAGTGTCGAGAACCGGTTAGTCCCGCTGCGGCGAGGCCCCCGCATCTACTGCGCGAGGCCGTGTGCCCGCCGATGTCAGTCGGCGGGCACACGGCCTCGCTTCGTTCTCTTACGCCTTCTGGGGTTCGGGTTCTTCGGACAGGCCGCGGACCTTCATGGCGTGCAGGACCAGGTCGATGAGGACCTGCTTGCAGGAGGCGAGGTCGCGGGCGTCGCACAGCATGACGGGGACCTTGGGGCCCAGGTTGAGGGCCATCTGGATCTCCGCCAGGTCGTAGCGCTTGGCGCCCTCGAAGCAGTTGACCGCGACGACGAACGGGGTGTTGCGGCGCTCGAAGTAGTCGACCGACGGGAAGCAGTCGGACAGGCGGCGGGTGTCGGCGAGGACGACGGCGCCGAGGGCGCCGAGGGAGACCTCGTCCCACATGAACCAGAAGCGTTCCTGGCCCGGTGTGCCGAAGAGGTAGAGGACGTAGTCCTCCTTCATCGTGATGCGGCCGAAGTCCATCGCGACGGTGGTGGTGTCCTTGCGCTCCACACCGGAGATGTCGTCGACGCCGACGCTCTTGTCGGTGAGGACCTCCTCGGTGCGCAGCGGCCGGGTCTCGGACACCGTGGCGACCATCGTGGTCTTGCCGACGCCGAATCCGCCCGCGATCACGATCTTGACCGCCGTGGGGAGCCTGCGGGCGCGCACGCCGTGCCGTCCGCCCCCGGCGCTAGAGGGCCCGGAGACCATCGATCACCGCCTTGTAGAGCCTGATGTCGTGCATGTCCGCTTCGGGTTCCGGTTCCTGCATCGAGACGAACCCCTTGTCGAGCAGGTCGCCGAGCATCACCCGCACGGTCGCGACGGGAAGGTCGAGGTGGCCGGTGATCTCCGCCACCGACATGACCGACTGGCAGAGCCGGATGATGGACAGGTGCTCCGGCCCGAGGCCGATCGCGCCCTCCGGCTCGGGGCCGACCGCCACCACGAGGGTGATGAGGTCGAACTCGCCGCGGGTCGGCTCGATGCGGCCGCTGGTCATCACGTAGGGCCGCACCATCGGGCCGGCCTGCTCGTCGAGCAGCCGGCCGCGGGCGGCGGGGGGCACCGTGTCGTCCGGCCAGTGGTCCTGCGGATCCTCGGGGGGCATCATGTCGCCGCTCCCTCGGCGCCCGACTCCGACCGGGCCGGGGAGGTGAGGTGGTGGCCCATGGCCGTGACGAGCATCGCCATCTCGTAGGCGATGAGGCCGACGTCGGCGTCCTCCTCGGCGAGCACGGCGAGGCAGGCGCCCTTGCCCGCCACCGTCACCAGCATGAACGCCGACTGCATCTCGATGATCGTCTGCCGGACGGGGCCGCCGCCGAAGCGGACGCCCGCGCCCTTGGCGAGGCTCTGGATGCCGGCGGCGACGGCGGCCAGATGCTCCCCGTCATCCTGGGTCACGCCTTCGGAGGACGCCATCAGCAGGCCGTCCGCCGACAGCACCACGGCACTGCGGGTGTGCGGCAGCCGGTGGACCAGATCGTCCAGCAGCCAGCCCAGATCGGAGCTCGAACCGGTCTTCTGCGTCACTGATCTTCCTCGCCTTCCGCTGCGTTCTCGCGCCTTTCCTGCCGTTCCGCCTGGGCCGCGGCAGAGCGGCCCTGCCTGGTGCCCCGCTGGTAGGAACCCATGATCCGCTGGATCTCCTCGGGAGAGCGGCCGGGGTCCGCCACCTCCTCCTCCTCCTGCTCCTCGGCGGTGGATTCGCCCGCCCGCAGGGGCTCGGCCAGGTTCGCCTGGGGCACCCGGACGGGCAGACCGGACGGTGTGGTGGAGATATCGGGCACGGGTGGCTGATCCTCCGGCTCGGTGGTTGCGGATTCACCGCCGTCTTCGGGGGCGGCGCCCTCCTGGGAGCGTGCGCGGTCCGCGGCGCCGCCGTCCGGTGCGTCGCCGCCGTCCGGCTCGGACGCGGGCGGCGGCACGGCCACGAGCGCGGGTCCGGTGGACTGCGGGCCGGTGGACGACGGGGACAGCGTCGCCGTCGCCCCGGACGACCTGGTGCCGGCCGCCTGGCGGTCGGCACCCTGCGCCGCCGGCCGCCCGGCCGCGGACGCGCCGGCCGCGGCCGGACGGCGGACCTCCAGGCCGTTCCGCGTGGTGGCGCCGGCCTCGACGGGCGCCGAGCTCGGCTCGGCGATCAGGTCCCGGGGGATGACGACCACGGCGGTCGTGCCGCCGTAGGCGGAGCGCTTCAGCGAGACCTGCACGTTGTACCGCTCGGCGAGCTTGCTGACCACGAACAGGCCGAGCTGCACGGAGCTTTGCAGGTTGAAGTCGGGCGGGTCGGCGATCCGCTCGTTGATCTCGGCGAGCTTGTCGTCGGTCATGCCGAGCCCGCGGTCCTCGATGTCGATGGCGAAGCCGCTGGCGACGAGGTGCCCGCCGACCTGCACGACGGTGTCGGGCGGGGAGAACGACACGGCGTTCTCGATCAGCTCGGCGAGCAGGTGGGTGACGTCGCCGACGGCGCGTCCGGCCAGCTCGACCGGGCCGAACGGCAGGACGGTGACGCGGGTGTAGTCCTCGACCTCGCCGACCGCGGCGCGGACGACGTCCACCATCGGGACGGAGTTGCGCCACCCGCGGGCGGGCAGCGCGCCGGACAGCACGATGAGGTTCTCGGCGTTGCGCCGCATGCGGGTCGCGAGGTGGTCGAGCCGGAACAGCTCCTCCAGCTCCTTGACCTCGATGTCGCGGCGCCGCTCCATGGTGTCCAGCATGGTGAGCTGCCGATGCACGAGGGTCTGGGTGCGCCGGGCCAGGCTGAGCAGGACGTCCCGGATGCCGCGCCGCAACTCGGCCTGCTCGACGGCGGTGGCCAGCGCGGTCCGCTGGACCTGGTTGAACGCCTTGCCTACCTGGCCGATCTCGTCGTCACCGAACCGCAGCTCGGGGGCCTCGGCGGCCACGTCCACCTTCTCGCCGTGCCCCAGCCGCTCGACCACGCTGGGCAGCCGCTGCTCGGCCAGCTCCCACGCGGCGGCGCGCAGCCGTTCGAGCTGCCGCACGAGGGCGCGGGCCGTGGTGATCGACACGATGATGGACGCGATGACCGCCAGCAGTCCGAGACCACCGGCCAGCGCCAGCCGGATGATCACGCCGGTCGCGACCGGCGCGGCGCGCTCGACGATCCGGTCGCCGCCTTCCAGGACGAGCTTGTCGTGCCCCTCCATGACGGGCTCCACGGCAGACTTCCAGTCGGCCGCGCTGATCGGCGGCTTCGCGGCCGTGCGCGACTTCTGGATTACCTGGTCCTCAAGGTACGCGAACCGCTGGTACTCCTCGCTCGCGAGGTACCGCTCGTAGCCGGCGCGGTCGGAGTCCGGCAGTTCGGCGACCGCCTCGTCGAAGAAGAATCGCTGCGCGCCGACGAGCCGGGTGAACTCGACCGCCTCCGCGCCGGTGAGGCGGCCAGCCGCCAAGGCACCGGCGAGCAGGGCGTCCTCGCGGGAGAGCACCTCCCTGGCCCGGGTCAGGTCGATGAGGGTGGCGCTGTCGCGGGCGATGTCGTCCTCGTTGAGGCCGGCGCTGGCGCGGAAGACGCGGAACGTGGAGTCGATGAGGGCGTTGTAGGGCTGCGCCGCCTGCGCGCGATCCGTCCCGGCGTCGATGGCACTGCGCCCGTGCTCGAGGGTGTCGAGCTGGTCGAGCGTCTCCGTGATGCGCTTCCAGCCGACATCGCTCGATGCCCTTTTCACGTTGTCGCCGCTCGCGAGTTCGCGGAACCGCTTCACCGTCTTGTCGGTGCGTGCGCGCTGTGCGTCAAGTGCGGCACGCTGCTGGGGATTCGGACGGCCCAGGTACACCAAGGTGGCACGGCGTTCGTTCTGCAGGGACGTGATCAGGTCGGAACCGGGGCGCCCGGTGTTCGTGTCGAGCGTGCTGAGCGAGAGGAGGTTCAACCCGTCCCGCAGCGTGACCCACGCGGCGAATCCCCAGAGTGCTACGAGCGACAGCAGAAGCGCCGTGACCTTGAGCCGCACACGTGAATTACGCAAGCGCATTTTACCTGTCCAGGAAAATAGAAAGCCTCCCGGACGTTTCCAGGGGGCCGGCGGGGCCAAAGCACCCGACTCGCGGGGGGCGTGACCGAAACAGGCTAGCGTTCCGGGCTGGGAAGAACTTTAGCAACGCCGACATAACGACTCAAGGTGAATGCCCACAGCAGGCGCGATGTCCTGGTTTGGTGGTTTTGCGGCTTTCGTAAGGTCAGTGTGACCTGTCCAACTGCGGCGGCACCTTGCGATCGACGAGGTGAAGCGCCGCGAGGATTGCGGCCTCGACCACTGCCGTGGGCAGATAGAGATCTTTGTCATGCCAAAGCGCCGGGCGCGGCGCGCTCCCGGCGGCGCGACGCAGACTCCGGGAGCCGTCCGCCACCGCTCGTTCGATCGCGTGCCCGGCCGGAACCCGGACGAGCATCAGTATCTGGAGTGCGTACGCCGTTTCTTCGGCGGTGCCGTGCCAGGTGCCCCACGAGCCGTCCGGACGCTGCGTTGCCAGCACCCAGCGGACCGACCGGGCGACCGCCGGCCGCGCCCGCTCGCCGCCGAACTCGGAAAGCGCCAGCGCGCTACATGCCGTCGCGTAATAGGGCGACACATGCCACCTGTCGTGCCAGCTGCCGTCCCCGTGTTGTTGATCTTGAAGCCAGGATGTGAGTTTTCTTACTGTCGCAGCGCAGCGGTGAACGATCCGCGGATTTTCGGTGGACGGGTTCCTGCGGGCGTCCCTGAGATATTGCCCGAATGCGTCGAGGGCGTGCGCGTTCACGCTGGCCGAATAGCCGTCCTCGCCGGGCCATGTACAGAAATGAGAGTCGGTCTCGTACCGCCACAGAGCGTCCGGCGTCCGGCCGGCCCCGAGAAGCGACAGCGTGTAGAGCGTCACCGCGGTGGTGTCGGCGTCGGCGGGCAGGCCGGCGGCGGCCGGGGTGCCGTCCGGGCCGACGGCGGCGGACAGGTCCGCCACCATCTCCGCCGGCACGGCGGGGGAAAGGCCCGCGCGCAGCAACGTGCTGATCACCCAGGAGCGCTCGAACACCGTGATGGGGATGCCGCACGGAACGGGCCCGTCATGGCGGGTCACGACCGACTCGAGGAACCGGCGCGCCGGGGCGTCGGGCTCGCGCGGCCCCCGCTCCCCGAGCCACGCGGCAGTGGCGGCCGGTGACGCGCCGATCGTCCCCGTCGGGGTGGGAGGGACGCCGATGGCGCGGGACGCGGCCGGGCCCGCCGTTTCCAGCGCGTGGAACAGCTTGTCGGGCAGGACGAGGCCCGCGTCCAGCGCGGCGAGCATATGGTCCAGCCTTCGGCGGTCCATGCCGGCGGGCAGGGAGGGCGGCGGCCGGTCCGGCCAGGGCCCGAGATCCGCGGGTGGCGCGTCCCGCAAGGCCCGTAGGTGCTCGCCGACCGAGCCGACGAGCGAGGCGGTGATCAGCTCGACCGCGGGCATGTCCGGGATGCCGTCCTCGCCGAGCGCCGGGATCAGCTCAGTGAGCATTCCGAGCGCACGGTCGGCGGAACGTGCCAGAACCGCGTGGCCGGTACTGTTCGGCGGCCGCCGCAGCACGGCGAGGAGCGCGTCGGCCGCGCTCAGCGTCGGGACGAGCGCGTATCCCCCTGGCCCGCCCCAGCCGCCGTCCGGCCGCTGGGAGTCCAGGAGGTAGGTCACGCGCCGCGCGTGCCCGCCGAGCCAGGGGGCGAGGGCCACGAGCCGCGCGGTCTCGTAGATCGATGGCGAGACCTGCCCCCATGGCTCGCGGAGGAGCCCGCTCACCAGTTCGTCAGCCTGCGTCCCGTGATCGGCGGGCGCCAGGTCGGCCACGGCACGGTCGTCCACGGTCATAGGGGCCCCCAGTAGTCCGTGATTCCGTAGAAGCCGGTGCTGTAGCCGATCTGCCGTTCGAGATAAGTGGCTTCGGTGGGGCACGTGTCCCGGAGCGGGCGGAGCAGTTCGCGGCACTCGTTGACGATCGCGGTGATACGGCCGGTGACCGTGGCACGATCCACGCCGAGCATCAGCGAGTTGATGTCGCCCCAGGTGACGTCCCGCTCATAGGTGGCGAGGTCGTTGAGAAGGCGCAGGACGCGTTGCACCTCCGCGCTGACCTTCCACAGCGCTTCGAGGTGAGCGAGCGTGGCCCGGTCGCCCGTGAAGATCCAGTGACCGATGTTGACCAGCGATGACCCGAAGTTGTCGGCATTGGCCAGGTACCGCTCGAACGTAAGCCCGCCGGTGTCCCGGTGGGCGCCGGCGGTCTTCCACTCCCACTCCTGGGCCATCGCGGTCAGGTAGCGCCGGAGCTGCTCGCGCCACACCGGCTCGTGCGCCTTGAACGCCGGCACCGTCGCGATGTCGGCCTGGATACCGGCCAGGCACCGGGCGAGTTCGGCTGCGGGCGCGGTATCTTCCGCGACGGGTGCCGTTCCGTCCGGTACCGCCATGCATTCCCGCACCACCGTGTCGATCTCGTCGCGCGTCTTGGCGATGTAGTCCACGACCCAGTCGGCGGCGAACACCCACAGGGACGCGCGGACGGCGATGCGCAGCCGGTCCGGGGACTCCCAGGGCGCGCCGAACGCGTTGGCCAGGGCGACCGTGCTGTACAGCCGGGCGTCGAAGGGCCGTGCGGAGAACAGAACGGGGTAGGACTCTGCCCATTTCTGCAGGTCGCGCTGGCAGTCCGCCGCCAGTGCGGTGGTCCTACCCGCTTCCAATGCCCGCTGGATCTCATCCCCCGCTGCGGGGACCTCCAGCGCCCTCAACTCCGGCCCACCGGCTCGAGGACGATCTGCACCTGCTCTTTCGGGATCAACGTGAGTCTCACCTGCGGCTTGATCGGGTTCTCGTTCCGCACCACGGGACGGAAGCGCTGGAGCAGCGTTGAGGCGATCAGCTGGGCTTCAACGGTGAAGAAGAGCGTCCCCACGCACTGGTGGGCACCCGCGCCGAACGCCATGTAGGCGAACCGGTGGCGGCCCTTCGACCGGCTGTGGGAGAACCGCTCAGGGTCGAAGACCTCGGGATGCGGCCAAACGTCGTGGAGCCGATGGGTGAGGTAGGGACTGATCAGGATCGTGCTGCCGCCCTTGATCTTGACCCCGTCGATGACGTCGTCGGCGACGGAGGTGCGGGGGATGACCCACCCGACGGAGTACACCCGGAGCAACTCCTGGATGACCATCTTGGTGTAGCGGAGCTCCGGCAGATGCGACCTGCCCGGCGCCTCCGTTCCGAGCACCTCGTCGATCTCGGAGTAGACCCTGTCCGCTATCTCCGGATGCGAGTCGAGCACCACCCACAACCAGGTCAGGGCCGTCGCGGTCGTCTCCGTCCCGGCGGTGAACATCGCCACCACGCCGTCGCGGACCTGCTGGTCGTTGAGGCTGCGGCCCTGCTCGTCCTTGGTCTCGATCAGCATGGAGACGATGTCGCGCTCCTTGGCCTCGCCCCGGCGCGCCTCCTCGACCAGCGGGAAGATGACCTCGTCCACCGCCCGGACCGCGGACTTGAACGACCGGTCGCCCGGCAGCGGGACCGACAGCGGGACGAACGGCAGCAGCATCCGGAACCCGATCGACCTGGTCGCGGTCCTGATCGCGTCGGCCAGGTGGTCGGCCTCGGTGAGGGAGATCCGGCCGCCGAAGAAGATGCGGATGATGGCGCGCTGCACGATGCGGGTCATCTCGGCCTGGGAGTCCACAGGGTCCCCGCCGGCGCGCTCGGCCAAATGCCCGACACCCTCGGCGATCGTACGCGCCATCTCGTCGGTGACCGAGGCGATGTTCGGCCCCGACAGCAGGCGCTGGAAGATGCCCCGGTTGAGCGCCCATTCGGACCCCTCACCCGCGATCTCCCCGACCAGCCGGGTGAGCGGCTTCCACATCATCCCCTCGCGCGGATAGTTAGCGGCGTTGTCCCGCAGCACGTGCTGGACGTGCTCTGGCCGGGTCAACAGATAGGGTCTGGACACCCCGAGATTCACCCTTGTGATCTCCCCGTTCGCCTCCTGCCCGAGCCGCTCGAACGTCTCCAATGGCTCCCTTAGCACCTTCCTGACGTGCCGGAACGACAACATCGGTGCTTTACGGGCGGACCGGGTGCCGACATCGATGGCCATCTTTCGACCCCTTTGACGTTGTGACGTAAGCGGTCCGGGCGGCGGGAGACCCGAGAGCATTGATGAACGGGCGGTTTAGGAGGTTTGTCGGGACTTGCCGGGTTCGAGGGGAGTATCACATGATCATTTAACGAAAACAAGCATCCTCTTGGTAGGAAATATGACGATCTGCGCGTGACATACCTCACTTCACAAGCAATGCGTCGTAAAAGTCGGAGTCGATTTGACTGATCGTTCGACCTCTGTCGGTACTCTCAGAATCGATTACCAGTTCGATGGATTGACCATTTGAACTGCCGAAATATCGATCAACTGGCCTACATCAGGGCCTTGCGCGCCACGCCTGACCCAAGCCCCGTACCCGAACCCCCACCTCACGCGTAAAGTCGGGGTGAGGACGCCTCCAGCCGCCCGAAACACCCCAAAGGGCCCAACCTGCTCCCGGACATCACTTCCCCCGGCGAGCTAACCTGGAGGCATGTTCGGCTTTGCGAAGACCCAGATGGTCTCTCCGGAGAAGGCACTCCCCGGCAGGGACGAGCCCATCCCGGTACCACCGCGCCACGAGGTCCTCGACGCCCCCCTCGCACCCCCCTACCCGGAGGGCGCCCAGATCGCCGAGTTCGCCCTCGGCTGCTTCTGGGGCGCCGAACGCAAGTTCTGGCAGACCCCCGGCGTCATCTCCACCGCCGCCGGCTACGAGGGCGGCTACACCCCGAACCCCACCTACGAAGAGGTCTGCAGCGGCCAGACGGGCCACACCGAAACCGTCCGCGTCGTCTACGACCCCGCGAAAATCACCTACGAAGACCTGCTCCGCATCTTCTGGGAAGCCCACGACCCGACCCAGGGCATGCGCCAGGGCAACGACGTCGGCACCCAGTACCGCTCAGCCGTCTTCTACAGAACCGACCTGGAACAAAAGGCCGCCGAAGCCTCCCGCGACGCCTACCAAGACGTCCTCACCACCGCCGGCCACGGCCCCATAACCACCCAGATAACCAAGGCCACCGACTTCTACTACGCCGAGCACTACCACCAGCAGTACCTCCACAAGAACCCAGGCGGCTACTGCGGCATCGGCGGAACCGGCTTGAGCTGTCCCGTGGGCGTCGCTCCTGCCGAGTAAGGGCTGAACTGCTGGAACGGCCCTCAGGCCGCGTGCGTGTCGAGTACCTTGCGGACCGCGGGGATGTCTCGGTACTGCTCTAGCTTGGTGAGGACGATGCGGCCTCGCCGGGCCGTCCGGTCGCTGGCGGAGTTCTCACCCATGCCGGGACAGAGAACCTGCGCGTCTGCTCAACCACGGCGTCGATCTCAGCGCCGACCGGTGGATACGCCGCTTGCAGGTCGTCTCCTCGGTGCGTGGCGCCGAACTGCTCGATCATGTCGATTGACGATCCCACGCCAGGATGACCGACAATTTCTGTGATCACGCCCCAGGGGTGATGGCTGAGAACCCTTGGCCCGGATCAGCTGTCCTGGGATGAGCTGCATGCTTGCCGTCTCGAAGCGCTCCACACGTGCATTCTGTCGTTGCGGGGAGGCCGACTCCGCTTGGCAGGTCGCTTAGTGCCACATGGCATTCGCTCGCTGGCCGTTTGAGTGTGAGCGGTGATCGCCCGTCTTGACGCCGGTGTGGGGTGGAGGGGGCGTGGAGGCGTCAGGATGGCTGTCTCTTATACACGTCTTG